>JBHOQQ010000032.1:0-28469 GCA_042408955.1 Thermomicrobiales bacterium
GTCGGCACCCAGCTCAACGGCCATCCGGCAGGCAAAGGCCAACCGCTCCGGGTCCTTCTTGTTCTCGATCTGGCTGCCCCAGAGCACCGCCTCGACGATCAGCGGCAGCCCAACCCGGTGCGCTTCCTGCGCCGCCCGGCCGACCGCGGCAACATTGTCGGCAAACATGCCCTCACCGCCAGCGCCCAGCATCAGGAACATGATCATTGCTTCGCCACCCATGGCGATGACGTCGGCGGGGGACACCAGTTGCCGGTAATGCTCACCATGGTGCGCCAGATACGGATGGTTGACAAAGAAGTCCGCCCGGATCACCGGAACTGGCGCATCCTTCGTTGCAAAGAGATGGGAAACCTTTGCAAACAGACCAGGACCGATCAACACCGCATCGGGTCCACCAGCCACGATCCGCTCAACCGTCTCAACTGCTCGCTCGGCACCCGCGGGAACGCCCAGCGTTACCCCATGGTCAATCGCCGTGATGAACGAGCGACCACTCTCTTCTCGAAATAGCCGGCCTAGTCGTACCTGATACCCGATCACGCTGGTGACCAATCCTCTCTGTCTCCGCGTGCCCCACCGGCCGAATACGGCAGTGTGCACGACCTTGCCTCAAGACCGTAAACGACGCGTCGGGACTATAGGCAACCAAACGGCCATCCGTCAACAGCATCCGCGCACATGCCAGACTCGATCGCCAGCACGATGCCACCGGCCCGTGCGACCATCTGCCGGTGCGGCTGGCCCGGCGGCGCTGCGCCGTAGTACCATTCGTTAGCACTCTCCCTTCGAGAGTGCTAACGACGCCGAGCCAGCAATATACGGGAGGATTGGCCGTGAGCATTTCGCGATGGGATCCCTGGGGTGACATCATCAGCCTGCGCGAGGCGATGAACTCGCTGCTTGAGGAAAGCTTCGTGCGCCCGAGGCCCCTCGGAACACAGCCTGGCACGCTTGGCCTGGCTGTCGATGTACTGGAAACCCCACAAGCGTTCATCGTCATGGCCTCGGTGCCCGGAGTGCGCCCCGAGGATGTGACCATCACCGTTCTCGGCGATACCGTCCGCATCAGCGGCGAGCGGCACGACGAGCCACCTGCGGGCGCCGGTGACGGGCACCGCTGGCTCATCCGCGAGCGTCACTTCGGCCCCTTCGACCGGACTTTGAAGTTGCCAGCAGCGGTCAATGTAGACGCCGCGGCTGCTGAATTCCGGGACGGGGTGCTCATCATCACCTTGCCCAAGGCCGATGAAGCGCGGCCGCGCACGATCACGGTCCGCACGCGCACCGGTGAGGAGATCAACCCGCCAGCGACCGCGTCGTAGGAGCTTCGGCAAGCAGCTACCGGCTCATTCGGGCCGGCCCTCGCCCGAAGGCGCACCTCGTTCAGTCCATGCCGGCGGCACAAACGGCGAACCGGCCGCCGGCACGCTCCTTCGCACCGGGATCACCCGCTGCGCACCCGCGCGCTGCAGCAATGCCGCGATGGTCTGCGCGCGTCCTGGCGCGTGCACGAGCACGAGCACGGCGTGCTTGCCATGCGAGAGAAGCTCGTCCTGCCCCGCAATCCCCGCCCGCTGCAACTGCCCGGCGAGGCTCCCTCGCGCCGGATCGAGCACGCGGGCATGATGCCCATGACCAGCCCGGTGAATCGCGGTCAGAAGCCCACTCAACTGGCTCCGCTCCACCACCGCGATGACCGTGTCTGCTTCCTCACGCATCAGTCCGGATCCGCCCATGCCATTGCCAAAGCCCAATACCAGCCTGGTGACTCCATGTCACGCGCGATAGTACCCGCTTGCCCCGCGCGCGTCATCCCTCAGGGGACCGGCCGCGTGGTCAGAAGCACTGTGGACGGTTAGCTCAGGTCGAGGATGATTTGCGCCAGGGTGAAATAGATGACGAGGCCGGTGCCATCGACGAAGGAGCTGATAAACGGTGTTGAGACCACGGCCGGATCCACGCGCAGCTTGGTGAGCGCGAGCGGAAGAATTGCGCCAACCGTCGCAGCCCAAACAGCAATAGCCAGCACTGCCACGGCCACCGTCAGGCCGACCTCGGCGGTACCCTCGCTCGTCAGCAGCGCCCGTCCGAACATCAGCGTGGCCATCACCGCGCCGAGCGCCAGTCCAGTCGCCATCTCCTTGCGCAGGATGCGGAGCACATGGCGTGGCGCGGCTTCCCCAATTGCCAGGGAGCGTATGATCGTGGTCACCGTCTGGCTGCCGATGTTGCCGCCCGTGCCAATAAGGATCGGAATAAACAAGCTGAGCACCGTTGCCTGGGCCAGAACAGGCTCGAAATGATCGATGATCGAGACGGTCACAAACTGGGCCATGAAGAGCACCATGAGCCAGACGATGCGCTTGCGGAACAGGAGCGCCGGGGAAGCGCGCAGGTACGGCTCGGCCAGCGGCGCCGAGCCGCCAAGTCGCTCGATATCCTCGGTGACCTCTTCTTCGAGCACGTCTGCGATATCGTCGGCGGTGATGATGCCAACGAGCCGGCCTTGGTCATCGATGACTGGAAGCGCTAGCAGATCGTGCTCGGTCAGAATGCGAGCGGCTTCCTCTTGATCGGTATCCACCCGCACCGCGATCGGGTTGTGGTACATCAACTGGCTGACCGGCGTGTCGGCCCGGCTGAGCACCAGCTTGTGCAGCGACAACACGCCCAGCAAGCGCTCGTCCTTGTCGAGCACGTAGACATAGTTGACCGTCTCGGCGTGCTCCGCGACTTTCCGCAGCGCCGCGATCGCCTGGTCGGCGCGCAAGTCAGGCGAGATGGAGACGAACGCGGGGGTCATGATCCCACCGGCGGTATCCGGTGGGTACGCCAGCAATTCGCGGAGTTCGGCGGCCTCGGCCGGCTCCATTTGGACGAGGATCACATCCCCGACCGCCGGATCGATCTCCTCGAGGATATCGGTCGCGTCGTCGGGCTGAATCTCTTCGAGGACGTCTGCCGCCTCGGCAACGTTCATCCGCTCGAGGATGTCAGCCGCATCGCGCTCGTCCAGTCGCTCGAGGAGATCGGCCAGCGTCTCATCGCCGAGGATGCGGAACAAGTGGCTGAGCGCCGCCGGATCGAGATCCTTCAGGAGCGTCAGCGCATCCTCTTCGACGAGCCGCGCCGCAAGCTCACGGGCACGCGCGCGATCATCGCTGGCGATCGCGGCCTGCAATGCTTCCAGCAATGGCAGCGCTGTTGCCGCTCCCGAGTCGGAGGTGGCTGTCATGGTGAGCTGTTCGGGCGCACGAATCTAGCTAGCGCGATGCCGGCTGATCCTGGTGGCGACGCGCCGCGGCGCGTACCAACCGCTTGATGCGCGCGCTGCCCCGACCTGGCAAGGCATCCTGCGAGGCCGGGACCGGCGCATCGGCCGCCTTGGCAGCAGCAGTCGCTGCCGGCTCGATCACCGGCTTGGCGACCGGCACCGTGCGAACCACGGGCTGATCCTCGTCCTGCAGGATGTAGTAACGAACTGGAGTCTGCATGAGCTACCGCCCCTTTCTGTGCACAAAGGGAACAACCCTTTGGTCACCCGTGCCCCGGCCTCTCGGGGTGGGCGGCGCTCAATCAGCGGGGAAAGCAGATCAGGCGGCGCTCGACTCCCGGGAGGCGGGACGTGTCGGACCGTTGAGTTGAGAACTACCGGCGTCCAACGCCGCTCCCTTCACTGAGCCGAAGGCGAGCGCTCAAGGAGATGCGAAAGCCATCTCAGCGCCCGCACGCCAACGACACGCCGACCGCGCGGCGCGTCCCGGCGAGGATACCGCACCACGCGCGAGCCGTCAAGCGGCCGGCGACGTCGCGACGTCGTGAACTGGACATTGTTTACAAGGGCTCTGCTCCCGCCGTATACTTAACCACGCGCAGGAGCTGGGGGCATCTGCCCTCGGCTCCTTGTCCATTGCTCAGATTGTCGCTCCATGCGCCTGCCGCATCGCCCCGCGGGCTAGCCGGCTGAGCCGCTGGCCGTCGTTCGCCGCGCATGGCGCGATGACCGCAATGGGCCACAGCACACGTCGTGCGCCCGCCCCGAAGGTGTCGTGTGGAGGGAGCGGCGCCATGGCTGGCTCCAGGGCGACACACGGGCGCGCGCCAGGGTCGAAAGGATGCCGGTTATGGTGAGAGATCGCGTGGTCCGCTTGACGGCAGAAGGGAAAGCCAAGCTCGAAGAGGAACTGGCGCATCTGCTCAATGTCAAGAAACCGGAGCTCGCCGCGCGCATCCAGGAGGCAACCGAGCACGGCGATGTCTCTGACAACAGTGAGTACGAAGCGCTCAAGGAGGAGCTGGTCCTGACCGATGCCCGCATCCATGAGCTTGAGCAAACACTGGAGCGCGCTGAGATCATCGAGCCGACGCATGGTGACCGCGTTGGACTCGGCTCGGTTGTTACCATCTGCGATGATTCGGGCGAGGAAGAGACGTGGCGGCTCGTCAGCCCAGAAGAGGCAGATACCCGCGCTGGCACGATCTCGACCGACTCCCCCGTCGGGCATGCATTGATCGGCCGCCGCGCTGGTGAAAAGGCGACCGTCCAGACTCCGGGGGGCACGATTGTCTATACCATCCTCAGGGTCGCGTGATGGCGGCTGGCGTCGGGCGTCACCAGGAGGCAATCCGTGCGATGGTGGTGCTCGGACCCACGTCCATCCGCTCGCCACGCCGCCAAATCGTGACGCCTGATGCCGAGGTCCCGCCATGGAATTAGAGCTTTCAGAGCTGCAAGAGATGCGCCGGCTCAAGGCCGAGGAGCTCCGTACCCTCGGCCTGGATCCTTACACTCCCCGCTCACACCGCACGCACACGACGATCCAAGCCCGAGAGCGGTACGCGGAGCTTGAGCGCCAGGGTGACCCCGGCGCCGAGGATGACCGGCCAATCACCCTGGCTGGCCGCGTGGTCAGCATCCGGCACATGGGCAAAACGGCCTTTGCCCACCTCCGCGACGGCCACGGGGAGCTGCAAATCTATCTGCGGCGTGACGATGTCGGCGAAGATGCCTTTCAACGCTTCCTCAAGCTCGTCGATCTCGGCGATTTCATCGAGGCGACGGGCACGCTTTTTCGCACGAAAACTGGTGAGATCACGCTGCGCGTCCATGCCTATCGTCCGCTGACGAAAGCGCTCAACGCCCCGCCCGAGAAATGGCACGGCCTGCAAGATATCGAGCTGCGCTACCGGCAGCGCTACGCCGATTTGATCGCCAACGCCGAGGTTCGTCAGATCTTCATCACCCGAACCCGCATGGTCTCGGCGATCCGGCGCTATCTCGATAACCTTGGCTATCTTGAAGTCGAAACACCCGTCTTGCAGCCGCTCTATGGCGGCGCCGCGGCACGCCCCTTTACGACCTATCACAACGCCCTCGATCAAATCTTTTATCTGCGCATCGCCGATGAGCTCTATCTGAAGCGCTTGGTGGTCGGCGGGTACGAGCGGGTCTACGAGATTTGCAAGGACTTCCGCAACGAGGGGATCGACCGGAACCACTCGCCGGAATTCACGATGCTCGAGTTCTACGAGGCGTACGCTGACTACCAGACCATGATGGAGCGCGTCGAGGGGCTCATCGTGCATGCCGCGCTCGAAGCGCTAGGTTCCACCCTGCTCGTCTACCAGGGAAACGAGATCGATCTCACCCCACCCTGGCGCCGGGTGACGCTCCGAGAGGCAATCCGCGCCTACGCGGGGATTGATTATATTGAGCACCCAACCCAGCCAGATCTGTTGCGGGCCGCCCGGGCTGCCGGCGCCGACGTGGAAAGTGAGACGGTTTGGCCACGAATCGTCGATGAGCTGTTGAAGCAGTTCGTCCGCCCTAACCTGATTCAGCCGACCTTCGTCGTTGATTACCCAGTTGAGCTCTCGCCCCTGGCCAAGCGCAAGCCGGATGATCCCACCCATGTCGAGCGATTCCAGGTCTACATCGGCGGCATCGAGCTCGCCAACGCATTCACCGAGCTCAATGACCCGCTCGACCAGTTCGCTCGCTTTGTCGAGCAGCAGCGGGATCGAGCCGCTGGCGACGAAGAAGCTATGCCGATCGACGAGGATTATGTCAATGCGCTCATGTACGGCATGCCGCCAACCGGTGGGGTCGGCATCGGCATTGATCGCCTCGCGATGCTCTTCACGAATCAGCCGAGCTTGCGCGACGTGATCCTCTTCCCCGCGATGCGGAAGCTTCCCCCGGCGCGAAAGCAGGCCGACGAAGCGCCAGCCGAGCAGACCGAGCACGAAGGCATCACTCCAACAGCCACGAGATAGACCGGCCTACGGTATCATCTGTTCCGGGAAGGTTGACGAGTGCATGAACATGCGCGCCATGGAGGTTGGGCTGGTATGGAGGCGGGGATGACCAATGAGTCGTATCGCAAGCGCCGCGGCATCATCGACCGGATCAAGGAAGCAACCGGAATCTACGGCCTTGGCTTCGAGCGAGAATCCTTTATCGGCTTCATTCTCCCTTGGCTGATCGTCCTCGTGATCGGCGGGCTCGGCGCGCTCTTGATCTGGAAGTGGCTCTAACTCCTCACAGACTCCCGGTCTGTCTCGCGTTGCTATAGCCCATCCGGCAGGCGCGACCGGAACAAAGGTCCATCTTCCCTTGGCCCGCCGCATCGCCTAGGATCAATCCTGACAATACGTGAGTCATGCGGGATCGCAGGAGAAGCATGGGAGCCATGAGCCATCACCACCGGGAAAACGGCACGTCCTTACGGTGCACTCGCTTTTGGCTGACGCCGCTCATTGCCATGCTCGTCACCGCCGCCTCGCTTGGTGGCGTGCCCTCTTCCGCCGTGGCCGGCACCATTACGCCAAGCCGGTTTTACGCCGAAGAGACTGGACACAGCCTCAGCGAGCCGTTCCTCTCCTATTGGATCCGCCACGACGGCCTGAGCCAGCTCGGGCTTCCCGTCTCGGAGCCGGTGAGCTATCTCGATCGCCAGGCTCAGTTTTTCCAGCGCGGCTACCTCATCATCGCGGAACGATCGGCCGGATCAGCGTCCCCGCGGGTGGTTCGCGGACGGGCCGGTGAGGAATTGCTCGCACTCCGGCACGAGCCTGACCGCCTCGTTGCTGGCAGGCGCGCGGGCAGTGACCGGGCAACGGCGGTGTTCAGCAGACCTGCCGCGGGAGATGCCTTTGTCACCGGCGCAGCATTTTCAACCTTCCTGAAGCGCATTGGCGGCGACGAGCAATTTGGCGATCCGCTCTCCCCGGTCTATGTCACCGCTGGTTTCCGCGTTCAGTGGTATGAGTTTGGCCGCCTGCAGCAAGCGCTGCATGACGAGACCATCACGGCCGCGCCGGTCGGTCTTGAGCTTGCCCGTGCGCGCGGCCTCGATCTGACAGGCGTCGATGGCGAGGGATTACCGCGGATCGACGCTCGGCGGTTCCGGCGCTTTGAGGGCGACGAGACGGTTCCGGAAGCGCCTGGGCCGTTCTCGCCTGTTCGCATCGTCATCCCCAAAATCACCATCGACGCCAACATCGAGCGCGTTGGAGTTACCGACGGCGTCATGGACGTACCTAAGGATCCGTGGAACGTCGGGTGGTATGCCGTCTTCTCCCGCCCCGGTGAGCGCACGAATGTCACGATGTCGGGTCACCGGGATTGGTGGGGCATTGGTCCAACGGTCTTCTGGAACCTTGAGCAATTGGCGCCCGGCGACAAGATTTACCTGATCGGTAAGGATGGGCGCGGCGCCACGTACGTCGTCACCGAGACCTGGCAAGTCGACGCAAACACCGATGCCGGAGCCGTGATCGGCGACGTGGGCTACGAAGCGCTAACCCTGATCACTTGCGGTGGAGCCTTCACCGGCACCGAATATCTTTCCCGCCACATCGTTCGCGCCGAACGGATCTAGCCGCGCTCTTCGCGAATCTGATGACGATGCGTTCGCTTCGCGGGCAGACGGGTGATGCTCAGGCCAGGAGCACTGGCTCCCAGGAGAGCAGATCATGAATCGGTGGATACGCCGAGCCGCGGGTGCCACGCTGCAGGAGCAGCAGCAACGCCTGGCGATCGTGTTCCTCAAGCCGATAGCGTTGCCCGGTGAAGAGCGTCGCGAGCCGGTCTCGACTCACCCCGTGCTGCTCAGCGATCGTGCGGCGCAGGTCCCGGCGGCGCTCATGCGCTAGGCGGCGTGCCTCATCCAACAACGCCACTACCCGCTCCACGTCGTGCCGCCGTGCTTCCCGCGGCACGACGAGTACGTGCGTTACCACCGGTTGCCCAGTCAGGATATACCAGGCCCGGCAGAGATCCTCCGCGTAGCCAGCTTCGGGCTCACGCACCGCCTCGATCCCCTCAACGATCACCACCTGCGCATCGGCCCGCTCTTCGCGCGACCATTCCGTGGGGATGATGCCGAAGAAGGGACGGAGGGTGGCGCGTGCCAGCACTTCGGCAGTGCCACTGACGTGGTAAAGGCGCACCGGCGTTTCCGCGATCTCGTCGGGCCGAACCGGGCAGCGCATCGCGATCGCTCCTTGTGCCTGCGCCACCACTGCCACGTCACTCACGATCGCATGAGAATCTTGCACGTGCGCCACCTCAGCGGACGGAATGAGCGCCGCATCTTCCGGTCCTACTCCCGATCCCACGACCTCCGGCGTGGGCATGATCTCTTCCACACCTTGGACCCAGCCTGCTTGGATCGGAAAGACCAAGGGCGCTGTCGCGAGCGTATCGTGCACGATGAGACGCATGGCCAGTCCCTGCTCACACGGTCGGCGGGAACGCCGGCGGCTCATAGAGGTGCCGCAGCGTTTCCAGCGGGAAGCGTGGATACGAGCCAAATATTTTGAGAATGGCGCACTTGTCCTGGATCTGATCCAGAGCCTGGGCAATCTTCGCATCCAGGCGATGGCCCTCGAAATCGATCAGAAAGACATACTCTCCGAGCCAGGCCTTGGTTGGGCGCGACTCGATCTTGGTCATTTGCACATTGAGCTCGGCGAACGGCGTGAGAATGGCGTGCAGTGCTCCTGGAACATTCGCCTTGATGGTAAACCCGATGGACGTCTTGTCGTCTCCAGTCGGGGGAGCATCCTCCTGGGCCAGCACGATAAAGCGGGTGACGTTCGCCCGGATGTCCTGGATATCGTGCGCCAAAATCTGGCCACCGAAGAGCTGGGCCGACCGCTCGGTACCGATCGCCGCGCGCGATGGATCCCCGCTCGCGATGACCTCTTGCACTGCCGTCGCGGTGCTCAGGGCAGCGACCTGCTCTGCCTTCGGCAAGCAGCGCTCCAGAAACCGCCGGCTCTGGCCCAGCGGATTTGGGTGAGACGTTACGACCTTGATATCTGCGAGCGTCGCGCCCGGCACCGTGATCAGGAAGAGCCGAACCGGTAGGACTAGCTCGGCCTTGATCTTCAATGGTGTCTCATGAATCAGCACATCGAGCGTTGCGCTCACCGCTCCCTCAATCGAATTCTCGATTGGGAGCACCGCTTGGTCGGCCAATCCGGTTTCCACCGCCGCGGTAAGCGCGGGAATCGTGCTAAACGGTATGAGCATATCTTCATGACCGGGGCCACCCGCAGCCAGCAGCGCTGCATCTTCACTAAATGTGCCCCGTGGACCTAGGAATGCCGTCCTCATCACGTGCCAAACCTCCGGGTGAGATTGTCCTTCGAGCGAGAAGGATTCGTCCACCCCTCTATACTTTCGAGAGCAGGCCGCGGCGTGCCTGCGGCCCACGGTGACACGAGGAGCGATAATGGCCAAAGGCCGTGTCAAATTCAAAAAAGAGCGCCCGCCGGAGCCGGCGGAGGTTGGCGCTCCTTGGCGTCTCTTCTTGGCGGTGCCGATGCCGCAACCCGCCGTCGAGCTCGTCGGAGAGATCATCGAGACGCTCGCCAAGGACGAATGGCCAGTTCGCTGGATTGCTGCCAGCACCGCGCACCTGACACTCCACTTTCTTGGTGATACCGAGCCAGAGCGCGCTGAGCTCTTGCGCCTCGCGCTCAGCGCTCCGGTGGCTCGGCACAGCGCCTTCACCCTGGAAACCGGGGAGCTCGGAGTCTTCCCCAGCGAGCAGCAGCCGCGCGTCATCTGGCTTGGGTTGCGCGGGCAGACACCCGGACTGATCCGGCTCCATGCCGACCTTGCCGCGACGCTCACTGAGCTAGGCTTCCCGGTCGAGCAGCGGCCACTCGCGCCCCATGTGACGCTTGGCCGCCTGCGCGAGCCTCCGTCGCCCGAGGTCGCGGCAGCCATCCGGCGCCGCTTGAGCTCGCCCGCGCTGCGCGAGCGGCTGGCGCGAGCACCTGTTTCCATACCGGTACGCGAGGTCGTCCTCGTGCGAAGTTTTCTGGAGCGTTCCGGCGCCCGGCATGAACCGGTGGCACGCTATTCCCTGAGTCGCGGGCAGGAGCAATGACACCTGGAATGCCACGCATCGCGCTCTGCGGTCCGGGCGAGGCCACGCCAGAAGAACTCGCCATCGCTGAGCGAATCGGTTATCTCGTCGCCAGCCGGGGCGCCATCCTCATCTGTGGCGGCCTAGAGGGCGCGATGGCTGCCGCCTGCCGTGGCGCCAAGCAAGCGGGTGGAACGACGATTGGCATCCTGCCGGGCTATGATCCTGCGATGGCCAATCCGTGGGTTGACATCCCAATCTGCACCGGCATGGGCCAGGCACGCAACGTCATCATCGTGGCGAGCGCCGGAGCTGTCATTGCAACTGGAGGCGGATTCGGCACCCTGTCGGAGATCTCGCTTGCGCTCCGCTTGGGCCGTCCGGTGGTGCTCCTGGGTGGATGGGGCCAGGTTCTGGCAACCGAAGAGGCGCGCGGGATGATGATGCGCGCCAGGGCAGCCATTCACCACGGCATAAGTCCCGAAGACGCTGTCGAGCAGGCGCTGCAGCTCTGTCCGGCCGTGCATCCCTAATCTAGCGTTTGTATGGCGCGGCGCGTTGCCGCGCGCCTGCTCCGGACATCGCTTAGTCGGCGGCGACGGCGCGCTCGTCTAGGCCGGCCTCAGCGAGTCGCTCGGCCTCGTCTGCCGCGCGTAGCTCCTGTATGAGCACATCAATTTGGCCGTCGAGGATCGCCGGAAGATTGCTGAGGCTCAGCTTCAGCCGGTGGTCGGTGACGCGGTCCTGGGGGAAGTTGTAGGTCCGGATCTTTTCGCTGCGCTCGGCGCTGCCGATCTGCGACCGGCGAGCCTCGCCCCGCTCCTCGGCCAAACGCCGCTGCTCAAGCTCATACAGGCGCGACCGGAGCACCGTCATCGCCTTCATCTTGTTCTTGAGCTGGCTCTTCTCGTCCTGGCAAGTGACGACAATGCCGGTCGGAAGGTGCGTGATGCGGACGGCGGAGTCGGTGGTATTGACGCTTTGCCCACCGTGACCAGTGGAGCGGTAGACATCAATACGCAGGTCGTCCTCGTCAATCTTGATATCAACCTCTTCGGCTTCTGGAAGCACGGCGACGCTAGCCGTAGACGTGTGAATGCGGCCCTGGCTCTCGGTGACGGGTACACGCTGGACGCGATGCACGCCGCTTTCATAACGGAGATGGCTGTACGCGCCGCGGCCCGAGACCTCAAAGATGATCTCGCGAAACCCTCCAGTATCGGTCTCGGTGCTGGAAAGCACTTCGACCTTCCAGCGCTGCCGCTCCGCGTACCGGGTATACATCCGGAAGAGGTCAGCGGCGAAGAGTGCCGCTTCCTCACCACCAGTCCCGGCACGGATCTCGTCGATGACGTTCTTTTTATCGTTGGGATCCTTCGGGACCAGGAGCGATTTGATGCGCCGCAGGATCTGCTCGCGCTGAGCGCGGAGCTCCTCAAGCTCCTCGAAGGCCAGGTCCGCGATCTCTGGATCCGGGTCTCGGGTGAGTGCCTCGGTTTCGGCGATGCGCGCCTCAGTGGCTTGCAGCTCGTGGTAGGCGGCAACGACCTCTTCAAGCTCGGCGCGCTCCCGGCCATACTCCTGCAACTTTTGCGGATCGGTCGCAATCGCCGGATCGGCCAGCAGATGGTCAAGCTCTTGATATCGCCGGTCAATCTCTGCCAGCGTTGCGAGAAGTTTGCTCATCATTACATTCCTTGCGTTTGTCGAAGTGGGCGTCTCGCTCGATGGCATGGCGAGACCATGTTCGGCAATGGGCGCGACGCCCTGCTCTGAATGATACCGCCGATTGCGCGCCGAGTCTGCATGGCCGGAAGATGGTTGGTACCCGCGCGGTGGTTCCGGATGATCATGCCCCGAGAGGTGCTTCCTTCGCGGCCTGCCAGCAGGTAGCTCGTGGTGCTCACCCGATGTGCGCTGGCCGAGGCTGAAGACGGGGAGAGATGCCTCGCTGCGCATTCCCGCCATGATCGGAAGGTGATCCCGATTGACCCAGATGGAGGAAGCGCAATGCTCCTCTGGCGTCGCGCGGGGCGACCGTCCCCGCGCCGAGGGTGCAAAGCCGATTATCGCGCGGGCCTCAAGACCCGCGCTGAGCGTGCAATGCCGGCTAAAGCCGGCTCGTCAAAGGTAACCGCCTTGAGCAGGCTATCGGGTGATGAGCCGTGCCCTGAGCGTAGTAAGGGAGCGGGGACGTTCGCCCCACGCGAGTGGGTTGGCCTCGTCCCTCGCTCCGCGCTCCCACCTCCTACGACGCTCTAGCAAGGCGTGCCGGTTGGGCCGCGTGCCAGGCTACACCAGGGCGAGCGCGCGAACCGGCCCGCCGGAGGCGGTGCGATGCTTCGGCCCGCCGATGATGATCGTGGCACCAGCGGGTGGCACCGTCGCGAGATTGGCCAGGTTTTCAATACCGTACTTGCCCGCGGGCAGCACCGTAAGATGCGTCTTGAAATCGGCCGATGCGCCATAGTCGAGACTTAGCGTGTCAACGCCAATGCCGACGATGTCGCGCTCATTCACCAAAAAGGCAGCCGCATCCGGATGCCACCCAGGATAGTGCTGGACGTTATTTGCATCGAGGTTGACATACTGGGCAGGGTCGCCAACACGTGCCTCCCAGCCAGAGTGCATCGCCACGAATGCGCCGGCTGGCAGCGGCCCATACTGGCTTTCCCAGGCCAGAATGTCATCAACCATCACTTGCGCGTCTGGGTCGCTCGCCGCTCGCTCATGGATGTGCACCACACACAGCGGGGCGATCAAGCGCTCGGGTGGCAGCAACTCGGCGGTCATGCCATCGGCGACGAAATGCGCTGGAGCATCCATGTGCGTTCCGGTATGCTCGTCTAACGTGAGCTGGTTCTTGTAGAACCCGTTCTGCTGCACGGTGACGAGCACGTCAATCTTCATCGGCTGAGCGCCAGGGAACATCGGGAAATCCGGGCTCGCCACGTGTGTCAGGTCAACGACGCGGGTGAAGCCGCCTGGTAGCAGTGGCTGCACTGGCGTTGCCTCGGGCGAGCCTTCCTGGGCTCGCGCGCTCCGGATTCCCCGCGAGGCGACGCCGAGCGTGCTCAATGCCACCGCCGCTCCCGTTGCGCTCATGCCGGACAATAAGCGGCGACGCGAGAATTCCTGATGCACCTTCGCCATGACTTCGGGAGAGCACATGCGATGATCCTCCTTTGCGATGACCGGCTCACCTATGAGCACGGTCGCCGAAACGCTCAAGGACCTCGACAAGACGTGGCGCACCGTTCATCCTACACGATTTCGCGCCATTGGCAATTGGCATGAGCGACTCCCTGGCCATGTCAGAGCCCGTCACGATTGCTCAGGCGCTTCGCTGGGCATCGCAACGCCTTGCTGCTGGCGGAAGTTCCACGCCGCGCCTCGATGCCGAAGTTCTCTTGCGCTCCGTCATTGGTCTGGACCGAACGGCCCTCTTTCTCCGCCTGAACGAGCCGGTTGCGCCGGATGATCTCTCACGCTTTACGGCGCTCGTCGAGCGCCGACTGGCTGGCGAGCCGGTCGCCTACATCACCGGCGAACGCGAATTCATGGGACTCCCGTTCGTCGTCGGTCCGGGAGTGCTTGTGCCGCGGCCCGAGACGGAATTGCTGGTCGAGTGGGCTCTGCGATGGTTGACCCAGCGAGCGGGAGCGACAGTCATCGATGTCGGCACTGGCAGCGGCGCGATCGCGCTCTCACTCGCCTATCATCTAGCAAAGCCGCTCACCTGGCGCATCGCCGGCGCGGACATCTCCCGCGCCGCGCTGCACTTTGCGTGTCACAACCGGTCCCGTCTCGGCCTTCAGCGTGAAGTCCTTCTCGTCTGCGGCGATCTTGTCACCTGGTGCCGAGGGCCGGTCGATCTCATCCTGGCGAACCTCCCCTATTTGCGTCCTGATCAAGTGGCCAGCAATCCCGAGCTTGCGGCCGAGCCGCGGCTCGCCCTCGAAGCCGGTCCAGATGGTCTCGATCTGTACCGGCGGCTCGTTTCCGACCTCCCCCGCGTTCTGGCACCTGGCGGAGCAGTCGCGATTGAGATCGATCCGGCACAGGCTGAGACTGCACCCCGCCTCCTTGCGGCCGGTCTCCCGGATGCCCGGATTGCCGTTCTCCCCGATCTGGCTGGCCTTCCACGTCATGTCATCGCCGAGCGTCCGGCATCACTGGGGTATGATGCGCGCGAAGGCTAGCTGCGTGCCGAGGAGATGCTGAGGATGGCCATTCCGGGCAAGGACCCGCGCCTCACCCCATACGGCGACACCAATCTCGGGACTCCGCCCGAGTTGCTCGATCGCTTCATCATCCCAAACGAGCGCTTCTTCGTTCGCTCCAATGGTCCGATCCCCACGCTCGACCCGGCGACCTGGCGGCTACGTGTGACTGGGCAGGTCGAGCAGGGGTGCACCTTTACGCTGGAAGATCTCCAGCGCTTTCCCCGGCGAGCCATCACCGCATTCCTGGAGTGTGCCGGCAATAGCCGGACGCGCTTCACCCCTCCAGCCGAGGGCACACCGTGGAAGAACGATGCGATTGGCAACGCCAAATGGACAGGAACCTCGTTACACCATGTGCTCGATGCCGCCGGGATACGTGACTCAGTGGTGGATGTGGTCACGCAGGGAGCCGACCTGCCAAACATGCGGCGGGCCTTGCCCGTGCCGGTTGCGCGTGACCCCGATGTCCTCCTCGTCTGGGAAATGAACGGCGAGCCACTCCCGATTCCGCACGGCGGCCCGGTGCGTCTGCTCGTGCCCCGGTGGGGTGGCATCGCCTCGACCAAATGGCTCATCGGCTTGGAAGCGCTCGACCGTCCCTTCACGGGGCACTACCAGGGCGATCTCTACGTGTTGATCACGCCGCAGGGAGAGAAGGTGGCTCCCGTCCGGGAGATGCCTGTCAAATCAATCATTACCTATCCAACACCGGGAGCCACGCTTCAGCCTGGGACGATCACCGTCACGGGCTTCGCCTGGTCCGGCTTTGCCGGCATCGCCCGTGTCGAAGTGAGCTCGGATGGCGGCGAGCACTGGACCGAGGCAACCATCATCGAGCGGGCGGGGCCGCTCGCTTGGGTGCGCTGGACCTGGGTATGGCAGGCGCTTCCAGGTCAGGCGCGCCTTTGCTGCCGGGCGGTCGATGAGCGCGGCCTTTCGCAGCCGTGGTCGCCTGCCTGGAACGCCAAGGGCTATCAAAATAACGCGATTGATTGCGTTGAGGTCGTGATCGCTGGGCCAAGCGATGCTGCCCACCAGCGTGATGAGGAACCATGGGGATCATAGCGGTCTTGCCAGACAATGAGATTGAACAATTACTACAAACGGCGGTCGTTGGCCGGATCGCCTGCTGCGCGCACGGGCGCGACGGCAGCGAAGGCCGGCCCTACGTCGTGCCGCTTGCCTATGGCTACGACGGAACCGCGATCTACGCGCACAGTGGTCCTGGCCGCAAGATTCGCCTGATGCGCGCCAATCCTCTTGTCTCCTTCGAGGTCGATGCCGCCGAGGCGCCCGATTGCTGGCGGAGCGTCATTGCAGAGGGAATTTACGAGGAGATTACGGAGCCCGCGGCGCGTGCCCGCGCGTTGGAGATCATCTATCCCGATCCCGCGACTCGCCCGGCGCTCCCAGCCGACACGATCGTCTACCGGATCGTGCTAACCTCCAAATCGGGCCGGTACGAAGTGCCAGGCAATGCCCTAGTACCAGGAGAGGAGCACGTAGATGGAGTCGCTCGCCCCGAATCCGCCTGAGCCGATGACTGCCCGCTCCGGCCGATTCCGCGCCCTCAACGACCGGCCGATCAATCTCGACGGCTTCGTGCAGGAAGCGCCCGACCTGGGATTCACCGCGATGCAGTCGCCGCACGATCCGCCAGCCACGCTCCGGATCGAAAACGGGCGCGTCGTCGAGCTCGATGGCAAGCCTCGCTCCGCCTTTGATCTCATTGACCGGTTCATCGCCGATCATGCGATTGACATCTCGGTCGCTGAGGAAGCGATGGCCATCCCGCCACGCGAATTCGCCCGGCGCCTGGTCGATCCGGCGGTGCCAGCAGAGGAGCTACGGCGGCTTGCCGCCGGGATCACGCCGGCTCGCGCCACCGAGATCCTGAACGAGCTCAACGTCGTCGAGCTCATGATGGCGGCGCAAAAGCTCCGCGCGCGCCAGACGCCGTCGAATCAGGCACATGTAACCAATGCCAAGGACGAGCCGGCGCTGCTCGCGGCCGATGCAGCGACAGCGACCCTCGCCGGCTTCCGTGAAGTCGAGACGACAGTCGCCGTCGCTAGCCATGCACCAGTGGTGGCCCTCGCCTTGCTCGTCGGCTCCCAGGCGGTGACGGGTGGCGCGCTGGCGCAATGCTCGGTCGAGGAAGCGACCGAGCTTGCGCTTGGCATGCGCGGCCTGACGACCTATGCGGAAACAGTTTCTACCTACGGCACCGAAGCGGTCTTTCTCGATGGCGATGACACCCCCTGGTCGAAAGCGTTCTTGGCGGCAGCCTATACGTCGCGCGGGCTCAAGCTGCGCTTCACCTCTGGCGCTGGCGTCGAATGCCTGATGGGGAACGCGGAGGGCTGTTCTATGCTCTACCTGGAGGCACGATGCCTGGCCATGACGCGGGGCACCGGCGTGCAGGGGGTGCAGAACGGCGGCATCGACGGGGTAGCAATTGCGGGAGCAGTCCCCGGCGGGGTGCGAGAGCTCCTGGCCGAAAACGTCCTGGCGATGCTCTGGGGTCTGGAAGTAGCCAGCGGCAACGATACCCTCTTTTCTGAGTCGGAGATTCGGCGCACCGCCCGCACGATGCCCCAGTTGCTGGCCGGCACCGATTTCATCTGCTCTGGATTTGGCTCGATTCCCCGCTATGACAACATGTTCGGCCCGTCCAATTGGAACGCCGACGATCTCGATGACTGGCTGGTCCTTCAGCGGGATCACGAGGTAGACGGCGGTCTTTGCCCCTTTACCGAGGACGAGCTGCTGGCCGCCCGCGACTACGCGGCGCGGGCCATTCGCGATGTCTTCGATGAGCTTGGCTTGCCGCCTATTCCGGAGGAGACGGTCGCGGCGGCCGTCGTTGCGCATGGCAGCCGCGATACGCCTCCGCAATCTGGTGTGGTCATTTCCCGGGCCGCGACAGCCATTCTGGACCGTGGCATCACCGGGCTCGACGTCGTCCGCGCCTTGGCGATGCGAGGGTACGATGACATCGCTCAGCGCGTGCTGGAGATGCTCAAGCAGCGAGTCAGCGGCGATTATCTTCAGACAGCAGCGATCCTTGATCCGGATTTTCGCGTGCGCAGCGCCGTCAACGATCGCAACACCTACGCTGGTCCCGGCACTGGCTACCGAGTGCAAGGCGAGCGGCGAGCGCGCATCGCCGCAATCCGTCAGGCAGCCGATCCCCGCAGCGTACCGGAGATTCCACTAAGCTGGCCGGCCGTGCCACTGCGATTGATCGAGTCCGGTCCCGCGTCGCGCGGAACGGAGCCGTGCGAGGTGGTCATCGCGGTTGGCCCTGCCTTTGGGGAAGCCCTCGACCGGACACTGGCGGGCATTCACCATGGCCGCGTCCTGCGCGACATACTCGCCGGGTTGGAGGAGGAAGGCGCTCCCGCCCGCGTGATCCGCGTGCTCCACACGTCCGACGTGGCATTCATCGCCCATACGGCAGCCCGGCTCAGCGGCTCGGGCATCGGGATCGGCATCCAATCCAAGGGCACGACCGTCATTCACCAGCGCGCTCTCGCGCCACTGTCGAATCTTGAGTTGTTCTCGATCGCCCCGCTGATGACGCCGGAGCACTACCGGGCGATCGGCCGGAACGCCGCGCGGTACGCCAGGGGCGACCACCCGGAGCCCGTGCTGCTCGATCACCAGGGACAGGGGATCGAATCCCGCTATCACACCAAGGCTGCCATCCTGCACCAGGTCGAAACCCGCCTCATCGAGAAGCACGCGGCGCCCGTCGAGCTCGCCGTCATTCTTGATGAGCCAGAAACTCTGCCACCTGCCTGGCAGGCTCGCCAGGGCAGAGCGCATGTGGAGGGAAGCCATGCCCATCCCTGAGCGCCTACTTGATCCGGAGCGCGACTATCCGCTCGCCGAGCGGCGCCCCGATCTCGTGCGCACGGCGCGTGGCAGACCGCTCTCGGCGGTCACCGTCGAGGCAGTTCTGCGCGGGGAAATTGCGGACGATGAGCTTCGGATCACGCCGGAAGCCCTTGCATGGCAGGCGCAGATTGCCGCCGCTGCTGGCCGTCCCGCGCTCGTGGCCAATTTCTTGCGCGCCGCCGAATTGACGCGTGTCCCCGACGACCGCCTCCTTGCCATGTACAACGCGCTCCGCCCTGGCCGCTCAACGCTGACCGAGTTAGAAGCGCTGGCAGACGAGCTTGAAACCCAATATCACGCGCCGCGCTGCGCTGCGCTTGTTCGCGAGGCAGCCACGGCCTACGCGGAGCGCGGCTTACTCCCCCAGGAGGATCGCTCGTGAAACCACGCGCCCGCGCTATCGTCATTGATGGCGACCGCATCGCCTTGATCGAGCGCGTGCGAAATGGTCAGCGTTACTACGTCTTTCCAGGTGGCGGCCCCCACGATAGCGAATCGCTTGCCGAGGCGGCCAAGCGGGAGGTGTACGAAGAGACCGGCCTGGTCGTTGTCGTCAGCGATCCAGTCGCCGAGGACGTGTATCGCGGTGTACCGAACGTCTTCTTCCTGGCTCGCGTTATCGGCGGCAGCCTTGGCACCGGACATGGCAAGGAGCTAGCATCTCCGCCGGACTCGCCTTCAGGCTCGTACCGTCCCGTCTGGATCGCAATTGCCGACCTTGCCCGGCTCCCGGTGCTGCCAGAGCCAGTGGCCAGGCGCGTGCCGCTCCTTGCACAACACCTGTCGCATGTTCATCGCGGGCGTTGACATCGGCAATTTGACCACGGAGACCGCCGTGGCCATGGTTGATCCCGGCACTCCCCCTCGGTTCCTGGCCTCATCGCTCGTGCCGACCACCGGCATCAAGGGCACGCTAGCCAACGTTCCTGGAGTGCAGCAAGGCCTTGCCCTTGCCTGCGAAGCGGCAGGGATCAGCCTCAACCGCATCGGCCTGGTCTGCATCAACCAGGCGGCGCCAGTGGTGGCCGGCGTCGCCATGCAGGCGCTGACCGAAACCGTCCTGGCTGATTCCGCCATCGCCGGCCACAACCCAGAAACCCCAGGCGGCGAAGGGCTGGGTGTGGGTGTGACGACGCTGGTAGACCGTCTGCTCGATGCAGATCATGGCCCAGTCATTGCGGTGGTTCCCTCGACGGTCCCCTTCGAAACGGCCGCGAGACTGATTGCCACGGCGAAAGCACAGGGCGTGGCCGTTTGCGGCGCGATTGTCCAGGCAGACGATGGCGTGCTGATTGCCAACCGGCTCGGCGGAGCCGGAATCCCGATCGTGGACGAGGTCATGGCGATCGAGGCGATTCCACTCGGCCAGCAGGCCGCCGTTGAGGTCGCCCCGCCTGGAGCGACCGTGCAAACCCTCTGCAACCCCTACGGGCTCGCGACGATCTTTGGCCTCGACGCTGCGACCACGGCTCGGCTCGCACCGGCGGCCCGCGCATTGACTGGCCTGCGCTCGGCGGTCGTAGTGCGCCTTCCCGCGGGCAAGCATCAGGCACGGCGCATCCCGGCAGGAGCGATCACCCTTGTTGGTGAACGTGCGGAGCGCCGCGTCGACCTTCGCGCCGGTGCCGCGGCGGTTATGACGGCGCGCGAGCGCATCGGCCGCCTGCACGACGTCACAGGCGAGCCGGGGAGCAGCGCGGGAGCCATGTTCGCCCGCGTGAAGCTGGAGCTAAGCCAAGCGACCGGTGCACCAGCCAGCACGCTCACAATCCGCGATCTGTTCGCCGCCGACCTGACCGTCCCTCAGCCGGTGACCGGCGGGCTGAGCAACGAGGTCACACAGGAGCGTGCCGTGGCGCTGGCGGCGATGGTGCAGACCGATCAAGTCACCGCTGAGCGCCTGGCGCAGGAACTGGAGCAGGTGCTGCGCGTTCCGGTCGAGTGTCGTGGCACCGAGGCCGAGGCCGGCATCCTCGGTGCACTGACCACGCCCGGCACCAGCACGCCAATCGCGGTTGTGGACTTTGGCTCTGGCTCGACGAACGCGGCGCGCATGCAGGCAGACGAGCACATCGCCAGCATTCATTGCGCAGGCGGCGGCTCCATGGTGAATCTGATCATTGGGGAGGAACTCGGCATCGCTGATGAGTCCTGGCGAGAAGACCTCAAGCGTCACCGCGTCGCGCACGTTGAGGACCTGTTTCGGATTCGCCACGAGGACGGAACCCTGCAATTCACTTCTGAGCCGCTGCCCGCAGAACTTTTTGGCCGCACGGTGCTCGTCTCGCTGGCGGGGTACGTCCCCATCCCTGGCAACCCGCCAGTGGAGCGCGTCAGGCAAGTGCGCCGCTCGGCCAAGCGCCGCGTCTTTGGCACGAACGCGGAGCGCGCCCTGCGCCATCTTGCTCCCGGAGGGAATCTCCGCTATCTCGATTTCGTGGTCCTTGCAGGCGGTTCTGCCCAGGACTTCGAGCTGCCAGGGCTCATCGCGGACCAATTCGCCGAGCATGGGATCGTCGTCGGAGCGGCAAATGTGCGGGGCGAGCTTGGACCACGCAATGCCGTGGCGACGGGCCTGGTGCTCCTCTGGGCCCGGCAAGCTACTAGGTCCGGATGATGACGCCGGCTGATGCCCCCGCGATCATTCTTCGCGCTCACCCAGGCGCTCCACCAGGAGCAATCACGGCGTTTGCTCATGGCTGTGAGGAGATGCGCGTACCGCTGCGCATCATAATCGAGGACGGCGCCGCTAGCGATCTCGCCGAACGCGCGGCACAGGAGTCTCCCTTAGGCGTTGGCGCTGGAATTGACGATCATGGCTGGCTGGGAATCGCGGTGGCGCGGCAGGGATCGCCTTGCCTTGTGCTGCACTGTGCCCAACCCGATGCAGCGCTGTGCAGGCTGGCGGGTAGCGACGCCGGGCGACTCGTACTTGAGCTGCCCCTCCGGGCGCTGGCTGCTTGTGCCGCTGGCCAAGAGCGTGGCTCCTCTGGCGGTGGTATGCTCAAACGCCGGGAGACGAGGGGGGATTAGGGGTTAGGGGCTGGGGGCTAGGGACGAAGGGGTCAGGAGTCAGGGGTCGGGGGTCGGTTTAGCGGCTGGGGGTTAGGGGCTAGGGGCTGGGGAAGATACGAGCTTCCAGCTTCGAGCTACGAGCGATCAGGGGTTAGCTGTTCGTAGGGGCGCGATGAATCGCGCCCTGCCATGATCGGTAGGGGCGGGACCGGTGCCCGCCCGGCAGGGGTCAGGAGTCGGGAGGCAGGGAAGCTTCGAGCTTCGAGTTACGAGCTTCGAGGTGTGAGCTATCAGCCGTCAGGTTTGAGAAGGACACGCGGATGCCCGACCCCTGACGGCTGAGGCGTGACGGCTGACACCAATCGGCGATCGGCTATTGGCTGAATGAGGAGGAATCGAACGGACGATGAATCATCATGCACCGCGCACGAGCTGGTTGACTGAGTTAACTGGCAAGCCAAAGACGATCATCGGCATGGTGCACTTGCCAGCATTGCCTGGCACGCCCCTCTACGATGCAACGGGCGGTATGGCCGCGATTCGCGATTGGGCGCGGCGCGATTTGGAAGCTCTGCAGGAAGGCGGCATTCATGCGGTCATGTTCTGCAATGAGAACGATCGTCCCTACCGGCTCGATGCCGACATGGCTTCCGTTGCCGCGATGGCCGACGTGGTAGCATCCCTTCGCCCTGAGCTCTCCGTGCCGTTCGGTGTCAACGTGCTTTGGGACCCGATCGCCACGCTGGCGGTAGCCGCGGCAACGGGAGCAGCATTCTGCCGGGAAATCTTCACCGGAGCATTTGCCGGCGATTTCGGTCTGTGGGTGCGCTCCGCCGGGGATGCCTTTCGCTACCGGCGGCAGATCGGCGCCGAAAATGTGCGGCTGCTATTCAATATCAACGCGGAATTTGCCGCTCCGCTGGCGCCCCGCCCGATCGCCGATGTCGCACGTTCCGTCGCGTTCTCGTCCAATCCGGACGCGATTTGCGTTTCTGGACCGATCACCGGTCAACCAGCCACCGCCTCAGCACTCGCCGAGGTCTCCGCGGTGATCAAGGACACTGGAATTCCGGTCCTGGTCAACACCGGCTTCCGTGCCAGCAACGCCCGGGAGCTCCTGCATTACGCCGACGGGGCTATCGTTGGATCGAGCCTCAAGGTGGATGGCGTGACCTGGAACCGGGTGGACAAGGCGCGCGTCGTCGAGCTGATGCGCGTCGTTGATGAGGTCTGTGGCGCATGAGCGGGCACGCCCAGGCGATCGGCATCGATGTGGGGACGACCGGCGTCAAGGGTGTCCTGATCGACGCGGACGGGCATCTCCTGGCCGATCACACCATCCCGCACGACTTGTCTTCACCACACCCTGGCTGGGCGGAAGAGGATCCTGCCGACTGGGAACGTGGCGCGCTCGGTGTCCTGACCGCGCTCGCTGGCCATCCCGCCTGCCAGCGCAGCCGGATCGCCGCGATCGGCGTCAGTGGCATGGTGCCAGCCCTGGTCATGCTGGATGAATCGGGCCAGCCAGTCCGTCCGTCCATCCAGCAGAACGATGCTCGGGCTGCGGCAGAGGTGGCCGAGCTCGCCGCGCGCATCGACCAAGACCGCCTGTACGCCCTGACCGGCGGCTATACGAATCAGCAGCACATTGCCCCACGCGTGCTCTGGATCCAGCGGCACGAACCAGAGGCGTGGGCCAGAACGCGCACCTTGCTTGGCTCCTATGACTACGTCACCGCGCGGCTGGCTGGCGCGCCACCCGCGGTATGCAGCCTGGAGCTGAACTGGGCGATCGAAAGTGGGCTGTTTGACCTGCGCGCCGAGCGGTGGGTTCCCGATCTCCTGGCTGCCGTCGGCCTCAGCGAAGCCTACTTTCCGCCGGTCCATCGCCCGGCCGATGTCGTCGGCGCGCTCGATGCGTCCGTTGCCCAGCACGTCGGGCTGCCGCCCGGTATCCCGCTCATTGCGGGCAGCGCCGATCATGTCGCCTCGGCACTGGCTGCTGGTCTCCGCAACGACGGTGATACGCTCATCAAATTCGGCGGCGCCGGGGATATCCTCTACTGCGCGTCGGCGCCACTCACGCACCCGAAGCTGTTTATCGACGCTCATGACATTCCTGGCAAATACCTCTTGAACGGATGCATGGCCGCCAGTGGATCGCTCGTCAAATGGTTCGTCGGTGATCTGCTCGGGCGACCAGTTGACAAGCCGACACTTCAGGAACTCGATGCCGCCGCGGCTGCTGTCCCACCGGGAGCAGAGGGCATCGTCGTGTTGCCGTACTTCCTCGGGGAGAAGACACCGCTGATGGACCCGCTGGCACGCGGCGTGATCTTCGGGCTCGACCTTCATCACGGGCCGGCGCACATCTTTCGCGCGATCTTGGAGGCGGTGATTTTCGGCTTTCGCCACCACCTCGACGTGCTCCGCGAAGCTGGGCACACACCCCGGCGCATTGTCGCGACCAACGGTGGCGTCAGCAGCAGCCTTTGGCGGGCGATCGCCGCGGATGCGCTTGGAGCGCCAGTAACATCATTCCGCGGTCATCCGGGGTCGTCCTTGGGCGTAGCGTTTGTCGCTGGGTTAGCCGGAGGTCTGTTTACGGACTGGGGAGAGATCGAGCGCTTTCTCACGGAACCCATCATCGTCAACGAGCCGGATCCGCGCGCCACGGCGGTCTATGACGCCCGCTACGACGTCTACCGGGATCTTTACCCGCGGCTGCATGATCTTTTCCCGCGCCTTGCCACATAATGCCGGTGCCGCAAGGTGGCACAATTCTTGCGCGCTTGACATGCATTGATCTATGGGGCTATAACCGTGAGCCAAGGTGTGGGCCACCCTTGGTATAGCTGAGTTTCCGCGGAGATAGCACATGTATTAGCGCGATCGCAGTCGCGAGGCCTCGGTCACGGCTCAGGCGAAATCACCGGACAACGGGGTTCGGTGAACGGTTGACTCCAGAGGAGGGAGAAGCAGTGAGCACCGATCGAAACACGGCGATCAACGAGATCGTCACAGCGACCCTTCGCGGTAAGCTAACGCGGCGAGAGGCGCTCAAACGTGCCGCCGCCCTGGGCATGAGCGCCCCCTTCTTCGCTTACCTGCTCCATGTTCGCACCTACGGCGTTGCTGCCCAAGAGCCGGGCTCAACGATTGTTGTGCCACAGGGCCTGCGCACGGATCTGAAGGGACAAAAAGTCAACGCGGTGCTGGCCGAAGCGTCGTCGCCAGACAAGCCATTCCTTGAGGCGGCGATGCGCAAATTCACCGAGGCTACGGGCATCGAAGTCACGCTCGTGCCCGGCGAGCAGTCTGCCACGGACCGGCTGGCGATCTACAACCAGCAGCTTGGCGCGCAATCGAGCGACAACGATGTCTACCAGATCGACGTCATCTGGCCCGGCATCCTCGCTCAGCATGCCATTGACTTGAACGAGTCGCTGAAGGATCTGGCCGCGCAGCATTTCCAAGCGATTGTTGAGAACAACACCGTCGATGGAAAGCTAACCGGCATGCCCTGGTTCACCGACGCAGGCTTACTCTACTTCCGCACCGATCTCCTACAGAAATATGGCTTCGAGAAGGGGCCGGAGACCTGGGCAGAGCTGGAGCAGCAAGCGAAGACGATCATGGATGGCGAGCGCGCCGCCAATCCGGACTTCCAGGGCTTCGTGTTCCAGGGCAAGGCCTACGAAGGGCTGACCTGCGACGGGCTGGAATGGCAATACTCGAACGGCGGCGGCCGGATCATCGAGCCGGATGGCACGGTCTCGATCAACAATCCCCAGGCAATTGCGGCCTTCGAGCGAGCGCGAAGCTGGGTCGGCACCATCGCTCCACAAGATGTGACGACCTATACCGAACCAGAGTCGCTCAATGCCTTCGCACCGGGGAACGCGGCATTCATGCGCAACTGGCCGTATGCCTGGGCAGTGACGCAGGATGTGGCGGCTGGCTCGCCGCTGGTCGGCAAGGTGGGCGTCTCGCCGCTGCCGATGGGTGATGGGCCGAATGCCTCGCACGCGGCAACGCTTGGCGGCTGGCAGTTGATGGTGTCGAAGTACTCAAAGAACCAGGAAGCCGCCATCGAGTACGTGAAGTACATGTGCTCGCCCGAGTTGCAAAAGTCGTACGCGGTGGAGCGCAGTCACCTGCCAACGATTCCATCGGTGTACGACGATCCCGACGTGGCAGCCGCCAGCGAATTCATTCCGCGGATGAAGGATGTCTTCCTTGGCGGCGCGGTCGCGCGCCCGTCGACGGTGGCTGGAGAGCTCTACAACTCGGTGTCGATCGCCTATCACCAGCGCCTCAACCAGATCCTGACCGGCGCGAAAGAAGCAGCCGCTGCTGTTGAGGAAATCGAGGCCGAGCTCAAGGACATCATGGCCGAGCTCTAGGGCCACGCCTCACGCACAGCGCGATTGGCATCCGG
Source organism: Thermomicrobiales bacterium (assembly GCA_042408955.1). GTDB lineage: Bacteria > Chloroflexota > Chloroflexia > Thermomicrobiales > UBA6265 > CALGSZ01. The sequence goes on from JBHOQQ010000032.1 coordinate 25,974, forward strand.
TGGGGGCGATCCTGCCCCCACCACTCCCCTCGTAGGCAGGAAGGAACAATGAGCCAGCAAGCGGTCAGCGCCCCGATCCCCGCGCCGGCCAAGCGGCGTGTTCGTGCCTGGGACCGGCCCCACACGGGCTGGATGCGGGCCAGGGAGCGCCTGGCTTGGCTCCTGGTCGCTCCCAGCATCCTGGTGGTCGTCATCGTCGCGCTCTATCCCCTCTTCCAGACGTTCCGGCTCAGTCTGACAAACGCCCGGTTCGGAAGCACGCGGCCAGAGCGCTACGTCGGCTTCGCGAACTACGAGCGTCTCTGGCGCGACGACGTCTTCATTGACGCACTCAAGCACACCATCACCTTCACCGTCGCCTCCGTCGCGCTAGAGACGGTGCTCGGCACCGCCATCGCGTTGATCATCCACTCCAACTTCAAGGGCCGCGGACTCGTCCGGACATCGATGCTGATCCCCTGGGCGATTCCCACCGTCGTGTCCTCACAACTCTGGAAATTCATGTTGAATCAATCCAATGGGGTGATCAACGACCTCGCCGTCCGCCTCGGGCTCATGGATCCCAACGACAAGGTGGCATGGCTCGCCAATACGTCCACCTCGCTCGGCTCGATCATCGCGGTCGATGTCTGGAAGACGACACCGTTCATGGCACTCCTGATTCTCGCTGGCCTGCAAATCATTCCCGGCGACGTCTACGAAGCCGCAACCGTTGACGGCGCATCGAAATGGAAGCAATTCTGGCAGATCACCCTGCCGTTGCTTCGGCCGGCGCTTCTGGTCGCTCTCATCTTCCGCACGATGGATGCATTCCGCGTGTTCGACATCATCTTTGTCATGAAGGGCGCGGCACTTGACACGATTTCTGTCGCGATCTACGCCCGGCAGACCATGATTGATGAACAATGGCTCGGCCGTGGCGCGGCAGCGAGCGTCGTCATCTTCCTCTGCATCGGCATCCTCGTGCTGATCTACACGCGCCTGGTGAAGGTGGAGGAGGCATAGCGATGGCCACGACGACAGTCCCCGCCGCCCAACGACGCGCGACCACAACCTACAAGCCCCGGCATTGGACTCCCGGCAAAATCATCAACCGCGGCCTCTTTTGGATTCTGGTCGTCTTCATCGTCATCTACACGGTGTTTCCGTTCGCCTGGGCAGTCATTTCCTCGATCAAGCCCAACAACGAGCTCTTCCAAACTCCGGTCAAATACTGGCCATCGAAGATCAATTGGGGCTTCTACGAATTCGTCCTGGACAACGGCGATTTCCTTCGCGCCCTCCGCAATTCCATCATCGTCTCGACCTCGACGGTGATTGTGTCCCTAGCGATCGGGTCGCTCTGCGCCTACGCAATGGGACGCATGAAGTTCCGTGGCCGCACGGTCACGCTGTATTTGATCCTCTCGATGACGATGTTCCCGCAGATTGCCATTCTCGGCTCCCTGTTCCAGATGATTCGCGAAGCAAGACTCTTCGATCGCTTACCGGCGCTGGTGATCTCCTACCTGACCTTTACCCTGCCCTTTACGGTGTGGGTCTTGGCCAACTTTTTCAAGGCGATGCCTGGTGAGCTGGAGGAGGCAGCACTTGTTGATGGAGCGACGCCGTTTCAGGCGTTTTGGCGCATCCTGCTCCCGCTCTCCGCGCCTGGCTTGGTGACAACTGGCTTGCTCGCCTTTATCGCCGCCTGGAACGAGTTCCTCTTCGCCCTGACCTTCACCCAAACACGTGCCCGGACTGTTCAGCCGGCGATCGCAAGCTTCACCGGCAACACTCAATACGAGTTACCTTGGGGGAATATCGTCGCCGCTTCGGTGCTGGTGACGATTCCGCTCGTCATTCTGGTCCTGGTGTTCCAACGCAAGATCCTGGCCGGGCTGACCGCAGGAGCAGTCAAAGGGTGAGCTTTCCGGATCCTTGGGAGCGAGGGGGTCGGGAGGCATCCGCCGTCTGGTGTCAGGAGTCAGTGGATAGGTTGTAGGGGCAGATCTCCGTCTCGGCCCTCACGGTCACCCGTCGGGACAGGTAAAGGGTGCGATGAATCGCGCCCCGACACTGCCTGACGGCTGATGGCTCAGTAGACAGCCACGCTCTTTGGCCCGATCATTAGCCAGAGCATTCGGCCTTCGACAGGAAGGGCGACAGCGATGACCAGCAGCGGTGGCTCAGCGGGCATGTCTCAGACCGGCCACGGTGAGGAGACACCGAGCGAGACGCTGGCGGTGATCACGCGCAGCGAGCTTCAGGCGCTCATCGTTGCCCTAGAGCGGCGCGGATATCAGGTGATTGGCCCGACGGTGCGCGACGGAGCCATCGTCTACGGGCGGATCGCTGCCATTGACGATCTGCCAACCGGCTGGACGGATCTCCAGGATGGCGGCGCCTATCGCCTGACCCGGCGCGACGATGATGCGCTCTTCGGCTACGCGGTCGGACCGCATTCCTGGAAGTCATTGCTCTTTCCACCGGAGCTTCTCTTGTGGCGCGCCCGGC
>JBHOQQ010000033.1:0-59397 GCA_042408955.1 Thermomicrobiales bacterium
GCCCGCGGCAAGCAACTCCGGCCGCTCCTTCTCCTGCTTTCTGCTCGTGCCTACGACTATGAAGCCAATTTCGAGGCGATCATCACCGCTGCGGCCGGTGTTGAACTCCTCCACACGGCATCGCTGATCCACGACGATACGGTCGACCGCGCGGCCCTCCGCCGGGGGAAGCCGACGCTCAACTCGGTTCTTAGTTCTGGCGCCGTCATCCTGATCGGCGATTATCTCTTCGCTCAATCGGCCATGCTGGCAGCCGCGACGGACAATGTGCGGGTCGTCAGCGTCTTCGCTTCGACACTCGGCGACATCTGCGACGGCCAGTTGATGGAAATGTTCGACGCACAACGCCTGGATCAGACGCGGGAAGAATACGAGCGCCGCATCTATGGGAAGACGGCCTCGCTCTTCGCTGGCGCGGCAGAAATGGGGGCGATACTGGCGAAGGCCCCCGAGCACCACGTCAGCGAGCTCCGGCGCTTTGGCGCTGAGATCGGCATGGCCTTCCAGATTATTGACGATGTGCTCGATCTGACCGGTGGCACCGAAGACTTAGGCAAGCCGGCTGGACACGATCTCCGGCAAGGCACCGTCACTCTGCCCACGATGTACTACCTAGCTGAAGTCGGTCCTGCCTCGCCAGAGTGGGCGCGCATCGAGGCCATTGTCGCCGGGCGCCTCACCGACAACGACGCCATTGACGGCGTCATCCGGGACATCCGGACGTCGGGCGCGATCGAGCGCGCGCTTGCAGTTGCCGAGAGCTTTACCTCGCGCGCGAAAGACCGGCTGCGAATTGTCCCCGACGGAGAGACGCAAGATCTCCTCTCCGAGCTCGCTGACGTGGCGCTGCGCCGGGCGTCTTAGGAGCCCACACCTCAGCGCTTCGCCGCATCGTCCTGCTCAGCTCATGGGCGGGGTCGGAGTAGGCGCTCACTCATAACGCCACAAGGCTCGTCTCGTACATGCGTGAGAACAGCCGGTTCCAATAGGTGCGCGTCGGATCAACCGATTCGTACTCCGCCTCCAGCTCTTGCGGCAGATCCGGAGTCATCAAGATCGTAGCCCTGCGCTTGCGGTATCTCCCATCAATCGTGCGGTCGAGGAACGTTGCTTCGTGCCAGTGTGTTGGCTTGAGCCCGATCAGGATCAGCAAATCGCTCTCCAGCATCCGCACCCACGTCTCCTCCGTGAGGTGCTTGGCCAGCTCGAACTCCTTCCGCGCCACTGGATTCGTTCCCCGCTCAACCTGAGGTTGAAGCTCTGGCAATCCGACTTCGTTGACGTAGGCGCTGAGCGCGAAATCACGCCATCCCACCATGTACGCCGTGACTGTTGGGTAGTACTCCGCCAGACGATGCTGGATGTACCGAGCGATGCGGCTCGATCGCCCACCCTCGGCATTGAAGATGAACCAGCCTTGACCTTGCCTCAGCCGGTGCTCAAACGCATCAAAGTACAAACTCAGGCGCAGAAGCAGGTCCCGGTCCTGTAGCGGTGCTTGCTCAATGAGCTCCAACACTTCGGCCATTGCTGACCTCCGGTTTGGAACGAATCCCCTTGACCCTTCAATTCGTCCCTTCTCAGCGTGCCATATCAGAGGCGTCCAGGCAGCTACCCATCCGTCACGCATCGTCGGGGCAGCCGTGGGTCCGTGCCTCCTTAATCAATTTAACGACTCGCGCAGCGTTTTCACATCGCCTCCACGTTCGTCATCTCGATCCACTGCAATCCCAACGCATCTGCAAAGCGCTGGGCAAAACGCGCGCCATCGACGTGCTCGGCAACCTTGACATGCCCAGCTCGAACCGCCAGCGTCTCGCCCCTCGTCTCTTGGGCACAACTGACAGTCACCGATCGCTCGGCACACGTCACCAGTGTCGGGTCGAGCGCGGCCGCCACTGCCATTGGATCATGGAGAAACATCCCCGTCTTGCGATGATGTGTTTCCATCCACGGGCAGATCGCCGCCACCAGCTTCGCTGCGGGGCTGTCACGGCCAGCGGCATCGACCCAGACAGCCTTAGGCAAAGCGACGCGATGCGTGACATCGAGTCCGAGAATGGTGACGTCAAGGTTCCGCACGGCAAAGACTTCGGCAGCCGCCTCAGGATCGACAAAGATATTGAATTCGGCATGGGCCGTTACATTGCCCGGCTGCCCAAAAGCGCCTCCCATGATGACGATGCGGCGCAAGTACGACGGCAAATCTGGCGCGACGTTCAGCGCAATTGCCAGATTTGTCAACGGTCCCAAGCAAACGAGCACGATTTGCCCTGGCCGCTCCCGCGCGAGCCGGATGATCGCTGCCGGCCCGCGCTCAAGCTCCGCCTGACGCTGGCTCGCTGGAATCGCCGCCTCCCCCAATCCATCACGCCCATGAAAGTGCCTGGCGTCTCGCAGTTCACGGACCAGCGGCTTCGACGCGCCGCGGTGGACCGGCACGTGCGTTGCTCCGAGAAAATCGAGAACGCGCAGCGTGTTGGCTGTTGCCTGATCGACGTCAACGTTACCTGCGACGGTGGTCGCGGCAACGAGGTCGGCATGGGGATCGCCGAGAGCAAGCGCGAGCGCGAGTGCATCATCAATCCCCGTGTCGACATCAAGGATGAGTGGAAGCCGTTCTGGTGCCATGGCGACTCCAACGCCTCGCGAACTAGCGCTGCTCTGCGCTCGCGCCCACCGCCGTCGCGGCGCGGGCACGCTGCTCCTCGGCTTCGATCCACGCGGCGACCGGCGGCGTTTCAGTGATCTGCGACTCGGTCACGATGTCCAGGAACCAGGGTCGCCCGTCCGCGAGTGCTTTAGCAAGCGCAGGCTCGACGTCGCCCGGGTCAACGATCTGGCGAGCCTGGAATCCAAAACCACGAGCGATCGCCGCGTAGTCAACAGGGTTGAAGTCGACGGAGAAATACCGGTCCTCGTGGTAAAGATGCTGGAGTTCCTTAATCCAGCCAAACGAGCCATTGTTGCATTGAATCAAGACGATCGGCAGATTGAGCCGGGTAATTGTCTCCAGCTCACCGACCGACATGCCAAAGCTGCCGTCACCGGTCATGCCAATGATCCGCCGGTCAGGCCGTGCGTATGCCGCGCCAACCACGCCAGGGATGGCATATCCAAGACCGCCATGCGCGCGCGGGATAATCGTCGTCCGTCCGGCCCGCCGTAGCTCATACTGCGCTCCTAAATACGGCGTGGGTGTGCCAGGATCCGCGACGATGATGACGTCATCATCAAGGAGCTCGCGCATCGCTCGCACGACCACTTGCGGCTTTATCGGCCGGTTGCGGCTGGCCGCCTGCCGCTCCACCTCCGCCCAGTAGCGATCGCGCTCGGCAACCAGCGCGTCGATGCGGCTCCGGTGGCGCGCACCGATCTCCGCGGGCCGGTCTATGGCGGCCAGCAAGTCGCGGAGCGCTAACTTGGCATCTCCTGCTACCGGGACGACGAGCCGGTAATTGTTCCCGATCTCATACGGCTCGACATCAATTTGGATAGCTGGTGGCCCTCCAAACATGGGTGGCACCTTCCAATGATGAGTTGTCGTGGAATCAGTGCGGGTGCCGACAAAGATCACTAGATCGGCAGACGCGACGACCGCGTTGGTGTATGGACGTGCCCCGTTGCCACCAACGATGCCGATGGAGACCGGGCTCGTTTCGGCGATACTCCCTTTGCCATTGATCGACGTCGCGACCGGGATGTTGAGCGCTTCTGCAAAGGCGGTCAGCTCGTCCCACGCTCCTGACGTGAGCACTCCTCCACCCGCAACGATTACCGGCCGTTCGGCACGCGCAATCTCGACCGCCGCCCGCTGAACCAGCTCCGGATCAGGCCGGGTTCGCAGCGCTGGCGCCCGGCCGAATTCCGGCACACCGTACACCGATGGGTCGGGAGTCTCACCCTCCAAGGTGTCGGTGGGCAAGGAAAGATGGACCGCTCCTGGCCGTCCACTCGTGGCCATGCGCAGCGCCCTGCGGGTCATCTCGGCGACGGTCACCGGGCTATTGACGCGCGCGTTCCACTTGGTAATCGGCCCGAAGAGCGACTCTTGGTCCAACTCTGTCAGGACACCCCGCCCGTGCTGGCTCACCGGCGTATCGGTCGTCAGGCAGAGGAGCGGGATAGCCGAGCCGTGGGCCTCCGCGACACCAGGCACAATGTAGGTCGCGCCGCCACCACTCGGACCTTCACAGACGCCGAGCCGGCCGCTGGCGCGGGCATAGACATCGGCCATGAACGATGCGGAACGTTCGTCGCGCGTGAGGATATGCGTCACGTGGTCGCCCGCTTCGTACAAGGCATCGTAAAACGCCATACCCGTATCACCGGGCAGGCCGAAGATGTGCTCTACTCCGCTTTCGATGAGCACCCGAACGAGTGCACGAGCTCCTTGCATGCGCCGCTCCTCACACGTCCCGCGGGGTTGATCGCTTGGAATATAGCAAACTTTCGGAACATTTCGAAAGCCGGTGCCTGGGGCCATGCCGCTGCCAGCGCATGCTCCACTCACTGCGGTCACCGGCCGCCGCGCTAACCAACCGGCATGCGCAACGCCAGATACACGTCATTGACGTTCGTGCCAGTCGGCCCAGGAGCAACGACAGCCCCAGCCGCTTCGAGAACCCTCAGCGTGTCATTGTTCGCGAGCGCTGCTGCCGGATCGATGCCGGCCTTCCGGGCCAATGCGCATGTCTGGCAATCGACGATCCCGCCGGCAACCCCGGTCAATCCGTCCTGTCCATCGGTCGCCAGGCTCGCAACGCTCCAATCGAGCAGCGTGCGCCGCTCTAATTCCAAGGCAGCAGCCACGGCAAATTCGGTGTTCCGTCCTCCGACGCCACTTCCACGGACAGTCACCGTTGCCTCGCCGCCACCAAGGAGCACGCGGCAGCCTGGTGATGCCGCGGCGCACGCATCCACCCACTCCCGCCCCAGATCGCGTGCCTCTCCTTCTTGGTGCCGCCAGATCACCTGCGCGGGGAAGCCGTCGCGCTCGGCCGCGGCTCTCGCCGCCTCGACTGCCATGTCATTGTCCGCAACAATTGCGACGACATCGTCGTGAAACGGCCAGGTTGGAGGATCGGACGGCAAACGCTGCAGCACGTCAACGACCACGCGAGGAACGCGATCCAGTACGCCATATTGCTGGAGCACGGCCAGTGCTGCTCGTCCGCTCGCAGAGCTTGCTACGGTTGGGCCGCTCGCGATGATCTGAGGATCGTTGCCAAGCACATCGGAAACGATCAACGTGACCATGCGCGCCGCGTCAGCGGCTCGCCGAAGCCCGCCCCCCTTCACCAGGCTGAGCGGGATGCGCACCGCATTGAGCGCCTGGATCGGAGCGCCAGCACGAAGCAGAAGCTGGGTTGTCTCGGCGATGTCCTGGAGCGTAACTGGAGGACGGGGCGCCTCAAGCAACGCCGAGCCTCCCCCGGAGATGACGGCGATCGCGACATCTCCTTCGCGAAGCTCACGAAGGAGCGCCAGCATCTCGCGCGTGGCCGATACGCCTCGCTCGTCGGGGATCGGATGAGACGCCTCGGCGACGCGAATCCGCCGCGGCAATGGCGGCTGGACATGTCCATCTTTGGTGATGACTAGTCCCGTATCGACGAGGTCACCACAAACCGCTTCTACCCCTCTGGCCATCGCTACCGCGGCCTTGCCCACCCCCACGACCACCAGCCGTCCCGCGACGGGAACACGCTGGCCCTGAACAACGAGTGCCGAGCCCTCCAGCCGCAATGCGCGGCGCACCGCCTGCTCGGGATCAACCGCAGCAAGCGCGGCGCGATACCAGGCTTCGATCAACGCACGACGTCGCTCCCTCACTGCTTCTCCTTACCCAGCGTGGCTCACACCGGCTCAAGCCGTCGGAGCGCCTCACCAAGATCGTGTGGCAGTGCACGCTCAAAGGTGATCCGCCGACCGTCCGGCAGTGTGAGAGACAGCCGTGCCGCATGCAAGAACTGCCGGGGGACGAGCGCCTGGCGTCCGCCAGTTGGCCCGGTGTGCGGATTATAGACGGCATCTCCCACGATTGGGTGGCCAATGAATGCAAGATGAACCCGAATCTGATGGGTGCGGCCAGTTTCTGGCTGCACTTCGAGGAGTGTCGCCCCACGATACCGCTGAAGCACACGGATGTGGGTAATCGCTGGCCGTCCCGACGCCAAGGCAGCCATGCGCTGCCGGTCCCTCGGGTCCCGGCCAATCGGCACATTAATCGTCGCCTCGTCCGGGTCAACATTGCCGCGCACCAGCGCGAGATAGATTTTCTCAACCGAGCGTTGCTGCCATTGCTCCAAGAGCATGAGCCGCGCCCGGTCCGTTTTCGCGATGACGATCAGTCCAGAAGTGTCCTTGTCGAGGCGATGGACGATGCCAGGCCGCAACGTGCCAGCCATAACCATGTCTGGAGCGTGATATAAGAGAGCATTGACAAGCGTGCCATGCGCATGTCCAGGCGCGGGATGGACGACCATGCCCTCTGGCTTGTTCACGACCAGGATGTCGGCATCTTCGTAGACGATATCCAACGGGATCGGCTCAGGCTCGATCTCCTCGTCGACCGGTGGTGGAAGCTCAACCGTGATCAGCTCTCCAGGAGTCACTTTAAAGGTGCGCTTCCGCACCACGCCATCGACCCGGATGAAGCCCTCGTCAATGAGGCGCTGGATATACGCCCTGCTCAGCTCGGGCAGGTGAGTCGCCACGAACTTGTCAAGTCGTTCATTGCGATGCTCACGCTCGGGGCGCAGCACGATGATGCCTTCCAGCCCGGCCTCATCCCCTGCCTCACTTCCTGCGTCAGGGGCCGGCATCAGTTGAGCCGCCGTCAAATCGCTCGCGGCCCCGGAGCCGGGCTGCTCATGAACGAGATATGAGGGGTCTTGCCGTGATTCTGGATGCGGTACAGGCATTAGCGGTCCGGTCCCTGACGAGTGCTGCGTTGCTGGTAGGCTGGCGAGTGAGCAAGCTCCGCATTCCGCGGCTGACCACGCGGCGAGTCGTGCCAATACCACCAAGCGAGCGCAATGACGCCGACGGTGATTGCGCTATCCGCGAGGTTAAACGTGGGCCAGCTCGCGACACGGATAAAGTCAACCACGAAGCCGAGGCGTACCCGGTCAATGAGATTCCCAATCGCTCCCCCAAAGATGAGCCCGCTCCCGACGGCGATCCACGCTGACGCGGAGCCGACTCGCCGGTACATGCGAAGGAGGAAGGCAACGACGGCCATCGCAAGCAACGGCACTAGCAAGCCCTGACCCTGGAGGAACCCGAACGCCACTCCCGTATTCTCCACATAATGGAGCGATAGAAGGCTCCCGAGAATCTCCCGTTCAGGCACCGCATTGCCCGGTCCCAGTGATCTCAGCACGAGCCACTTGGTCACCTGATCGGCGCCGGCCACGACGGCCGCGACCGTGGCTGGCAATGCGTACGGGGATCGAGCCCAGAGCGCTCCTGGCTGCATCGTACCGGCCAGCTAGGACACCTGCTCAGTCGCTCCGTAGAGCGCGTGGTGCCGCTCAAGATGGCTCTGGCACTCAACGCAAAACTGCACGTGCGGAATCGCGTCAAGGCGCTCCTCGGGTATCGGGCGGTGGCAGCGCTGGCAAATGCCATACGTCCCTTCATCCATCCGCGTCAGCGCCGCCTCGACCTCTTTGAGCAGCGCTTCCAGATCGGCGCGGACAGTAGCGACGCGCTCCTGCTCCATCAGGCTACTGCCATCGTCACTCATGTGGTTGCCCAAGCCGCCACGCTCATCATCCTGGTCCACGGCCAGCCATTGCAGCTCCTGGTCCAATTGTGCAAGCTCGGCCTTGAGCTCGTCCCGTCGTGCTTCCAATTTTGCCCGGAGGCGCTCCAGCGTGGTTGCGTCCATATCCGTACCCTCTCTTGATCGTGCCTTTCGTCTCATAACGACGGTGCCGCTCCGCGCCAGCCCTCAAACGCTGGGCATTCCCTCCCGCTGTCGCAGCGATGGTAGCACAGCCCCCTCCACCATTTGCCGTGAATCGCGCCGGTCCGGGCTATACTCCTGCGGGGATAGCTGGGCATCGCGCGGAATCGTGGAATCGGTAGGCATGGCAGGACAACACAGATTGCGCCTGGTGATCGCGGGTGGAGGCACTGGTGGGCACGTGCACCCCGCCTTGGCGGTCCTCGAAGAATTCCGAAGGCGCGCGATTGGCCTTGATCTCCTCTGGATCGGGAGTGATGGCGACGTCGAGGGTCCGGCGGCCCAGCGCGCGGGTATCCCATTTCGGGCCATATCAACCGGCAAGCTGCGCCGGTATGTCTCGCTGCGGACAGTTCCCGATGCCTTCCGCGTGCCAGCCGGCATCGCGCAAGCGTGGAGAATTCTCCGGCAGTTTCAGCCCGATGTCATCTTTAGCACGGGCGGTTTTGTGAGCGTGCCAACGGTGCTCGCCGGCGCGCGGATCGCGCCCATTCTGACGCATGAGCAAACCGCGATCCTTGGATTAGCAACGCGCATCAATCTCCGCACGGCGGATGTTCTCGCCGTCTCCTTTTCGCAGTCTGTTCGGCTCGCCAGAGGTTTCCGTGGCCGAGTGGTGGTAACCGGCAATCCTGTCCGGCAATCACTGCTCCAAGGGGATGCCGAGCGCGGCCTCGCTCGCTTCGGCTTCACGTCGTCCCTGCCGCTTCTCTATGTGACTGGTGGAGCGCGAGGCGCGAGCCCGATCAATCAGCGCGTGGCGAGCATGCTCTCAGATCTCTTGCCACGGTGCCAGATCCTGCATCAGGTCGGACCAGTCTCGGCCAATCAGGATTATGAGCGCCTACAAGCGCTGCGGGATGCCCTGCCACTGGAGCTTCAACCGCGGTATCAAGTTGTTGAATTTGTGCGGGAAGAGCTAGCCGATGTCTACGCGGCCGCCGCGCTGGTGCTTGGCCGGGCAGGAGCCGGGACAGTCGCCGAGCTGGCATTGCTTGGCAAGCCGTCGCTGCTGATCCCTCTCCCTCAAAGCGGTGGCGGTGAGCAACAAGCCAACGCGGCGGTCCTGGCCAACGCGGGTGCTGCGATCGTCCTAGACCAGGTTGAGGCGACCCCAGAACGCCTCGTCCGGGAGATTCTCAGCCTGCTGAGCGACCCACACCGCCTGTCCGCCATGGGCGCGGCAGCACGCGGTCTCGCTCAACCAGAGGCCGCGGCGAAGCTTGCCGACGCGCTCCTTGAACTCGCTCAGCAGCGAGCGGGACACCATGAGCCAGGTTCGGTCACGTGAGCGCAGCGTCAATCGCTTCAGCCACTGTCGCCACGCTGATGATCTCGAGCCCGTCAACGCCTGCAAGCGATCGCCTGCCTTGCGTGCTTGGCAGCACGACGCGGTGGAACCCCAGCCGCTTCGCCTCGTTGAGGCGCCGTTCAAGCTGATTGACGGAACGCAGTTCGCCGGACAGCCCGATCTCCCCAATCGCAACCGTCCTCCCGTCGATCGGCCGGTCCTTGAAGCTTGAGGCAACCGCCAGCGCCACCGCCAGATCGGCCGCCGGCTCGACGACTTTCAGACCACCGACCACGTTGGCGAAGATATCCTGCATGCCCAATCCCAAGCCGACCCGCTTTTGCAGAACGGCCACCAGAAGCTGAAGCCGCCCCGCATCGAGGCCATTGGCGCTGCGCCGGGGCAAGCCAAAGGCTGTCGGCGTCGTTAGGGCTTGCACCTCCACCAAGATCGGCCGCGTGCCCTCGACGGTGACGGCGACCGTCGAACCGGCAGCGTCTCCCGCGCGCTCCTCAAGAAATGCTTCCGACGGATTGCGTACCTCCCGTAGCCCGGCGTCGGCCATCTCAAAGACGCCAACCTCGTCGGTCGATCCGAACCGGTTCTTGACGGCTCGCAGGATTCGGTACTGGTGATACCGGTCGCCCTCAAGGTAAAGCACCGCGTCCACCATGTGCTCAAGCACGCGCGGCCCGGCAATCGTGCCCTCTTTAGTGACATGGCCAACGATCAGCACCGGAGTTTGACGCGGCTTGGCCCATTGCATGAGCCGTGCGGTGCATTCACGAACCTGCGCGACGCTCCCCGCGGCAGAGGTGACGTCCTCAAGGTACATCGTCTGAATGGAATCAACGATGAGAAGCCGGGGCGAAGCTGCCTCGGCAGCAGAGAGAATTTCTTCGAGATTCGTTTCCGGCAAGACCAGCACCTGGTCACCGCGAATCCCGAGCCGGTCGGCACGCAGCTTGACCTGCTGAGCAGACTCCTCACCCGAAACGTAGAGGACGGGGAGCGCATCGGTCGCCAGTGCGGCAGCAGCCTGGAGCACGAGGGTGGACTTGCCGATCCCCGGGTCTCCGCCGATCAGCACGAGCGAGCCTGGAACTAATCCTCCGCCCAGCACGCGGTCAAGCTCGCCAATCGGCACAGCGATGCGCTCGAATGACGTGGCACCAAGCGCCGTCAACGGCACCGGCCGCACCGTTCCCTTTAGCGAGGCGGGAGCCGCCCGTCGCGTTTCGATGGTTTCCACCATCGAATTCCACGCCCCGCAGCCTGGACACCTCCCGAGATACCCAGGACTTACCGCCCCACATTGCTGACAGACATAACTCGTCTTGGCTCGCGCCATGGCCTTTCCCCTTCTGATCGCTCAGGGCGGCCTCCCGCTCATGTCCGGCGATCAACACGAGCGTCCACCCCTGGAGCATGGAATGAGGGGACGGCGTGGGCCGTCCCCTCGGTCATCATCTCACGGGAATCGTGCGAGGCGGGCTAGGACACCCCGGCGGGTTGCAACACCTCAACCGGCGAAAGCTTCAGCAGACCGTCCTCCACCTCCACCCGAATCGTGGAATTCGCGTGGAACCGGCTGTTGAGCAGACCCTCCGCTAGCGGATCCTCGATCAGATTCTGGATGATCCGGCGCAGCGGCCGGGCACCGTAGGTATGGTCATAGCCACGCTCGGCCAGCAGATCCATCGCCTCCGGCGTCACCTCCAGCGTGATCTCTTGCTCGGCAAGCTGCTTCCGCACGCGCTTCAGCTCCAGCTCCACGATCTGGCGAATCTGCTCGGGCGTCAGCGAGTGGAACACAATCGTTGCGTCGATGCGGTTGAGGAACTCCGGCCGGAACGTCTGCTTCAATTGCGCCATGACCTTCTCTTTCATCCGGTCATATTCGCGGCGCTGTGCCTTCTCGGCATCCTCCTTGAAGCCGAAGCCCATGGTCATCTCGCGCGTGATCGCCTCAGCGCCCACGTTCGAGGTCATGATGATGATGGTGTTGCGGAAGTCAACTTTGCGGCCCTTGGCGTCCGTCAAGCTGCCATCCTCCATGATTTGGAGGAGCATGTTGAACGCCTCAGGATGCGCCTTCTCGATCTCGTCGAGCAAGATCACTGAGTAGCTCTTCCGGCGCACCGCTTCCGTGAGCTGACCACCTTCTTCATAGCCCACGTAGCCTGGCGGCGCTCCGACCAAGCGGGCAACCGCATGGCGCTCCATGAACTCGGACATGTCGATCTTGATGAGATGGTCCTCCGAACCGAACATGAACTCGGCCAGAGCTTTCGCCACCAGCGTCTTGCCAACGCCGGTCGGTCCGAGGAAGATGAACGTCCCGATCGGGCGCCGCGGGTCCTTGAGGCCAGCACGTGCGCGCCGGACCGCCTTGGCCAGTGTCGTGATCGCCTCTTCCTGCCCGACGATGCGCTCATGCAGCGCTTCCTCCATGTGCAGGAGACGCTCGCTCTCCTCGCCAGCGATCCGGTAGACCGGGATACCGGTCCACATGGAGACGACCTGGGCGATGTCCTCTTCCGTGACGTAGAGCTCGTCCTCGGCGTTGCGGTCGCGCAGCGCTTGCTCTTGCTGCTCGATGCGCTCGCGCAGCTTGCGCTCCCGGTCCCGCAAGTCCACCGCCAGCTCGAATTCCTGGGCGTTCACCGCGGCCTCAAGCTCCCGCTGGAGCGATTGCAGCCCGGCAAGCGCCTCCTTCAGACCTGGCGGCGCCATCGAGCGCGTCATCCGCACCCGCGAGGCCGCTTCGTCGATCAGATCGATCGCCTTATCTGGCAGGAAGCGGTCTGTCACGTACCGGGCAGCAAGATTTGCCGCCGCCTTGACCGCCTCGTCGCTAATCTTCAGGCGGTGATGCTCCTCGTAGAGCGGCCGCACGCCCATCAGAATCGCGATCGTCTCCTCAACCGTCGGCTCCTCGACGTGCACCGGCTGGAACCGCCGCTCCAACGCCGCGTCCCGCTCAATGTACTTGCGGTACTCATCCAGCGTTGTTGCGCCGATGGTTTGCACTTCGCCGCGAGACAGCGCCGGCTTCAAGATATTCGCGGCGTCAACAGCGCCTTCGGCCGCGCCAGCACCCACGAGCGTGTGGAGCTCGTCGATGAAGAGGATCGCGCCCGTCTCTTTGACCTCGGAAACGATCTTCTTCAGGCGCTCTTCAAACTCGCCCCGGTATTTGGTGCCCGCCACCAGTGCGCCGATGTCGAGCGCGATCAGCCGCTTGTTTTGAAGCCGCTCGGGGACGTCGCCCGCGACGATCCGTTGGGCGAGGCCCTCCACGATGGCCGTCTTGCCAACACCTGGCTCACCAATCAAGGCCGGATTGTTCTTGGTGCGCCGGGATAGGATTTGCATGACCCGGTCGATCTCCATCTGCCGTCCGATCAATGGACCAAGCTTGTTCTGGCGCGCCGCTTCGGTCAGATCGAATCCGAGCGCATCCATGTACGGCGTCTTCGTCTGCTGCTTACTCTGGCTATACGACTGGCTTTGGTTGACCACCTGCATCACCTGGGCACGAACCTTCTCCAGGTTCACGCCGAGGCTTTCGAGAACACCGGCCGCAATGCCCTCGCCTTCGCGCACGAGACCAAGCAGAAGATGCTCTGTTCCAATGTAATGGTGATTCAACCGGCGCGCCTCGTCGATCGCGAGCTCGATCACCTTCTTGGCGCGAGGTGTCAAACCGATCTCGCCGACAACCGCCCCCTCGCCCCGGCCGATGATGAACTCAACAGCCGACCGAACTTTGGGCAGCTGCACGCCCATGTTGCTGAGCACACGCGCGGCGACGCCATCGCCCTCACGCACCAGTCCGAGCAGCAAGTGCTCGGTACCAATGTAGTTGTGATTGAAGCGCTGGGCTTCCTCTTGGGCGAGCGTCAGGACTTTGCGCGCGCGCTCCGTGAATTTGTCGAATTGGCTTGCCATCCTTTGGCTCCCCCGGTGCCCTGGGACCGGGCCACGCGACCCGCGTCCCTCCGAACTCTCTGTACTTTAAAGATACGAAAACTGCGACACCTCGGACGTACCAATTGGTCGCGATTCTTGGCACGCTCGCCAACCACCTCGAACGAGTGCAACAACGGCAGGCGCGGGTGCGCACCTGCCGTTGTTCTTATCTGCCGAACGGCCGAAACCGGTGAATTCCTTCCGGGCGAGCCTATCCGTCGCGCTCCTCACCATCGCTCGACGTCCCTTCCTCACCCTGGTGCGGCTCCGCCTCAGTCTGGGCAGACTCATCGCCGGCCACCAGATCAAGGTCCGCTCCCGCCATTGCAAATGCCATGCCCATCGCGGAGAGCGGCTCGCCATCGAGATCGGATGGGACATCTACCGGCGACCGCTGCGCGCCACGCGGGCGGTTGCCACCATTGTCAGCAGTTTCAGGAGCAGCAGCGGCCTCTAGGGCCTGCGACGCCTCCCCGGCGGTATCCGCGGGCTCGGTTGCGACAGCCTCCGTTGAGTCCCCCTCTGCCACACCAGCTTCTGGAGCCTCAGCGGCTGCCGCCTCACTTTCAGCCTCAGCCCGAGCACCGATCTCGATGCCTTCCGCCTCGAGCGCGGCACGGATCGCCGCGACGATGCGATCGCGCTCCTCAATCGCCTCCGGGCCAAGCGCGGCAGCAAGCTCTTCGTCTGGCGTATCGAGGGCACGGCGCAGGCTGAGCCCCATGCGCCGGCGCTGAGGATCAATGCGAATGATGCGCAGGATCAGATCCTGCCCCTCCCGAACCACTTGCTTCGGATGGGTAATTCGCTCATCCGTCAGCTCGGACACGTGAATCAACCCTTCGACGCCATCCTCGATACGAGCAAAAGCGCCGAAGTTCGCCAGCTGCGTGACCGTGCCACGCACGAGTTGGCCAACTTCGTACTTCGCAGCTACCCGGCTCCACGGCTCAGCTTGTGTTCGCTTGATCGAAAGTGCAATCTTCTTGTCCTGCGCATTGATACCCAGGACATACACATCGACTTCCTGGCCGATCTTCAACACCTCGCCAGGATGGCGGACCCGGCTCCATGACAGCTCAGAGAGGTGCACGAGCCCATCCGCACCGCCGATGTCAACAAACGCGCCGAAATCGCAAATCGAGGAGACACGGCCACGACGGATTTCGCCCTCCTTCAACTCCTCGATCAGCCGCTCCTTCATCACGTCACGCCGCTCTTGCAGGGCCTGACGCTCCGAGAGGATCAGCCGGTTCCGGTGCCGGTTGATCTCGATAACCTTGAGCGGGAGCGTTGTACCGATCAAGCGAGCCATGTCGGCCTGCTTGCTGGCATCATCCCCACCACGGATTTCCGACACCTGCGACGCCGGCACGAATCCACGGACGCCATCGAGATTTACCAGGAGACCACCCTTGTTGTAGTTGGTCACCTCGGCCTCGATGACCTCATTGGCTTCATAGATCTCTTGCAGTTTCCGCCAGCTCTTCTCTTGCCGGGCGCGGTCGATCGAGACGACCGGATGCCCCTCTGGGTTCTCCGGCTGAACGACGAACACCAGGATCGACTGACCCACCTGGAGGTTCTGCCGCTCCTCCGGCGTGAGGCTCGAGAACTCTTTCGCTGGAACAATCCCCTCGGACTTCGAGCCGATGTCGACCAGGATCTCATCCCGATCG
This sequence comes from Thermomicrobiales bacterium, assembly GCA_042408955.1. Lineage (GTDB taxonomy): Bacteria > Chloroflexota > Chloroflexia > Thermomicrobiales > UBA6265 > CALGSZ01. The sequence continues at coordinate 14,921 of JBHOQQ010000033.1, forward strand.
ATCCGCATGATGACCCCGTCCAGAACATCCCCATACTTCAGCGTCCGGTAGTCATGGCTCGGATCAGAGAGGTACTGCTCCAAGAGAGAGGGCATGGTACCCGTTCCGGTCATCCCGGCGACGGGAAGGTTCCCTTGCTGACTCGCGTCCGTAACGTCCATACACCTTCCTTAAAACCCGAAAGACACGCGGGTAGCCCCCCTCATCGCGGGCCGGTGACAGCACCCACATGCTCGGGAGGCCTGTGAGCCGAGTATACCCCGTATCGTGGCTTCTCGCAACACGGCGATGATCCGCTTCCACGATCCCCGTGGACGCGCTTCCCACCAGCGCTCCCGGTAACGGAATCGCGGCCGGCGGGTACCATTATGCCTGCCTGACGCTGCATCCGGCAAGTCACTGGCCAACTGCCACCGGATTGCGCGCTCCCACCGCATGCACGACTGCGCCGAGAGCGCTCAGGCAATGATCGATGTCCTCCGCGGTCACCCATCCCATATGACCGATGCGAACGATGCCGTCTGCTAGATGCGCCTGACCTCCGGCGACGATGACCCCGTGTTCCTGCTCAAGGCGGCGCACGATCTCCTTTGCCGGAATCCCGGGCGGTGGCACAATCGCCGTGACGGTGTCCGAGGCATGTGCTTGATCACCGAAAAGCTGGAGCCCAAGCGCCCGGACGCCCTGACGCGTCCGCTCGCCAAGCTCGTGGTGCCTCCGCCAAACATGCTCCAATCCCTCAGCGAGGATCATGTCGAGCGCGGCGTCGAAGGCATAGAGCAGCGAGAGCGGCGGCGTCGTGGGTGTCATCCCCTTGGCGGCCGCCTCCCGTGCCGCGCGCAGGTCCCAAAAGAACTTGGGAAACCGCGATTGGGCGCAGGCTGCCCACGCCCGGGCCCCGACAGCGGTTATCAGCAGGCCCGGCGGGCACATCCACGCCTTTTGTGACCCAGAAAGCACGAAATCGAGCCCCCACTCGTCCATAAGAAGGGGCAGGCCGGCCGCCGAGCTCACCGCATCGACAATCACCAGCGCACCGTGGTCGCGTATTACCGCGGCCAGATCCCGCAGCGGATTCGTTATCCCGGTAGATGTCTCGTTGTGCGTGAGCAACACCGCCTTGACATCCGGATTGCGCTCGAGCGCGCTGCGCACCATCTCCGAGGTCGCCGCCGATCCCCACGGAAGCTCCAACCGGCGCACATCCAGGCCGAACGCCTCGGCGACGCTTGCGAAGCGAGCACCGAAGTCGCCGATCACCACCGCCAGGACTGGGTCGCCGGGTGAAAGGAGATTGCTGATAGCAACTTCCCAGCCAGCCGAGCCGGAGGCAGGCCAAATCAAGACCTCTCCGTCGGTCCGGTGAATCTCTTTTGCGCGCGCAAGGATGGAGCGATACAGCGCCTGAAAGACCGGGCCTCGATGCGGGATCATCGGGCGTTGCATCGCCGCCAAGACCGCGGGTGGTAACGGTGTCGGTCCGGGGAGTCGGAAATTGATCGTCATGCTTGCTTTGCCATCCTTCCCGTGCGCAGCGCCCCCGGTGCCGAAGGGCAGGGTAGATGCACCAACGACCCCCAAGTATAGGGGTCCTTGTGGCCACGCTGTCTTCTTGGAACAGTCGTGCTAGAATCGGCCAGTCTGAAAAGCGATGAGCCGGGCCAGCCCAACTCGCTTGGTCCGGCCAGTGGGTGATGCCGCGGCCTGGCCCGATGGAAGTCACGCTCTCACCCCGAGCGCGATCGATCGTGATTTGGATCGGCGCAATTGCCGGTCTCTTCCTGCTGCTCGAAGCGTTTCACGCCATCCGTCCGTTCATTTGGGCGATCGTCACCGCTTATATCTTTCATCCCATCGTCAGCTTCATTCACCGCAAAACGCACCTTCCCAAGCACCTGATCACGGTCTGGCTCTACCTCATGCTCGGACTCTTGATCACGATCCTCGTCATCAACCTTGTACCCTCCCTGATCCAACAAGCTGAGGAGATCCAATCCCGCGTTCCTGAAGCGGTAGACAAGGCCGATGCCTGGCTGGAGCGACACCAGCTTGAGCGCTTGGAACGCCTCGGTATTCGCGCCGACTTCGTCGATCAGCGATTGAGCGAGCTCGGGAGTCAAATCGCTACAACGATCAGTGACGCCGTCCTTCCGCTGGTATTGGGAACCTTCACCGTTCTCATCGAAGTATTTGTGTATCTTGTTGCCTCGTTCTATTTCATCGTTTATGGTGATCGCTTCGTGCTCGCAATTCGGAATATCCTCAGCCGGCGGTATCACCGTGAGGTAGACCGCTTGCTGATGGACATCAACACCACGCTCGGCGCCTACATCCGCGGCCAGGCGCTGCTCGTCGTCATTATGTCCACCGCGTCCTACATCGCCTTGCGCATCCTTGAGGTCGACTATGCTCTCGTTGTCGCCATTGCCACGGGATTCCTTGAGCTGATCCCGATCGTCGGACCGTGGTCGGCAGGAGCAATCGCGGTTTCGGTCGGCCTGTTTCAGGACACCGCACCGTTCGGCTGGTCCAATCTCACGCTCGCCATTGTGATTGGCTTGGTCTATTTCATGTTGCGGCAAATGGAAGATGTCTTTGTGATCCCCCTCCTCATTGGACGAATCGTCCATCTTCACCCGTTGCTCGTGATTTTCGTCGTCGTCGTTGGCACCACACTCGGCGGGATCCTCGGCCTGCTGCTCGCCGTCCCGCTCGCAGCGGTGACCAAGATCATCGCGACGTACTTCTACGGGAAGATCACCGCCCGTGAGGTACGCCACGTGGAGGTAATCCGCAGTCGTGCCGATCTCGAGCGTCTCACCGAGCGCTTCCCGGACTTGACCAACTCGACCATCGTGCTGATCATCGAGCCGGAGGTACTGCGATGGGACGATCTCCCGCTCGTACGACAGATCGTTGACGACGCCTATGAGCACGCCATCTCGCTGTCAGCCGTCACGCCCGACGGCGTTGCCGCGGCCCTTTTCGCCGCCTGCGGCATCTCCACCACAACGGTGCCTGCCCCGGCCCAAGCGGCGCTCGAATCCATGCGCGGCGTGAACTAGAAGCTGTGGTTCACTGTGGCTGCACCGACCGCAAATGGCGAGGATCGCGGAAGAGCACGAGTTCTGGAGCAACTCCGTCATCATCAATGCGGATGAGCCCGAGACCGAAGTGCTCCTGCCAGCGCCGGTCGGTCGGTGACCCAGGATTGACGAGAATCGTGCCATCCACGCGCTCGATGCTTGGCACGTGACTGTGGCCGTAGACGACAAGGTCGGCCTTGCCCGCCCATCGCCGGGCCTCATCGCGCGCCGACCGCCCGCCATGTCCATGCAGCAGCGCGATCCGATATGGCCCGACCTCGATCAGCTCAGAAGGCCGGCAGAATTGCGCGAGTTCGGGGCTGTCATTGTTGCCGGTGACGGCGATGACAGGCGCGATGTGGCTGAGTTCCTGAAGCACGCTTGGAACGCAGACATCGCCGGCATGGAGCACAAGATCAACCCGAAAGCGCGAAAGCACCTCGGTGACCTCTGGTGGGAGGCGTCTCCATCCACCGTCGGTGATATGCGTGTCCGCGACCGCCCCGACCAAGAGGGGCAAGGGGAACGTTCGCTGGTCGGTAAGCCACGGAGGTCTACCGGACCGGACCAATGCCTGCCTCCCGGAGCGTCTTCCGCACTGCCTCAGCATCTGCCGGCCCAAGCGGCAGCAGCGGAGGCCGCGGCAACCCGCCCTTGAGGCCGACCGCCTCCAAGGCGACCTTGAGACCGGCAATGCCGTAGATCGAGGTCACCGCGGCGTTCGGCGCCAGGAGACGGATCTGCAACGCCCGTGCCGCGTCGTGATTCCCGGCACGGAAGCACTGCTCCAGCTCCTTGCACTCGCGCGGGGCTACGTTGGCGAGGGCCAAAATTCCACCAGTGGCTCCAAGGCACAATGCGGGATAGAGGAAGCTGGCCGAGCCCGCCAGCACCCCAAACCCCTCTCCCGTGCCGTTGATCATTTCCGCCACCTTCGGAGCATTGCCACCAGAGTCCTTGATGCCCACGATATTTGGATGCGACGACAGCTCGGCGACGAGGCCGCTGGCCAAATCAACCCCGGTATATGCCGTCATGACGTAAATGATGACCGGGACCGGGGATGCGTCGGCAACGGCACGATAGTGAGCAAGGTAAGCCGCCTTGTCATAACGCGGCTTGTAGTAGTACGGTGTGACAACGAGGGCATAGTCCACACCGAGCTCTGCCGCCCGCTTCGTCAGCGCAATCGTCGCTCGGGTGGACTCCATGCCGGTACCAGCCATCACCATCTTACGGCCCGCGATGGCATCGACACCGGCCTCAATGAGCCGGAGCCGCTCATCGATATCCAAGAGGGGATATTCCCCGTTGGATCCCAAAATCACGATGCCGTCAATCGGAGAAGTGGCATAGAACTCAGCGTTTTCCCGGTAGGCCTCAAGATCAAGCTCACCATCCGGCCCAAATATGGTTGCCACTGGCGCGAAGATTCCCTTCGGCACGTGGGATTCAGTCATCCTTCAACCTCCGCCTCGTCCGTCTCATCCACGATGGCAAAGACGATGCCATTTGCAATGCTTGTCAGCAGCGCGCCCAAAATCGCCCCCCAAAAGGTAACGTCCAAACCCGGCGTGATCCACGCCGCGAGCGCGAAGATTGCCGCGTTCAACGCCAGGGCAAAAATACCGAAGGTGAGGCAGGTAAGTGGCAGGGTGATGAGCGCGAGAAAAGGTTTGATATAGGCGGTTAGCAGACCCAAAATCAGAGCAAAGGTCAGGACCGCTAGCTCGCTCTCATAGGTGACAAATCGCCCGCGAAATAATGTCCCCAGCGTGAGGACGGCGATCATGCTGCCGATGACATAGGCAATGAGCCGGGTCATTGCCACCTGCTCACCAGCGTGATGTCGCCATGCGCGCTCGGCCATCCCGGCAGCACAACCTGATTCGCCGCGGTGCCGCGCGCCGCGTACCCGTCCTCGTGCCGGAAGCGTAATGGAGAGCGAGGTTTCGCCCCGGCCGGGCACTGCTCACGTGTACCTTGCCCCAAACGCTGGCCGGTGCCACCGGACCAAGCGGAAGCGCAACCGCGCGCTGCCGCTCTCCTTCGGGCGACGCTAGGTACTACCCGCTGATCCGCGCCGGCCGACGGGAAGCGCCCGGCTGAGCTTCCGAAGTTCACGCTTGGCCATCCTCTGCGCGGATAGCGGCGAACGGCACGAAGAACGCCATACACCTGGCGGTACTGGCTGGTGGCTTCCGAGTGGTCCCGGAGCCACTTCATGCTCCTTGCTACTACATGGAATCCAAACAGCGAGGAACCCCGATGTCCGCGCGCGGGCGATTAGCTGGCCTGATTTCGCCGCCGCCGCCGCTCGGCCTTCCGCCGCTTCGCCCGGTTCTCCTCCTGAGCGCTGATGAAGCGCAGACCGCGGCGATGCTCTCGGATGATGCCAGACCGCTCGATGCCTTTATTGAATCGCTTCAGCAATTGCTCAAAGGTCTCGGATTCCTTCAATTCAACACGCATCGGTTGTCACGCCCCTCCTTCGTCAACCAGTTCCAGCAGACACACACAAAAGCTAGCCGGATCCAATACCGGACCAGCTTGCTCATAAGCGTTAAGTATACGACAGCGCCGCGCCAGGGTGGCACCCTGATTCGACCCTACCACCATCCGTAAGGAATATTGCGATGGGGATTGAGAACCGGATATCTCTTGCTGGCAATGAGCCGGTCCACCCGACTGAACAACGCGTTCAGCTCGGCCCGGCTAAGAAAGGCACCAAGCTCTTCGCGCACGTCCTGCTCGTCGTCGCGTAGCGATTGCAGGCAGTCCAGGAGCGATGCTGAAATCGGCTGACCGACGAATTGCCAAAGGACGGTCCTCAGCTTGGGATACTCATTGAAGGTCAAGCCATGATCAATTCCCCAAACTTTTCCGGCACGATCCCGCAAGCAGTGACTCAGCTTGCGATCTGCATTGTTCGCGACGTGATCGAAGAGCACCAATCGCTCGATCTCCTCTGTGCATGCTCCCCAGAAGCGACGAGGGTCGCCGTCATCCGGCATTGGCTCGACATAGAGCTGCACGCTGCCGATGCCGTGCGGACCATCCCGCACGACGGTTGGTGGCACGAGATTCCAGCCTAGTCGCCGGCTCAGGTGATAGGCAGCGGTCTCTCGCAAGTAGAGCGTTCCTTCCGGAAAATCGTACAGCGGGGCCTCGCCCGAGCGAGGCTTATAGATCGCCAGCAGCCCTCGCCCATCGGCAGTTGCGAGGGCCGCCGCGAAGGAATAGTTCGAGCCCCACGGGATGAGTTTGCTCGCCGTAAACTCAGCAACGCGCAGCAACTCAAGGACGGCGTCTTCGTCGCGGGGCAGCTCGGGTACGATCCGCCCAGGCCGATTTGCGTCTCCAAATGTCAGGATGAGCTCAGGCATGGTTCATGGCCCCCAGCAGAACGGGTACGGTGGCCAGGACCGCGCGTTGGCCAGGCGCCTCGCGAAGTCCATACTCCATTCTACTCGTCGCGGCATCCCCAGCGCGGCAACCAAGGCGACACGCTGGCCGGATATTTCCGCCGGCTGGACAGCCGCATACAATGCCCGTTCAATTGGGATGCCAACATGGCTGGGCTCGTGACTAGTATCAGCGTGCGATTGGAGTGTCATTCATGAGAATTGCCCGCTATTGGGATGTCGAGCGTGCCGAAGCCCGGTACGCGTTCATCGAGGACGGGATGCTCGTCGCCGCCATTGGCGACCCATTCCGCGGCTTTGTTCGCGGTTCAACCGCCGGCGCTCTGTCAGGGGCGCGCCTGCTTCCACCCGTCGTGCCGGGCAAAATCGTTTGTGTTGGTCTCAACTATCGCGCCCACGTGACAGAAAATGATCCATCCCGGAAGATTCCAGATGAACCGGTCTTATTCATGAAGCCACCATCAGCCGTCATCGGTCCCAATGACGCCATCGAAATCGCCTATCCTAGCCATCGGACCGACTACGAGGCCGAGCTTGCGGTCGTCATCGGCCGGCGTGCCCGCCGGGTCGCTGAGCGTGACGCGCTCGATTACGTCTTTGGCTACACCGCGGCCAACGACGTCACCGACCGCGATCTCCAGAAGAAGGATGGGCAATGGGTGCGTGCCAAGGGATTCGACACCTACTGTCCCCTTGGCCCGTGGATTGAGACGCACATTGATTTGGGCAGCGCGTTGGTCGAGTCACGTCTCAATGGGCAGGTGCGCCAATCGCAGAGCACCGCGGCGATGATCTTCCGGGTTTCCTACCTGGTCAGCTTCGTCAGTCACGTGATGACACTGGAACCAGGCGATGTCCTGCTCACCGGAACCCCTGAGGGAGTCGGTCCGATGCAAGACGGCGATGTGATCGAAGTCGAAATCGGCGGCATTGGCGTGTTGCGCAATCGGGTAATCAATCGCCCCGGCGGAGCACGGCAGACGGTGTGAGTCCCACATGGTCGCGCTGATACCGGCTGTGTCTAGTGCATGACCGTTCTTGCCAACATTCTCGCTTGCTGCTGGCGCTTTACTATGGCCGGCTGTCCGGCGACGAATCGATTCGGAACGCGGGTTGCGCGCCCGGGTGAGCTTCAGACGATAATTACGGTCGAGAAGTCGAGAGCGAAGGAGGTAGACGATGGCGACAACAGGGCTCGATGTCTTCGATTCCACAATTCAAGAAACGAACACCTGGCTTCACCAGATTGCTGAGCGGCTTGGCACGGAAAGCCGTCATACCGCCTATCAGGCACTTCGGGGCGTCCTGCATGCCCTGCGCGATCACCTGCCGCTCGATGAGAGTGCGCAGTTAGCCGCTCAGCTTCCCATGCTGATTCGCGGAATCTATTACGAGGCGTGGGATCCGTCGAAGGTGCCCCTGAAAGACCGTGACCGGGAGACGTTCCTTGCCCAGGTCCGGCGCGCCTTCCCCTGGGATGCGACTGTCGATCCAGAGCAGGCTGCTCGCGCCGTGTTTGCAGTGCTCATCCAGCACGTGAGCGCTGGCGAAGTGGAGCAGGTGCGCCACTCACTGCCAATGGCGATCCGCGAGCTTTGGGCGTAATCTCGAGTTGAGCCACACGAACGGATCGCGAAGCCCTTGCCGCTCCTGAGATGCCAGGGTCGCCTTGAATCTCACGACTCGCCGAAGCGTCGCTAGAACTCCTGCCAGATCACGCCGGTGCCCTGCTCAAGCTGAATGAGCAGGTCCATCGGCTCGGTCACCGGCGGCAGGCAGGCAAACCGCTCGCACACGTACGCGGTCGCGCGTCCATGCTGCACCGGCCGGTTCGCGAGGAACGGAAACTGGGCCAGTAGGTCCGTTTCTTCAGGATCGGCGAGCGCGACGATGGCGTCCGGCTCGTACCGCCGAAAGACCGTCTGCGCCAGCCGGTCCACAGCTGGATCGCTGCGCGCTCCCGCGATCACCACCTCGCGTGGCGTCCCGAAATATCCAGCCAGAGCCGAGAGCCACCGGCCGAAACCGAGTGGGTGTTCCACCATGGGTCGCGCCATGCTCTGCAACGCCAGGACGGCCCGGCGCTGCCAGTCAGTGTTCCCGGTCATCGTCGCCAGCCGGAGGAGCACGGAGACGGCAACCGCATTGCCAGACGGAGTTGCCCCATCCTGCACTTCGCGCGGGCGGGTGATGAGTTCCTCGTGGTGCTTGCCGGTGTCGAAAAACCCGATGCCAGCCTCATCCCCGAACTCATCAATCATCACGTGGGTGAGGCGGACTGCCTCGTCAAGCCACCGGCGCTCGAACGTCGCCTCGTACAGCGCGAGCAGCCCCTCGATCAGGTGAGCATAGTCCTCCAGCAGGCCGGTCACCTTTACCACGCCATCCTTGTAGGTGTGAAAGAGCCGGTCCCCATCGCGCAATCGGGAGAGCAGGAAGGTGGCGCTCCGCACGGCGATTTCACGGTAGTCGGGCCGGTCCAACGCGCGCGAGGCCTCGGCGAACGCGCGCAGCATCATGCCGTTCCAACTTGTCAGGATCTTGTCATCCCGCCCCGGCCGGACACGTTGCTCCCGCGCGGCGAAGAGCTTTCGCTTTGCCGCGCCAACACGCGTTTTCACCTCCTCGGCGGTCACGCCGAATTCCGCGGCGACCTCTTCGGCAGTCTGTGCTTGATGAAGAATCGACCGCCCTTCGAAATTCCCTGTCTGGGTGACACCGAAGTATCTGCTTACGATTCCTGCATCAGCCGTCCCGAGAATGGCTGCAATCTCCTCCGAAGTCCAGACGTAAAACTTCCCCTCTTCCCCTTCGCTATCTGCATCCTGAGCCGAGTAGAAGCCTCCTTCCGGGCTCGTCATCTCACGAGCGACGTAATCCAGGGTTTCCGTGGCCACGTCGCGATACCGTTCTTCGCCAAACGCCCGGTAGGCGTCGAGATAGAGCCTCGCAAGCTGGGCATTGTCGTAGAGCATCTTCTCAAAATGCGGCACCAGCCACGAAGCATCGACGGCATATCGGTGGAATCCGCCGCCGACTTGGTCATACATTCCACCCGACGCCATGCGATCAAGCGTCACACGCACCATCCGATCGGCCCGCTCATCATTGGTGCGCCGGTGATATCGCAATAAGAATCCCAGAACCGACGGTTGGGGGAACTTCGGCGCACCGCCGAAGCCACCGTGCCGCCGGTCAAAGCTCCTCCACAACTCTTCCACGGCCTGATCGAGCAACTCCGGCCGGAGTTCGCCCGGGCGGGGCGTTCCCTGGCTCGCGGCTTTGAGGAATGCTCGAATCTGCTCCGCGCTTGCCAACACGTCTTCCCTCCGCTCCCGGTACGCATCGCTGACGGCCACCAAGACCTTCCGAAATGCGGGCAGACCCTGCCGGTCTTCGGGTGGCCAATACGTTCCCCCGTAGAACGGCACACCCTCCGGCGTGAGGAAGACGTTGAGCGGCCAGCCACCATGACCAGTCATGGCTTGAACCGCGGTCATGTAGATCGCATCCAAATCAGGGCGCTCTTCCCGATCGACTTTGACGTTGACGAATCGCTCATTCATCAAGGCGGCGATCGCCTCGTCCTCGAACGACTCGTGCTCCATCACATGGCACCAATGGCACGATGAGTAGCCAATGCTCACCAGCAACGGCTTGTCTTCTTGGTGCGCTCGGGCGAACGCCTCAGGACCCCACGGATACCAATCCACGGGGTTATCTTTATGCTGAAGAAGGTACGGGCTGGTTTCATTTGCAAGCCGGTTCGCCACAGCTTTTATCCTTTGCGTGATGCGGCTCCGCGCGGCATCGCGCGCTTGGTAGGCCAAGGGGAGATGTTCGCGCTGGCACATCTCTTCAACGCTCCAGCGCGGAACCAATTCTCGCAGGCGAAGCAAGCACACGCCAAGCGGCGGATCGCCTCGCGCGCCGCGTACAATCATAAAATTGCGAACGTGAGCATCAGAAGCGCGGAGGAACACACGTGACCATTGCTGAACACGAGGCGCCGGCCAACAGTGAGGCGCCTTCGACCATCCTGGCTGGTGACCGCCTGGCGTTCGTTGGTGCAGGAGTCATGGCGGAAGCCATGATTGCCGGGCTGCTCGATCGCTGCCTCGTGATTCCCCAGCAGATTGTGGCGAGCCACCCCCGTGAGGACCGAAGGCAGCGCCTCATCGATCGCTTTGGCATCGTGATGGTGGAGAGCAATCGCGAGGCGATCGCACAGGCAGAGATTGTGGTGCTGACCGTCAAGCCGCAGGTGCTCAGCACGGTCATGAAGCAATTGCACGGCCGGCTTGAGCCTCGCCAAATTGCCATCTCGATCGTCGCGGGAGCGAGCATCGAAAAGCTAAGCCGTGGGCTTGGGCACGATGCGATCGTCCGCGTCATGCCCAATACGCCGGCCCAGATCGGCCAGGGCATGATGGTGTGGACAGCGACGCCGGACGTCAACGCGGAGCAGCGCCAGAAAGTTCGCGCGATCTTGAGCGCTCTTGGTGAAGAATTGTGGGTCGAGGAAGAAAAATACGTGGATATGGCGACGGCGCTTTCCGGAACGGGTCCGACCTATGTCTTTCTGATGATGGAAGCCTTGATCGACGCGGGTGTTCATCTCGGCTTCCCACGCCGCATCGCCGAGCACATCGTGCTCCAAACCGTGGCCGGCTCGGTGGCCTTTGCGCGCGCCTCCGGCAAGCACATGGCCGAGCTCCGCAACATGGTCACCTCGCCGGGCGGCACCTCAGCCGAGGCGATCTACCAAATGGAGAAGGGCGGCCTACGCACCGTCTATTCTCGCGCTGTCTACGCTGCCTACCAACGGACGCAGGCTCTGGCACGTGAGGACGGCTAGCGCCCACAGTGGTTGTCGCTCCGGCGCTGGTGCCTCGGGTGCCGGCCCGCGTGGATGGAGCCACGCTCTGGCAGGAGTTCCGAGACATTACCCTGCCGCACCTCTACCGCTTCATGCAGCTCGGCGGCCTTCTCGGCACCGTCTTCATCGTCCAGGAGGTCGATCCCATCTATATGTTGACCAAAGGCGGGCCGGGCAATGCAACAACCACCCTGCCCTACCTGGTCTTCCGCAAGGCCATCGAGGGATCGAACATCGGCCAGGCTGCGGCTGTCGGCGTGATCGTCGTCGTTCTCTCGATTATCGTTATCACGCTGCTGCTGCGGGCACTCGATCGCCTGATGAGAGGGATTTGAGCGATGGCAACCCAGGTGACGACGGCACACCCGCGGGCCTGGAGCGTTCGGCTCCGCCGGCAGCGCGGGTTCACCAGGGAGCAGGCTTCCCCCATTTGGGCAATTGTCGCCTGGATCGTGGCGATCATCGCCTTCTTCCCGGTCCTCTACATGGTCCTGACCGGCTTTAAGACCGAGACCGCGGCTGTCGACCTTCCCCCGAAGCTGATCTTCCGGCCGACCCTGGAGAACTACGAGGCGATCTTCACAATCAATTTCCTGCCCTTCTTCCGCAATTCCCTGATCGCCTCCCTCGCCTCCACGACGCTGGTCATGCTCTTCGCCGTCCCTGCCGCCTACGGCTTGGCGCTGCATCCCCCGCAGAAATGGAAGGACATCCTCTTCTTCTTCATCTCGACTAAGTTCCTCCCGCCCGCCGGCGTGATCGTGCCGCTGTATATCATCTATCGGGATGCGAAGCTCCTCGGAACCGTGCAGGGATTGATCATCCTGTACACCGCGATGAACCTCCCGATCGCGATTTGGATGCTGCGCTCCTTCTTCGAGGAGGTACCGCGCGACGTCCTCGACGCGGCGAGGGTCGATGGCGCGGGGCTGCTTCGGGAAATGGTGCAGATCATCCTGCCGATGACGCTCCCAGGCCTAGTCGCGACCGCCTTCATCGCCATCATCTTCGCCTGGAACGAGTTTTTCTTTGCGGTCAGTCTCGCCGCGGCTGGGACGGCAACAGTGCCGATCTTCATGGTTCGGTTCGTCACATCGGAAGGGCTCTTCTGGGCGAAGCTGGCGGCGTCGAGTACGATGGCGGTGCTGCCGATCGTCATCCTCGGTTGGATTGCCCAGCGCCAGCTCGTCCGCGGCCTGTCGATGGGCGCGGTCAAGTGATTGAGGTGATGTGAGATGAAAGCGGTCGTGATCGACAAGCCGGGCGTCGTCCGCGTCGAGCGCGTGCCGGATCCCGAGCCCGGCCCGAAGGACGTCGTCATTCAGGTCGGCGCCTGCGGCATCTGCGGCACCGACATTCATATCATCGACGGTGAATTCCCGCCCACGCAGTACCCCATCGTGCCCGGACACGAATTCGGGGGCACCGTCGTCGCCATCGGCCGCGACGTCGTCGGCGTCAAGGTCGGCGACCGCGTCGGCGTCGACCCGACGCTGAACTGCGGGGAGTGCTATTTCTGCCAGCGAGGCCACGGCAATCTGTGCGAGCGGTGGAACGCGGTCGGCGTCGGCCGTCACCCCGGCGGTTTCGCCGAGTACGTCGCAGTCCCCGAGCGGACGGTTTATCCGATCCCCGAGTCGATGAACTTCGCGGCCGCCGCCCTGATCGAGCCGGTCAGCTGCGTCGTCCACGGTTTCCACCTGCTCCAGCCTCGCGTCGGCGACACGTACCTCATCTATGGCGCCGGGCCGATGGGGCTCCAGAATGCGCAGGTGGCGCGATTCAACGGAGCCAGCGTCGTCGCCATCATCGACATCAACCCGAAGCGGCAAGAGATCGCCCGCTCGTTTGGATTCGACATCGTCGGCGCCTCGCTCGACGAGGTGCGCCACGTCGCCCCACGCGGCTTCGACATCGTGATCGAGGCTACGGGAAAGACGAAGGTCGCTGAGCAAGCGATCAACGCCGTGATCCGCGCCGGAAAGCTCCTCCTCTTCGGCGTCTGTCCTCCGGGCGAGAAGGCGGCCTACGATGCGTTCAAGATCTACAACGAGGAGTTGACCATCATTGGCTCGATGGCCGTCCTCAACAGCTACGGTCCGGCGATCGACATCATCGCGGCGGGCGCCATCGATACCGAAAAGATGGTGACGCACACGTTGCCGATCGATCAGTTCCCGGAGGCCGTCGAGCTCGTGCGGCGCGGCGAGGGGCTCAAAGTCCAAATCGCTCCTTCGGCGTAGCGCGCGGCGGAGCGGAACGTCCAGAGAATATTCATGCGCATTGCTCCTTTGCGGGAGCGGAGGACACCGATGCGTCAGGTGTGGTTGGAAAGCCCTGAGCGGATCGTCGTCCGTGAGGTGCCGAAGCCGGAGCCTGGATTAGGCGAGGTGCTGATCCGCTCGGAGCGCGTCGGCATCTGCGGCTCGGATCTGCATGCCTATCACGGCAAGCACCCGTTCATCTCGCTCCCAGTCGTTCCCGGTCATGAAGTCGTTGGGACGGTTGAGGCCGTCGGGCCGGGCGTCACAGACGTTCGTGCTGGGGACCGCGTCATCCTCGAGCCGAACATCATCTGCGGCGAATGTGAGTACTGCCGCTCCGGCCGCTACAACCTCTGCGAGCGGCTCACCGTCGTCGGCTGCGTCGGCCCGCTGGCCGGCGGCATGGCCGACTCCTTCATCGCGCCAGCGGGCCGCTTGGTCGTCGCCGATCCCCGGCTCGACGCGGCCCAAGCCGCGATGGTCGAGCCGCTGGCGACCGGGACGCACGCCGTCCGCGTCGCTGGCGGCGTCGCCGGGCAACGGGTGGCCGTGCTCGGCGCCGGCACGATCGGCCTGCTCACCCTGCAGGCGGCGCGAGCGGCCGGCGCCCGCACCATCGTCGCGACCGACCTCAGCCCGTTCAAGCGAGAGCGGGCACTGGCCCTCGGCGCCGACGCCGTCTTCGACCCGACCGAGAGCGACGCCGTCGCCATGATGCGCGAGCGGCTCGGCGGACGGGCCGACGTCGTCTTCGACTGCGTCGCGATCCAGCAGACGATGGATCAGGCGATCAGCCTCGCGCTGAAGGGCGGGACGGTGGTCGTTGTCGGCGTCCCGGAAGCCGATGTCCGCGTGCCGCTCGAGCTGATTCAAGACCGGGAGATCCGCATTCAAGGCTCAGCGATGTACACGCGTGAAGACGTGCTGGAGGCGATGCGCCTCATCGCCGAAGGCGAGGTCTATGTCACCTCCCTCGTGACGCGGGCACTCCCGCTCGATCAGGCCGCCGCTGGGTTCGCCGCCGCGAACGCTGGCGGTGAGATCAAAGTCCACCTTTTGATCTAGCGGCCGCAGCATCGCGCAGCGAAGAGCTCAGGCCGGTGACCGCTTGTCACATCGGCGTTGTGAGGCCGGGCGAGACAGGAAGTCGAAGGTTGCGCTGCCCTAGGACTCCAATCCAGCCGCTGCTCGCTCGCTTGCGGCGATGGCGGCAAGCTTCTCTTTGATCGCTTGCACCGCCTCCCCCAAGGGCACTAACTCGGCAGCCTCTTCGTTCCGGGCCTTGAGCTCGACTTGGCCTGCCTTGACCGTGCGCGGCGACACCGTGACGCGCAGCGGGTTGCCGATCAGATCGGCATCGGCGAATTTCACGCCAGCGCTCTGGTCAAGCCGCTCGTCGTAGAGTACCTCAATGTCAGCGGCCACAAGCTCGCCATACAGCCGATCAGCCACCCTGGCCGTCTCTTCTTCACTGTCCCGCGCCAAAGACACGAGAGAGACGTGGAACGGCGCCACCTCATACGGCCAGATGATGCCCCTATCATCGTGCTTCTGCTCAACAATCGTGGCCGCCACCCGCCCGCTGCCAATCCCGTACGAGCCCATCACGATCGGATGGCTCTTCCCTTCCGCATCCAGGTAGGTGGCGCCAAGCGCCTCGCTGTACCGCGTGCCGAGCTTGAAGATGTTGCCCACTTCAATTGCGCGTTCCGCGCGCATCGGCGTCCCACAAACCGGACACGGGAATCCATCTTCAGCTGACGCAATGTCCGCAATGATGTCGGCATGAAAATCGCGGCCAAGGTTCACATTCTTGAGGTGATAGCCAAGCCGGTTCGCCCCAGCGACGAGGTTCGGCGTGTCTCGGACGCTTTCGTCTGCAACGATGATCGCCCCCCGCACGCCGATTGGCGAGCCATAGCCAGGCTCCGCCCCAACAGCACGAATCTCCTCCCCATTCGCGGAAACAAGGTTTGGCTCACCAACGGCTTTCTTCAGCTTCGTCTCGTTGACCTCCAAGTCACCACGAATCACTGCGAACACGAACCGTCCCGAGCCAGCCTTGTAGAACACCGCTTTTGCCGTGCGTGACTTCGGAATGCCGAGAAAAGCGGCTAGCGCCTCGATTGTCGGAGTTTCTGGCGTGGCGACTTCTTCCATGGGAAGGAGTGGCTCCTGTACCGGCGGCTCGCGGCGGAACGTCGCCACCTCGCGGTTCGCCGCGTAATCTCCGGCCGGGCAAATGAGCACCGTGTCCTCCCCGTTCGGCGAGAAGGCCATGAACTCGTGCGATGCGGAGCCGCCCATCATGCCCACATCGGCGCCGACCACGATGAAATTCAGCCCACAGCGCCGGAAGATGCGATCGTACGCCTTCCAATGGAGGCGGTAGGAGACATCCAACCCTGCCTCATCCGCATCCAGGCTGTAGGAATCCTTCATCGTGAATTCCCGCACGCGGATGAGCCCGCCCCTTGCCCGTGGCTCATCCCGAAACTTCGTCTGCAAGTGATAGACAATTTGCGGGAGCTGCCGGTAGGAGTTGATTTCCGTTCTGCACAAGAACGCAACCACTTCCTCGTGCGTCATCGCCAGGACCATGTCCCGGTCGTTCCGGTCCTTGAACCGGGCCATCTCCGGACCCACCGAGTAATAGCGGCCGGATTCCTTCCAGATGTCCGCGGGATGCACAACCGGCATCTGCATCTCTTGCCCGCCGATCGCATCCATTTCCTCACGGATAATCTGCTCGACTTTGCGCACGACGCGCCATCCGAGCGGGAGCAAGCTGAAAATGCCCGCTCCCAGCGGCCGGATCATACCGGCCCGAAGCATCAGTTGGTGACTAATGAGTTCAACGTCGCCCGGCGCCTCACGCAGCGTGCGGCCGAACAGGTGTGACATGCGCATCGGTTGGTTGTCCTCGTCCCTATCCTCTCGGAACCATTCCCATCGTTTCCAACCAGGGCAGCATAGAGCGCAGCCCGCACCCTCCGCAACCGGGCACGCGCGCTGCCAGCGCCGGCCAGCAGGTTGCCACAGCATGCCACGCGCCGATTGTCAGAAATCGGTAAACTTGATGCATGGAGGGAGCAACGTGGAGACGAAGCAGACTGAGACTCGCGAGTCCAATGGCATGACATTCGCCGAACTGAGCGGTGCCACGAGCAGTCACCCCGCGGAGAGCCAGCCAATGACAGAAGCGCCTCAGATGGATTTCGCTGAAACCAGCATTCCAGCATCCGGTGAGCAAGATGCGCCGCCAGTCCCGAATGCGCCGGAGACACTGGCAGGTGATTCACAGCCTGCCCCCAGCGCGGATGGCCAGGCTGGGGAGCTCACCGCTGCTGCCAGCACACCGGCGTCGGAGCTCGCAAGCCCGCCAGTGGCAGACGGGCGGGTCGCGGCAGAAGCGCCCGCTCACGCCGGGGAGCCTGCCACGGCGCCCGGCAGCGCCGTCCCGTTCTCACTGGCCAAATTCGCCGAGCGCGTTGAAGCCCTGGCGAAGGAGGTACAGGACAATCCAAACAAGGTGTACTTCCTGGGACGGGTCCGGCGCCTTCTGGCTGACGCCCAGCGCCAAACTGAAGAGGGCGTCGCTGCAATATCGGCGCAACTTCAGGCGCTGGAAAGCATGATCCTCGAGCAGGTCGAGCAACGCCGGCGCGCCAAGGAGGCGATTGTTGCTCGCGCGGAAGAGCTCAGCCTGTCAACCGCGTGGAAAACGACCAGCGAGGCATTCCGCGCCCTCGTCGATGAATGGAAAGCGATCGGGCCTGCCGGCCGCGATCTCGACGATCCCCTTTGGAACCGGTTCCAGGCGGCCCGCGAAGCGTTCAATCAGCGCCGCAACCAATATTTCGAAGAGCGCCAGCAGCAATGGGCAGCGAACCGGGTCAAGAAGGAGGAGCTTGTCGCACGCGCCGAAGCCCTGGCAGATTCGCAAGACTGGCGCGCCACCGCCGAAGCCCTGCGCGCCCTGCAAGCGGAATGGAAAACGGTCGGCTCGGCTGGCCGCGCGGCGGACGAAGAGCTTTGGAGCCGGTTTCGCAGTGCTCAGGATCGCTTCTTCGAGCAGCGAGCGGCGGTCTTCGAAGAAAACCGGCAACGGAAAGAGGCGCTCTGCGTCCGCGCGGAAGAGCTCTCCACCTCCACAGACTGGCGAGAAACCACTGAGGCGATGAAGGCGCTGCAGGCGGAGTGGAAGACCATTGGCCCGTGCGGCAAGGAGGCGGACGAGGCGCTCTGGCAGCGGTTCCGCGCCGCGACCCAGAGCTTCTTTGAGCGTCGCGCCGCTGCCTTCCAGGACCGCGACCGCGAAGAGCAAGAAAACCTTCGCCGCAAGGAAGAGCTCTGCGCGGCCGCCGAGGCCCTCACCTACGCCGCCGATCCGGTCGCGGCAACCGAGGAAGCCAAGATCCTCCAGGCAGAGTGGAAGACGATCGGGCCTGTGCGACGCGACCGCGCCGAGGCGCTCTGGCAGCGGTTCCGCGCCGCCTGCGATAAGATCTTCGAGAACGCGGCGGTCGAACGGGCCCGGCGACGCACGGCGTGGGAGCAAAAGCTCCACGACGCGCTTGCCCGCAAGCGGGAGCAGTTGTACCGGCTTCGCGAATCCATCTCGCTGGACGAGAGCGCGATCGCCCGGTGGGAAATCGCGCTCGCTCATCCACGGCCCACGGAATCGCCAGACGTGCTGCAATCGCGCATTGCCGAGGTTTCCCAGCGCATCAAGGAAAAACGCGAGCGCGTCGAAGAGTTGGAGGCTTCGATACGCGATATTCAATCGAAGCTCGCTCGCTAGCAGCACGCAGTCGGTCGGAGACTGAACGCGAGCCGATCCAGAAGCGACTGTCACCAGGTTTGTCAGGCACGTGCGGGTCGCGAGACCCGCACCACCGTGCACAACTCAGCCGGAACCACCGTACAGCTCGCTGTCTGGCCGAGAGCAGTAGTGAATCCCAGCATCGTGTCGGTCTACGCGCGGGCCGAAAGACCCGCGCTCAACCCCAAAAGCCCCCTAAACGGGGCTGGAAATGGCGCAGCCCCTGCAATGCAGCCGGCTTTCGCCGGCATCCTTGGCTGAGCTTTGTCCCGAGCGCAGCGAGGGAGCGGGGCTTGCGCTCCGCGCGATGCGAAACGCACGCGCGTCACACATGCTCGACGGCGCGTCTCAGGGCCTGGTCAAGATCACGCCAGAGATCCTCAACGTCCTCCAGCCCGACCGAGAGACGGAGCAGAGCTGGATCGGCAACCTCTCCTGCCCAGCGCGAGCGCCGCTCGATTAACGACTCAACGCCGCCGAGACTCGTTGCCGGCACCCAAACTTGGCAGCCTTCCACGACCTTCCGCGCCGCATCGGCGCCACCATGCACAACGATCGAGACGATGCCGCCAAAGCCCCCTTCCATTTGCCGACAGGCGACCTCGTGTCCCGGATCACCGGCCAGACCAGGGTAGTACACCCGCTTCACCGCCGGATGCCGCGCCAAGCGCTCTGCAAGCTCCAGGGCGGAGGCACATTGCTGCCGGACGCGCACCGGCAGAGTTTGCACGCCACGCCGCGCGAGCCAGCACGAAAACCCATCTGGCTGGGTGCCGCTGCTATTCCTCCGAGCCCGAAGACGCGCTGCCAGGGTTGATTCGGCGCAAACGACAGCGCCGAGCACGAGATCGCTATGTCCCCCAATGTATTTCGTCAGGCTGTGCATGACAGCGGTCGCGCCGAACTCCAGGGGACGTTGCAGCAGCGGTGTAGCAAACGTGTTGTCGCAAGCCCAGGGCACGCCCCGGCGCCCAGCAATCGCGCCGATCGCTGCCAGATCGCAGACCGCGAGATGAGGATTCGTGGGCGTTTCGGTCCAGAGGAGCGTCGCCCCGTCGAGTGCGCGGTCCACCGCCTCAAGATCTTGCTGATTGACGAAGCGCACCTCGATGCCGCGGACTGGCAGCGTGTCGCGCGCCCAGACTCGGATGCCGTAGTAGGCATCCTCAGCCATGACAAGCGCTGATCCTGGTCGCGCCTCTTCGAGCAGAGCGATAGCCGCCGCGATGCCAGCATTGAATACCACCGCGTCGCTCCCCCCCTCAAGCTGCACCATCGCCCGCTCCAAGGGTACAAAGGCGGGGCTGCCCAAGCGAGCGTAGGAGTACGCTCCAGGCGTGGGATCGCCTGGAAGCACAAAGGTGGACGCAACGTGGATTGGTGGAGCGACCTCGTCGCCTGGCGCGAGGTCCACGCCGCCCTTGACCGCCAATGTCGCCCGGCTCAACCGCATCTCAGATTCTTCGGCCATCACTCTGCTCCTCTTTCACACAAGACCGGGCGCGATTGTACGGCACACGCAAGGCGGACCATACCAGCAACAGCTTCGAAGACCGGCCCATTAACACCAGCAGCCGGGAGGATATCCCGGCTGCCTGTGAATGTGGGTGATTCGCGGGACGCAACGCCCCGGCTCGTGCCGTAGCGCCCGGCACACGTCTAGAGCGCGACTTCCGTCTGCGGATCGAAGAAATGCAGCTTCTCCGGTGGCGCGGTGACCTCGATGCGCTGCCCGCGCTGAATACGCACATCCGGATCCATCCGGGCCGTCAAGGTCATGTTGTTGTCCGTCGTCAGGTAGACGAAGATCTCGTTACCAAGAAGCTCGATCACGTCCACCGTCACAGGCACCTTCGAATCTGCTGGAGCGAGGCCATTGGCACGCGAGCGCTCGACCAAGTGCTCCGGGCGCACGCCGAGGGTAACGGTCTGCCCGATGTAGCTGCGCAACGCGGCAGCCTTCGAGTCCGGCACGCGTAGCCGCAGGCCGGAGCTGACGGCATAGAGCGCGCCATCCGCCTGCTGGATCGTCACGTCCACGAAGTTCATGGCTGGCGAGCCGATGAACCCTGCGACGAACTTGTTGGCCGGCTTATCGTACAGGTTTTGCGGCGTATCCAGTTGCTGAAGCACGCCGAGGCTCATGACCGCGATGCGGTCGCCCATCGTCATCGCCTCGACCTGGTCGTGCGTGACGTAGATGGTGGTCGTTTGCACACGCTCGTGGAGCTTGATCAACTCGGCGCGCGTCTGGACGCGCAGCTTCGCGTCCAGGTTCGAGAGCGGCTCGTCCATCAGGAACACATCGGCCTGGCGCACGATGGCCCGCCCAAGGGCGACGCGCTGGCGCTGGCCGCCGGAGAGCGCCTTCGGCTTGCGATCAAGTAACTGCTCGATATCGAGGATGCGTGCGGCCTCGCGCACGCGCCGGTCACGCTCCTGCTTCGGCACCTTTCGCAGCTTGAGCGGATAGGCGAGGTTGTCGTAGACGGTCATGTGGGGATAGAGCGCGTAGCTCTGGAAGACCATCGCGACGTTGCGGTCCTTCGGCGGTAAGTCGTTCACCACCCGGTCACCGATGATGATCCGTCCCTCGGTGATCTCCTCCAGTCCGGCCACCATCCGCATCGCGGTGGACTTCCCGCAGCCCGAGGGTCCGACGAGCACCAAGAACTCTCGATCCTGGACCTCCATCGTCAGGTTCTTGACCGCCTCGACACCGCCTGGAAACCGCTTGGTAACCCCCTCGAAGATGACCCGTGCCACAGCGATGCTCCCTTCTTCATGACTACAGGGCCGCGGCCACTGCCACTGCCCGGAGATGCCATTGTGAGCCAGCACCCCCGATTGGGCACTGTGAGCGCGTTGCGGCATCTTACAACGTGCATCATGTTTTTCATCTTTTTTGGAGCAATTGTCAAGACCACCCCGACATCGACCGCGCCACCCTTTAGTGCTCCTCGGAATCACATCCACCTCCCTCCTCGGAGTCCGCACCACCGGCAACGGATCACGGCGAGGCACCCCCGTCAAATCCTCTGGGAACGCTAAGATATGCCCGTTAGGATCACGCAGGAACGCACCGCACCGGGAGGAGCGCATCACGCTATGGAAACAGGGACCGCATCACCGCGACACCGCGTCGTCACGTTCGGCGAGGCAATGATCCGCCTCACGCCACCCGCGAATGAGCGGCTCGAACGCTCGGCTAGCTTGAACCTCAGCCCTGGCGGCGCCGAGCTCAACACGGCCGTTACCCTCGCTTGCCTCGGCGTCCACGCTGCCTGGGTCTCCCGGTTGCCGGATACTCCTCTCGGCCGCTACATAGGCCGGCAAGCCCGCGCCCATGGCGTCGACATCTCCGGCGTTCAGTGGGTCTCAGATCATGAGGGACGCATGGGGCTCTACTTCCTTGAGGAAGGGACCGATCCACGTCCATCGGCCGTGACGTACGACCGGGCAGGCTCAGCATTTGCCAGGATCGCGCCTGGTGCATTCGACTGGCCGGCGATCCTT
Organism: Thermomicrobiales bacterium; assembly: GCA_042408955.1. GTDB lineage: Bacteria > Chloroflexota > Chloroflexia > Thermomicrobiales > UBA6265 > CALGSZ01. The sequence goes on from JBHOQQ010000033.1 coordinate 36,916, forward strand.
CGCGAAGCAGCCGCGTTGCACGTCTCGGGCATTACCCCGGCCCTCAGCGATGGCTGCCGAGCAGAAACCTTCGCCGCGATCCGCGCCGCAAACGCCGCCAGCATCCCGGTCTTCTTCGATCTCAACTACCGCTCCAAACTGTGGAGCGAGGAGGAAGCACGCGCCTGCTTCGTCGAAATCGTTCCCCTGGTTGATGTGCTCTTCGCGGGTCGCGGCAGCCTGGAAACCTTCTTCGGCTTGCAAGGCTCACATGAGGAAGTTATGGCCCAGGCGCGCAGCCGCCTCGGCATCGCTGTCTGCGTCCTCACGCGCAAGAAAGCCGAAACGAGCCGCTCCCTGCGCCTCCGCGCCATGGCACTCGGCCCAAGCGAAACCGTCGCAGACACAGACTGGCGAGCGATCGAGGTCGTTGACCGGCTGGGCGGCGGCGATGCCTTCGCCGGGGGCTTTATCGCGGCCTTTATCGAAGAACCGGACAACCTGTCCCGAGCCCTCAATCTCGGCTTGGCCGCCAGCGCCCTCAAGCACACGATGCCCGGTGATTTCCTTTGTGCGACGCGGGCAGAGATTGAGGCCGCGGCCACATCTGACGCGGTCGCCGTCCTCCAGCGCTAATCGGGCTGATGTCCCGCTGGCGCTGCGCCAGCACCAGTGGCAGCACACGCCGGAAAGGAGTATGCTTTTTCCGCAAAGAGCTTCGGGTTGTTCGTCTCGTTTGGCATCCAGCAATGGATTGGAGGTCTGCCATGGACGTGACCCAGGACGCTTCGTCGAGCCAGATTGTTCCACCGCCGACGCAACCTCCCCGGACCGAGCCTGAACGAGCCCGGCCAGCAAAGCCAGACAACCCGCAAGCGGCCGTCACAATGGAGCAACCGGCCACCCCGGCGCCAGAGCAGGCACGTCCAGCCGGAAGCGCAGGTGCCAGAATTGAGATGGCCAAATCGTGGGCACGGCGTCTCAAGCCGGTTGCGCTGGCGGCTGAAGCGATTGCCACACGCGCCGTGGATCTCTCTGCTCGCGGACTCACCCGGTTGAGCGCCGCCATGACCGAGCGCCGCCGGCGACGCCAGGCAGGAACCAATCCCGAGCACGGGCAAGACAACGACTGACACTGGTGCCTTCAGACGGAGTAATTCATCGCACCAGCCGGGGAGGCGCATTGTCTTGCTCCCCGGCTCCCTTCTTGTGCTTCCCGGCAAACCTCAGCCCGCGTGGCGTGCATGGCACCCAGGCCTCTCCGGCACGCCGCGGACCACGGCCTGAACCACCGGTCACCAAGCAGAGCCAGACCATCCCCGCACATCAATGACCATGCATCAGCCCGGACAGCAGCGCTTGACGCTCTGAACGTCCACCCCGTATGATGGCCTCGGGGAGATACACGCGGGAGGAGATGGCGCCAGCCGGCGCCATGGACAACACCGACCAGCGGTCGATCCATCCGCGCGACACCTTAACAATTGATCGATTCCCCTCCGGGGGAACCAGCACGAGGAGCGGTGTTCATGGACATCATGGCCCTCGTCCTGGACGCAGTTCTCGCATTTGGACTCGGCTTCGCCATTGCTTATGTGATTTTGGACCGCAAAGCCAATTCGCGCGTCCGATCCGCGCAGGCTGAGGCAGACCGGATCATCGAAGCAGCCGAAGCAAAACGGCGAGAACTGGCGCTTCAGGCGAAGGATGAGGCAATTCGGCTGCGTGCAGAGCTCGACCGAGAGCTTACGCAGCGGCGTAAAGAAGTCGAGCGAATTGAGCGGCGGATCGAACAAAAAGAGGAGAGCATCGACCGGAAGTCCGCATCGCTCGAACAACGCGAAAACGCTCTCCGCAAACAAGAGCAACAATTCGAGCGCGCGCGCGAAGCCTGGGAACAGGAGCGCGCACGGCAGGCGCAGGAGCTTGAGCAGGCTCGCGGCCGCCACCTTCAGGAGCTGGAGCGCATCGCCGGTCTCACGGCAGAAGAGGCCAAGCAGCAGCTCGTGGCTGAGGTTGAAGCGGAAGCGCGGGCGATGGCCGCTCGCCGGATGCACGAGATCGAGCAAGAGCTTCACGAGGAGGCCGAGCGCCGTTCGCGCAAGATTCTCGCAACAACGATTCAGCGCATTGCTACCGACTATGTCGCGGAGTCAACTGTTTCTGTCGTCCCGCTGCCAAGTGACGACATGAAGGGCCGGATCATTGGCCGAGAGGGGCGCAACATTCGCGCTCTGGAGCAAGCGACCGGTGTTGACCTCATTGTTGACGATACGCCAGAGGTCATCACGGTCTCCGCGTTTGATCCCCTGCGTCGCGAGCTCGCCCGGCGGGTGCTTGGGAAGCTGATGCAGGATGGGCGCATCCATCCAGCGCGCATCGAAGAAGTGGTGCAAAAGACGCAGGCCGAGCTCGATCAGGTCATTCGCGAGGAAGGAGAGCGCGTGGCCTACGAGGCCAATGTCGTTGGCCTCCATCCCGATCTGATTAAGCTCCTTGGCCGGCTGAAATTCCGAACCAGTTACGGGCAAAACGTTCTCGCGCACTCGCTTGAGGTCTCGCTGATCGCGGCCGCGCTGGCTGCCGAGCTTGGCGCTGATGTCAATGTCTGCAAGACGGCAGGCCTCCTCCACGACATCGGCAAGGCCGTGGATCATGAGGTCGAGGGGCCGCACGCGTTGATCGGCGCAGACATTGCCCGCCGCCTTGGGCGATCGGCGAAGATCGTCCACGCTATCGCGGCGCACCACGGTGAGGAAGAGCCACAGACGGTCGAGGCCTTCATTGTCGCGACCGCTGACGCCATTAGCGGCGCCCGGCCAGGCGCCCGGCGGGAGATGGTCGAGACGTATATCAAGCGTCTGGAAGCGCTGGAAGGCGTCGCCAATTCGTTCGAGGGCGTGGAAAAGTCATTCGCGATTCAGGCCGGCCGCGAGGTGCGCATCCTGGTCTCGCCCACCCAAATCGATGATCTTGCGGCGGCTCGTCTTGCGCGAGACGTGGTCAGGAAGATCGAGGAGAGCCTGGAGTATCCGGGCCAAATCAAGGTGACGGTGATCCGAGAGACTCGCGCCGTCGAATACGCTCGGTAACAACGCCTGCTTGGTTGCCATCCTCTCGGCAGCAAGCGCGCTGAGCAACGAACTCATCATCGGCCTGGCGGCGACGCGGCACAAGCCGCGCTACGCTGCCGGGCCGTTTGATTGTCTGGACCAACTGAACCGTGCGTGAACTGTCGTAGACTTAGCACCGGCCTCATCGCCAGACGGGTGGCAAGGCCGCCTTGCGCTGGCGTTGCTGGTCGTCAACGTCCGGGTTGAATTCCCGGCCACGCGACGGCACCGATGCCTAGCGCGCGGAATCATTCGGAGTACAATGGCTCTCTGGCGTGGCTGGGGATGCCAGCATCAATCGGGTGTGCCCCGCTCTCACTTGGCGAGGTGGGGCAAAACAACTGGTCGCAGCAGGAGCGCTGCCTGGACGAGGTGGCGCTCACAAGGGAGATCCTAGGGATGAATCGGTTCTTTAGTAAGCTCGACCTTCGTGACATCAAGATCGATCCATCTGGCATGCGGTTCCCTCCGGATGCGGATGAGGTCGAGCTCCGGGAGGAGCCTACAGCCGAGATGGCTGACATCCAGGAAGCGGTGACCGGTGATCATATGACCAGGTCTGAGAGCACCCTGCTCACCGGCGCCGAGCGCACGTCGCCTGCAGGGGCAGAGCCCGCCCAGCGCAATGGAGAGGTGCTCAAGGTTTCCGCGCGCTCACGGCCAAGCGCCGTTGCAGGAGCGATCGCTGGCGTCGTGCGAGAGCTTGGACGCGCGGAGGTCCAGGCCATCGGCGCAGGAGCGACAAATCAAGCCATCAAGGCAGTCGCCATCGCCCGCGATTACCTCCGCGAGACCGGCATCGAGGCCGTCTGCCTGCCGGCGTTCATTGACGTCACCATCGATAACGAGGATCGCACGGCCATTCGCCTCATTGTCGAGCCTCGGTAAGCCTATTTCTTACCGCCGGTAGCGGGGCGGAACGCCTCGCTACCGACCCCCAGTGAGCCAATGATCGACCTTCATACCCACAGCAATGTTTCTGATGGTCTCCTTTCGCCAGCCCAGCTCGTGCACGAGGCGGCCCGGCGCGGCATTACTGTTCTCGCCCTGACCGATCATGACACGGTCGCCGGGATCGCTGCCGCCTCAGCGGCGGCCGAGCGGCTCGGCATCTCGTTCATTCCCGGCATCGAGCTCAGCAGCGACATTGGCCCCTTTGAGGTCCACATACTCGGCTACGAACTCGACCACACCGACCCTGATCTGCTCCACGCGCTCGCGGAGCTCGAACACCTACGGCTGGCGCGTATCGAGCAGATTGTCGCCCGGCTCTCCGCGATCGGTCTCCCCGTCTCGCTCGACCGCGTGCGCGAGCTGGCAGGACCAGGAACGATCGGCCGGCCGCACGTGGCACGAGCAATGATCGAGCAGGGGTACGTCACCTCGATTCAGGAGGCGTTCGAGCGCTACCTTGCCGCAGGCAGGCCCGCCTTCGTTCCCCGCGGGAAGATTGTGCCGGAACAAGCAATCGCGCTCATCCGCAAAGCGCGAGGTGTTCCCGTGCTCGCGCATCCACTGAGCACCGGCAATGTTGACCTGACGCTGCGCCGGCTCATCCCCGCCGGTCTCCTCGGCATCGAGGTCTATTACGCCGAGTATGACGAGGGAACACAGGCCTATTTACGCTCGATTGCCGACCGCAATGATCTGATCCCAACCGGTGGCAGCGACTATCACGGCGAAGGATTCAAAGCTGGGCGCGAGCTCGGCAAGGCACCCGTCCCACCCGAATGCGTCGAGCGCTTGCGGGCAGCGGCCGGTCGCTTGCGCGCAGCCGCCGAACCCGTGGGAGCGGTCGCTGTCCGTGCTACACTCACCTAAGCAGCGCCAATCCGAACGGATTTGGTGCGCGGCAGTTTTTGACGATCTGCGCCGTCCGGGTCAATGAGCCACAACACGCCCGGGACAACGGCTATTTTCCGGAATCCGGTGATGCGAATCACGCTCCGGCTGATCGGGCTCGCTATCGGACTCGCACTCGGGTTCACGGCGGGTGATATCCTCGCGACCCTCGGAGATGCCGCAAATCCCAAGGCGACACTTCTGCTCATCGCCCTCGCCATTGGCGGGCTTGGTTATGTCTTAGGTCCCCATCTCACGTGGGCGGTCTTTCGGAACGTCCGGGACTCCATCGCTGCTGCCTCCGCACTCGAGCTTGTTGCTCTCGCCGCGGGCCTCACCTTTGGCGCGCTCCTAAGCGCCCTCCTCGCCATCCCGCTGTCGTTCCTTCCCGACCCGTTCGGGCGCTTTCTTCCTTTCGTCGTCGCTGTCATCCTCTGCCTATTGACCACGACGGTCGTCTATCTGCGGCGTCGTGACCTCCTGGTTCCCCTTGTCAAAGGCCGCCTCGTCACCGCGGTAGGGACGCGACAGCGCAATCCGGCTTCTCCTCCGCCCTCTCCTCGCGTCATTGTGGACACCAATATCGCGATTGATGGCCGCATTCCTGAAATGCTGCGCGCGGGCTTTCTCGACGCCACCCTCCTTGTGCCGCGATTCGTGCTTGATGAACTGCAGCGCATCGCCGACTCAGACGATCATCTCCGCCGGGCGCGAGGCCGCCGCGGTCTCGATACGCTCAAGCGCTTGCGGCAAGAGTTTCCCGAGCGGGTTGAAGTCGTTGACGCGGCTGTGCCAGAGGAGCGCGACGTTGACGGCAAGCTGATCCGGCTCGCGCAGGAATGCGGCGGAAAGATCCTCACCAACGATTACAACCTGCATCGCGTCGCCCAAGTTCAAGGCGTTCCGGTCCTCAACCTCAATGAGCTCACGAACGCTCTGCGTCCGATTGTCCTGCCAGGCGAAGAAATCCAATTGAAGCTTGTCCAGGAAGGCCGCGAGGCTGGGCAAGGTATCGGGTTCCTCGACGATGGCACGATGGTGGTCGTTGACGGAGGGAAGCATCTCGTCGGCACCCAGGTACCCGTCACGGTGACCCGGCTCTTGCAAACTGGCGCGGGTCGCATGGTGTTCGCCACCCCAAAGCATGCAGACTCCTGATCCGTTCGCGGTCGCCATCATTGTTGCGGCAGGACGCGGCCTGCGCTTCGGCGCCACGCCGAAGGTTCTGGCACCGCTTGGCGGCAAGCCCGTGGTGAGCTATGCCCTCGAAGCCGCCCATCGCGCAGGCACCATCGCAGCCGTCGTCCTCGTCACGAGCGAGTCGCTCCGACCGCGGGTGGAAGCTCTCGTCCACGAACACAGCTTTCCCAAGCTGCACGCCATCGTCGCGGGCGGCGAGCTTCGACAAGATTCGGTTGCGGCCGGCCTCGCAGCCATCCCACCCGGTACATCGCTTGTGGCCATCCATGATGCGGCGCGACCACTGGTGAGCGCCGCGCTCTTCGACGCGTGCGTAGCGGCAGCCGCCGAGCACGGCGCCGCAATCGCCGCGATTCCCGTCGTCGATACCCTGAAGCGCGTGGAGTCGGGGAGAATCGTTCAAACAATTCCTCGCGAAGGTGTCTGGGCAGCGCAGACTCCGCAAGCGTTCCAACGTGCCCGGCTGCTTGAGGCATTTCACCACGCCCACGCTCAACATCTGATCGTAACTGACGAGGCAGCGCTCTTTGAAGCGCTTGGTTGGCCTGTCGCCGTCGTCGAAGGGTCTCGCCTCAATCTCAAGATCACCACCGCCGACGACCTCCCGATCGCTGAGGCGCTGCTGCGCCTGCATACTCACGGGGCAACACGATGACGATTCGCACGGGGATTGGTTACGACGTCCATCGCTTCGCCCCTCACCGTCAGCTTTTCTTAGGCGGCATTGCTATCCCGCACCATCTCGGCCTCGCCGGTCATTCCGATGCCGATGTATTGCTGCACGCCATCGCCGACGCCGTGCTCGGCGCAGCGGCGCTTGGCGATATCGGCACATACTTTCCACCAAGCGATCCAGCCTTTCGCGACGCCGATTCCCGAACGCTGCTGGCTCAGGTTCACACCCTCGTGGACCAGGCTGGCTGGCGTGTTGTGAATGTTGATGCGACCGTCATTGCCGAAGAGCCACGCATCGGTCCGTATTCAGCCGCGATGTGCGAGGCAGTCGCCGCGATACTGCACGTCCCATCAAGCGCCATATCTATCAAGGCGACGACGAACGAAGGGCTTGGCTTTATCGGGCGGGGAGAGGGCATCGCCGCGCTCGCGGTCGCCACCATTGAGAGCAACGAGTGAGGAGAAGCCGATGCGTGTGCTCGTTCAGCGTGTGACCCGGGCACGGGTGTTCGTCGGCGATGAGGTTGTTGGTGCGATTGGCACGGGCTTGTTGTTACTTGTCGGCATCACCCACTCTGATACCCGGGATGATGTCGCCTTCATGGCGAAAAAGGTCGCGCACCTGCGCATCTTTGACGACGACGCCGGGGCTCTCAATCGCTCAGCGCTCGATGTGCACACAGTCGCGCCTGGCAGTGCCGCTATGCTCGTTGTCTCTCAATTTACGCTCTATGCGGACGCTCGGAAGGGCCGCCGGCCCAGCTTCACTCGCGCCGCGCCTCCCTCGATCGCTGCACCCTTTGTCGAGCAATTCGCCGGGGAGTTGCGCGCCTACGGCTTGCCGGTGGCGATGGGCCGCTTCGGGGCAGAAATGCTCGTCGAGCTTGTCAATGACGGCCCAGTCACAATCTGGCTGGACAGCGCCGAGCTACGTGGCTTGAACGAATAGGACTTTTCGGCAGGAGGCACGCCTCTCGTCCGTCGTTATACTGCTTCCTGACGGGCCGGCCACGCTTGCTGATCGCTCATCGCCAGGCCCGGGTTGACGTTGCAACGGGAGGCTCAGGACCGTGCGCTATTGCCAGGATTGCGGCGCAAAAAATGATGAGGGCACAACGCTGTGCCGTATCTGCGGCCACGAGATCCGGCACGAGCGCGGCTCGCATTTGTGCACAAGCTGCGGTGAATATCTGGCGCCTGGTGCGGCGTTTTGCTCCTCGTGCGGCGCCGCGACGGCTGCCCAACGTCATGCCCACAGCCAGCTTCCTGTATCCCTTGGGGTAGAAACAGCGGTCGCCGCTGAGCGTCCTGTGGCTGCGGCGCGATTGGAAGCGGCAATCAACCTCAGTGATGGTTTGGAATTGCCAGACTGGCTTATGCGCGCTGCTGCCGAGCAGCCCTATGACCCAACGCAGGCAACGAGCACTCCGCTGGAATTGATGCCATCAGCAATCATGGACGAGCGAGCGCCAGAATCCACGGCTGGTGTCAGCGGCCAGGATGGCGCCGCGCAGGCCGTACCAATCGAGCCACGCAAAGCGATCCCCAAAGGAGACCTTTCGACATCGTTACCGGCCTGGCTTCGGCAACCACCAGACACCAGCACTGCCGAGCCGTCGCAGCCGACGGCCGCTCCAAGCTCGCATGAGCTTACCGACACCACGGGCTTCATCTCAGAGAGCGATCTTCCCGAATGGATTCGGCAACTCGCAGCGGCCGAAGAGGCAAGGAAGGCAGAGGAAGCACGCTCGGCGGCCACCGCGAGCGTCAGCGAGCCGGAGAGCATGAGTGCCGGGCGGCGGCTGCTTCCGGGCGAGGTTCCTCCAGCAGAGCCGGTGGCGCAACCTTGGCTTGCTCGCCGAGAGCGATCAGGGCCATCCGACGCTGCCATCATCGAAACCTGGACGCGTCTCAGACCAGCCAGCCCAGCAGCGCTCACAACAGCCAATGGTGACCAACCTTCAGAGACGCCGGCTGCTTCTGAGCCCGCTGCCGTGCCGGCGGCAATGGCAGATACGTCGGCTCCAGCACGTGAAAGCGCAAATCGCGCGCGCCTCTCCATGAGCAGAGTTCTTCTGGTGGTAGCGGCGGCGCTGGCTGTTATCGCGGTTGTGGTGGCCCTTGCATTCGGCGGCTGACGCTCGCAGGCCCCATCACCAACACATGAAGAGTCATCACCAGAGGTCCGGTGGGTGAAGCCACCGGGCATGGGTTGAGGCTTGATTGCGAAGACTCCGGTGGAGGAGCGCATGACGGAAAACGAACAGACACCGTACGAGTCGCTGGTTGTCGCTGATTTCGGCCGCGGCGTATCCCGCGCATATCTCCTCGAGCAGGTGGCTGGCGCGTTCCGGTTCATCGCCAAGGCAGAGGCTCCCACCACCGCTGAGCTTCCATTTGAGGATCTAGCGATCGGCTGGTCACAGCTCCTTCGCCAGTTGGAATGGTCTGTTGGCCGCTCCCTCACTGTCCGCGACGACCTGATCATGCCGCAGATCGCTAATGGGGACGGGGTAGACGGCCTGCTCGTCTGCACCAGTCTGCCCGAACCGGTGCGGGTGGCGATCCTTGAAGCTGGATCCAGCCCAATCACCGTGCCGCTGCTTGAAGCAGCCAAGCGCGCTCATGCACGCCTCTTCCATGTCGTGGCGCCAGCGGGCCGAAAGGACGGGGGATGGGCCGCTGCGCAGGTCGAGGCGCTCAGAGCGTTCCGGCCAGAGATGGTGATCCTCATCGCCGGCTCCAATCACGCGGACGCGATGCCCCGCCTCATTCAGCTCATCAAGCAGCTCAGCCTCGTTGGCAGCGTCGCCCGCGCGGTCGTCATTGCCGACGGACAGGCACAGGAGCACGGGCTCACGGCATTTGGCTCCGCGATTCGTGCTCGTGGCGTGTCCCCAGCCACTCGCCAGCCAGCCGACATCGTCGCCGATCTTGAGCGCGAGCTGCTCGACGCATTCCGTGCTCGCGCCTCGACGCCAGATTTCAAAAACATCGTGGCAGAGGCAACAGGCGACATCCTATCGCGTACCCACGCGGTTGATCTCGTCAATCGCTTCATTGCACGCGTGTTCGGGCGCCGCGTGGTCACCATCGGCATTGACGACGGGACCCACGTGCATTACGCGAATCCCGACGACGGCACGCTCGCGACTGTGCCCAACCTCGATGTGATGGCGGGGATTACCGGTCTCACCGAACGCGAGGTTCTCGAGGCGGCATCCTGGCTCCCCTTCGACATTCAACCTGATGAGCTCATCGCCTGGGTGCTGAACCGCTCCATCCGCCCGTGGACGCTACCAGACCACCCACGCGACCTTGCGATTGAGCAGGCACTCGCGCGACAAGTTGCCCGGCGTGCACTCTCCGAGATCACGCGAACTCATCCCGTGGCGCTGTCATCCTGCGATCTCGTCATCGGTGGCCCGGTCTTCGCGCGCTGGAATCAGCCAGGCGCAGCTGCACTTGCACTCTTGGATTGCCTCGACGTCGTTCCCAATGACGGAGTCATCGATCTCGCACTTGACCAGGATGGCCTCATGGCCGTGGCCGGCATTCTTGGGACCGTCGATCCGGCCCTCGCCTCCCACATCTTTGAATACGACACCCTTACGCACTTGGGAAGCGCGGTTGTTATCGGAGGGACAACGCACGAGGGGGATTTGGCATGCCGGGGTGAGATTCACTATGAAAACGGTGACATGGGTCAGTTCTCTGTTGCATCGGGAAGTGTCGAGGTGCTCCCGTTGCGGCCTGGCGAAACAGCCACACTTGTGCTCCGCCCCGAGCGGCGGTATGCGATCGGCGGCAACGCCGCGGGCAAGACAGTCACCCTTGCGGATGAGCGGCGGATCGTCGGCGGCTTGGTCGGTGTGATCATCGATGCACGCAGCCGAACGCTGCTGACCACTGGCATACAGCGCCCGCAGAAGCTCAAGCAATGGTTGGATGCCGTCAATGGTATCAAGCCACCGGCGGTGCGCCGGTTATCCTGATCTGAGTCAGCGCTGGCGCAGACGTGAACCGGCACGAATGTGAAGGGAAGCACGACGATGAACATGCACTATCCGCACCGCGAACCGCTCGTCGTTCGGAATCATGAGCTGCGCGTGATTCGCCGGCTCTTGGGAGAGTCGGAGGTTCGCGTGCGTGCTGGTGAGCGGCTCGCGGCCGACCATGTCATCGCGCGCACTGATCCCGCCTCGGTCGCCATCAAGATTCCCATCGCTGACCAGCTTGGGATCGGCCCAGCCGAGGTGTCCAAGAGCCTTATGCGCCCGGTCGGATCATCGTTTGCCGCGGGCGAGGCTCTGGCTCGTGTCCGGAAAGGGTTGCGCAACCTGGTCGTCTCCGCACCTGTTGCAGGCGTGCTCATCTCCTTGGATGAGGCGACTGGAACCGGCTTTCTCGCACCTACTAGCGGGGGCGAAATCTCCGCGCTCGTGCCTGGCGATGTCGAGTTTGTGGATGGCCGGCAGGCGGTTTCCATCAGAACCGTCGGATCCCGCTTGCTCGGTATCGTCGGGATCGGCGCTCCAGTGCGTGGCCCCATCCGCGTGCTTGCGACGCGCCCCGACGAGGAGCTTCTCGCCACCAGGCTTTCCGGGGATGTGCAGGGCGCAATTGTGGTCGGCGGCGCGTGGGCCGGTGCCGCGGCAATCAAGCGGTTGTGCGAAATCGGCGCAAAGGCGCTCATCGTCGGCGGAATCGTCGAGCGTGAGCTAGGAGGCGTGTTTTCCGCGGCAATCGAGGATCGCCTCGCGCCATGGCGCATGCTACCGGGACGCCATGCCATGGCGGACGATCTCGTTCCAAACCTGGCGCTCATGGCCACCGAAGGGTTCGGCCACCTGGCAATGCATCCGCATGCATTCGCCCTCCTCCAGGAAAGCGATGGCAAGGAAGCCGTCCTCTTCCCCGCCACACGCATCGTGGGGCAGATGCTCCGGCCCGAACTCGTTATTCCCGATGTCGCTGCGCTCGATAACGATGGCGAGTCTACGCTCGCCGTATTTGCCGAGGGAGCCTGGGTGCGGTGCGTTGATCACGCACGGCTCGGCAAGACGGGCGTGGTCGTCGGGCCGCCACGGCGCGCACACCGCCCGAGTGGCTTGTCGGTTGATGTAATCGACATCGAATTCGAATCGGGCGCTCGCCAGACTGTCCCCCTTGCAAACCTGGAAATCGTCGCGCTTGCCACGTAAGTAAGCGTCTACTCGCGATTCCGTTGTTCGCACGTGGCGCCATGATCCGGTTTCTTCATGCACGACCGCACCATCCGCGGGCATGGACACTCCGGTCGGGCGGGTCTTGAGATCCACTCCCTCACGGCGCTCGACAATAGTCTCGACGCTATGGCGCGAGGCTAAAGTCCCTGCGCTGAGTCTGCAAAGCCGGCGAAATCCGGCTGGTTTCGGTGCGCCATGTCGTTTTAGCCCCTTGAGGGGGCTTTGTCTGCTTTGTGAGCCTTGTCCCGAGCGGAGCGAGGGAGCGGGGACGTTAGCCCCACGCACATGGGCTCATCGTCGCTCGTAGCTCGAAGCTCGTGGCTCGAACCTGCACGCCCCGCGTGGGGAACGGCAACATAGTTGCTGCGAGCCGTTTTCATTTCCATCTCGCATCACAACTAGACGGATCAGCGGCGAAGCCTCTCGCCACGAGCGCCGATCCTCCGAACGCCAGATCGCCCCGGCCAGTCAGCACGCCGTTTGGCGCTGGTTCCCGGTTGCATCCTAGGGCACCGGCTGATATCCTCCGATAGCAGGTGTACGTACACTCCGTTAGTTCACCGGGCGCCCCGCATCGGAGGATGGACATGATGGTCTCGGGTAAGCCAGCGCCGCCGTTCAGTGTGCGTGAGGCGAGGTCACCGGATAGGAAGCGGCGGTTGGTGTCATTTCAGTCGCTTCGGCCAGAATCCCGCGCTGTCACCCGGAGCGCCGGTGTCTGGCGCCACGCTCGGCTTCCCCAGCGACCACTATGGACCGTGCTGGTGGTGGTCATCGTTGCTGTGTCGCTTTCAACGCCGGTAGAAGCGCAACAGCGGTACCGGGTCAAGCCTGGTGACACGCTCTGGAGCGTCGCGGAGAAATTCGGCGTTGATCCGGAGGCAATTCTCCGTGCAAGCTGGATCCAGGATCCTCCGAACCTTCAACCCGGCGAAGTCATCATCATCCCCGATCCCGGCCAATCTCCAGCCGAGGCTGCGCAGGTGGCAGCGGAGCGCGAGGGAACAAGTCCTTGGGTCACCGATGCCTACTACGTACAACCTGGTGACACACTCGAAGAGATCGCCGCAGCGTACGGAGTAGATACCGTGGCCCTCGCCACGTTCAACGGTCTCGATGATCCCGATCTCTTGAACATTGGTCAGCGGATCCTCATCCCAGCGACGCCAGATGAGGTGACGGGCGATACGATTGTGATGCCCGTGTCCGAAAGCGGGCCAGCCCTCCCGTATCCCAGCAGCCCGTACTTTCCCTGGGTACCGGCCTACAAACAGGCGCGAAGCCTGAGTTGCGAGTACGCCTCGGCCTACATTGCCACGAGCGCATTCGGCGAAGGAATTCCGGAATCAGTGTTTTGGAACTCGATTCCCCAAGCTCGCAATCCCCACCTCGGCTACCGGGGCGATATCGATGGCGCGTGGGGTGGGTACGACGATTACGGCATTTACCCAGAACCGCTGGTGCCCGTGCTCAATGCCTACGGCTTCATAGGCGAGGTCATCTACGCTGGTGGCGATCCCTCAGTGCTCACTGCCCACCTCGATGCAGGTCATCCGGTGATCGTGTGGCTAGCGCTCTGGGGCGATACCGGCATCGTCTATGACGACGAGGGCACGTATACCGTCTTTGCCGGCGCCCATGTGGTGACGGCGTTTGCCTACGACGACGGTGGCATCTACGTCTCTGATCCAGGTTGGGGAAGCTACCGTTACTTTTCCTGGGATGCCTTCCTGTATCACTGGAGCATCATGGACGGGATGGCGCTTGCGGTCTATCCCGCTGCCGAGCTTACCGGCGCCTAGCCCGCAACGTTCTGCGCGATGCCTCATTTCGCGTATGTCTCAAGGCCCCGTATTTCTCTCAATAGATCGAGATGAAACCAGTGCTGCTGGAAGAGTGGTTCGCCAGGGCCGTCCCAGGTAGAGCAATTTCGCTCAAAGCACTACCGTGCGGGTGTACACCGGCGACGTTGCACTGCGCAACTTCAGCGTCCAGGAATCATCCAGGCTAACCACATGACTAGGTTATCCTCTGACCGATTTCCGGCATACTTGGGAGTGGCATCGGTGCCAGCCGGCGCCTGGACGATTGCGGGCGGAGGAGTACCTGGTGCAACGAGGGATAGGCCGGTTCGGTCGTATGATGGGTGGCGGGCAGCCATTGCCAGAGCCTCCCACTCGCCCGATCGACGGGCGTACGGTCCGGCGCGTCGCCGCGTTTTTCCGCCCATATTGGAAGCGCGTCATCCTGACGATTTTCGCGATTCTCCTGACCGCCGGCATTGGGCTCATTAACCCGATCCTTCTGAAGCTCATCATTGATGATGCAATCCCGAGCCGGGACCTCGCCAAGCTCTATCTTTACGTTGGGCTGATGGTCGCACTGCCGATCATCTCGGGCCTCATCGGCGTTGGCCAAACGTATCTCAACACCATCATTGGTCAGCGTGTCATGCGCGACCTCCGCGATGCGCTCTACGCTCACCTTCAGCGCATGCCGCTCCGATTTTTCACAGCGACACGCACGGGAGAAATACAATCCCGCCTTGCGAACGACGTTGGCGGCGTCCAACAGGTCGTTACCGAGACCGCCACCAGCATCGTCAGCAACCTCGCGACGGCGATCTCCACCATCGTCGCCATGTGGCTCATCAGTTGGCAACTCGCGCTGATCTCGCTTGGCCTACTCCCGGTCTTTCTCGTCTTGACCTACAAGATCGGCACCCTGCGCCGTGAACTCGCCTCCTCTACACAGCGCACGATCGCTGATCTGACCGCGCTCACCGAAGAGACCCTTTCGGTCAGCGGTGTGCTTCTCACGAAAGTCTTTGGCCGGCAGCGCTACCAGGCAGAGCGGTTCCGCGAGGAAAACGCCCGCCTCGCGTCGCTGCAAGTGCGGCAGCAGATGGTTGGCCGGTGGTTCTTCATGATTGTTTCGACGTTCTTCTCCATCACGCCGGCCATCGTCTATTGGTATGCCGGACGGCACATCATCGCTGGCAGCACCGCGCTGACAGTCGGGAGTATCGTCGCCTTCACGACGCTGCAGAGCCGGCTGTTTTTCCCGCTAGGCCAGTTGCTCAACGTGCAAGTCGAGATCCAAGGTGCGCTCGCCCTCTTCGATCGCATCTTTGAATACCTTGATCTCCCTGTTGAAATCGAAGATCGCCCCAACGCGATCCGCCTCGATCCGGCTGCAGTGCGAGGCGAGGTACGCTTCCGACACGTGTATTTTCGCTACAAGGAAGCCCCAAGCTTGGAGCTTCCAGCGTTGAGCGAGAACGGCCGGGACCTCTCGGCAGGCTTGCCGACCGGCGATGACTCAGGAATCGAAGCTCAAAGCTCCCAACCCGTCCCATTCGCCCTGGAAGACATTGATTTCGAGGCGAAGCCAGGACAGCTCGTGGCGCTTGTCGGTCCGAGCGGCGCGGGCAAGTCCACGATCACCCTCTTGATTCCTCGCCTCTATGATGTGGATACGGGAGCCGTCGAAATTGACGGGCACGATGTGCGCGCCATCCGCATGGAGAGCCTCGCTGAGATCATCGGTGTGGTGACGCAGGAAACCTATCTCTTCCACGCCACCATTCGGGAGAATATCGCCTACGGCAAACTCAGCGCCACGCAAGCGGAGATCGAAGCCGCGGCGCGCGCCGCCGCGATCCACGACCGCATCATGGAGCTGCCCGCGGGCTATGACACGGTTGTTGGTGAGCGTGGCTACAAGCTATCTGGCGGAGAAAAGCAACGTGTCGCTATCGCTCGTGTCATTCTCAAAGACCCGCGCATCTTGATCCTTGATGAGGCGACGAGCGCATTGGACACGCATTCGGAGCGGCTGATTCAGGCCGCGCTTGAGCGCTTGATGCACGGCCGCACGACAATCGCGATCGCACACCGGCTCAGCACAATCCTCGCGGCCGACCTGATTCTCGTAGTCAACCGCGGGAAAATCGTCGAGCGCGGCACCCACAATGAGCTGCTCGCCCATGGCGGGATGTATGCCCGGCTCTACCGGGAGCAGTTTAGCGCGGCGACCCGCGTTCCACCCACAGCAGCTCTGCAACCAACAAACAGACAGGCTAGCGCGAGCGTCAAGGACACAGCCGCCACATTCATCCAAGGCGCAATGGCGCCAGACGTTTCCTCGCGTTCATAACTCACGACGCGCGCTTGCCCTCAGGCTCTCATCGGCGCTCGCCGCTCGCACACTCAGCCAGCTCCGCGATCTCCTGCCGGTGGTACACCTCGGGGCTGATCCATGTCCTTCAGGGCCGGCTGCAGCAGCGTTGCCAGCGTGACGGCCGCTTGCACCCCCGCCACGGCGAGGAAGACCGTGCGCACGCCGAGTGCCTGCACGCTCGCGCCAGCGACCAGCATCCCGGCGGGCGCAGCCAGAAGAGCAACACCGAGCACGGTGCCGAAGATGCGGCCGCGGAACTCAGCGGGTGCCCGCTCCTGGAGCAAGGTGTAGATCATCGGATTGACCGATCCAACCGCAAATCCGAACACCCCAGTGAGAAGCGTGGCAATGACCACTGGCGGCAGCCAGGCCATCCCGGCGATCGCCACGCTCGAAAGCCCAAGCAACGCGATCGTGGTCATTCTCCGCGGCAAACGGGCGCCGACCATACCAAAGGCCGCGCCACCCAGCAGCGACCCAGCTCCGAAGCCAGCGAGAATGACACCAAGAGCTTGCGCGCTGCCAAACTCTTGCCGGGCAAAAACCGGCATGACAACGGTGAAGGTTGGCGGCCCAACGAAATTCAGGATCGCGGCCATCACGACGATCGTGAGCACCAGCCGGTCTTGCCGTAAGAAGCGCAAACCGTCCAGCACCTCATCAAGATAGCGCCCGCGTTGCTGCACATGCCGCGGCAGGCTTGGCACCATCAGGCCGATGAGCAAAGCGGACACAGCGAAGGTCGCCGCATCAACCCACAGCACATTGCTGGCGCCGATGTGAGCGATGAGCAGCCCGGCCAGTACCGGCCCAACCAAGCTTGACGAGCTTTGAATGGTTTGCATGATTCCATTGGCTCGCTCAAGCGAGGTGCCAGCACGGTGAACAAGCTCAGGCAACAGCGCCTCGCGTGCCGTATTGCCCGGCGTGTCTAGCACTGCACCCAGAAAGACCAGGATCAGCAATTGCCAAAACGCGAGACCAACGGTGTGATAGAGCAAGGGCACTAAGCCAACGGTAATGCCGCTCGCCAGATCGGCGATCACGCTCATCTGCTTAGGACCGATACGATCAACGAGCGCCCCGCCGAGGAACGCGGCCAGCACCGTTGGCAGCATCTGCGTAAACGCGACGAGTCCGGTTTTGCTGGCACTGCCGGTAGTGGCAAGCACAAACCAGGGGATTGCGAGCGAGGTCAGCGCGTTGCCAGACAAGGAAATAGCATTCGCGCTGAGCAGCGCTATCACCGGTCGGCGGTCGCGTGGGCCCGCGCGCTCGTCAGCCCCACGCTCTGTCTGCACGCTCTGCGATATCACGGATCGTCAGCACCCCGTTGTGATCAGACGATCAGGCGACCTCGTCCCACTCCGCCGACGTTATCCGATGCTCTGACGTGTTGCGCAGACGCTCTCAGCCAGTTGGGAGCGTGGTCAAAGATTCGCAGATTTGCGAGCGTTCCGCAAGATTCTCTTAGCACCGGCCTGCAGCACGGCCGCGCCTCCCCCTGCCCGGCTCGTCTTCCTCTGCGCCCGTCAGGGCTCGACTATACTCATGCAACAAGGATGTGCTGCCGCTGACACGCGGGAAGGTAAGGGAGTCGAGACAATGCCGAAATTTCAGGTTGGCGACACGGTCCGCGTCGCATTGCCCCGCGGGTACAACAAGCGCGGCGTGTATGGTGTTCACGTGATGTATGCCACTGCACCAGAATCACGCTTTGAGGGTGCGGTCGGCACGGTGACGGATATCGATCCTTTTGGCCAAGAAGATTTGGATACGCGCGGCCCGCGCGGGGTCGCTCGATACCTCGTCGACTTCCGGCAGCACGACAACTCACGCCTGGGCATCCCGTGGCAATCCCAGTGGTTCCGCGAAGAATGGCTTGAGCTCGTGGAGCGTCCTCAACCGGAGGCAGCCACACCAGCCGACCATCAAGAGCCCGCGGCGGCAACCAGCGCACCGGCGCCGGCGTAGGCCGGATGAACCACGGATTTCCGAGACCCGCGCTCCGGCCCCGCGCGATCGTGGCCCCGAAGCGCGGGTTTCACGTGCCAAGCGACCCGCGTGCCGCACGAGCCCGAAGACGCCCTCCTTCGCGGCGCTCAGCACCGTGCTCACACAGGCAAGCCCCTTCACGGAGGCGAACGAGGACATCGTGTGTGGAGAACGAGCCGGCTTCAGCCGGCTTTGCGATCTTAACGCGGGTCTTTGGGCACGCGTGATGCCGGGCACATCCCGCGCTCCATGCGCCTGCTTCGGCAAATTGCCGTTCTCCAGCCGGTCCGCTTCCATGCGGTAATCAAGGTCCCCTCAAACGGCTGGCAATCGCGCAGCCCCTGCAATGCAGGCCGCTTTCGCCGGCTTTCTTATGCTGAGCCTTGTCCCGAGCGCAACAACGGTGGGACGTTCGCCCCGGGCGATGGAGCTAAGCCCACACCGCCCGGAGGGATGCGATGACTCGCGCCCCTCCCGCCCAACGGTTCCCTTTTCTCCTAACGGCTGACGGCTCCCTACCCCTGTGCGCTACACCTGCTCGAGCGCCTGCTCCAGGTCGGCTATCAAGTCCGACACTGTCTCCAAGCCGACCGACAGGCGCACGTAGTCCGGCGTCACGCCCGTCGCGCGCTGCTCCTCCTCGGTCAGCTGCGAGTGCGTCGTTGTCGCTGGATGAATGATGAGCGACTTCGCATCGCCGATATTCGCCAGGTGAGAAAAGATCTTCACCGACTCCGTGAGCTTGCGCCCCGCTTCGCGCCCGCCTTTCACGCCAAATCCCACGATCGCGCCGTAAAGACCGTTGCGGTGGTATTTGCGTGCGCGCTCGTAGGCGGGATGGCTGGGGAATCCAGGATAGTTCACCCAGCTCACCTTGGGATGCTCCGTCAGGAACCGGGCGACTGCCATCGCATTCTGGCTGTGCCGCTCCATGCGCAGCGGCAGCGTCTCCAAGCCCTGGAGAAAGAGGAATGCGTTGAAGGGACTCATGCAGGCGCCAATATCGCGCAGAAGTTGTACCCGCAGCTTGATGATGTACGCGATATTCGCGCCGAAGTTCGTCTCGTTGAAAACCTCGGTGTAGACCAGACCATGATAGCTGGGATCCGGCTGGGTGAATTCCGGAAACCGGCCAGACGCCGCCCAATCGAACTTGCCGCCATCAACGACCAGGCCGCCGATCGAGGTGCCATGACCCCCGAGGAACTTGGTCGCCGAGTGGACGACGATATCCGCGCCATGATCGAGCGGCCGCACCAGATACGGCGTGGGCATGGTGTTGTCAATAATCAGCGGAACTCCCGCATCGTGCGCAACCTTGGCGACTGCCTCGATATCAAGCGTGAGCAGATCGGGATTACCCAGTGTCTCCGAATAGACCGCCTTCGTCTTATCGGTAATCGCGGCCGCCACCGCCTCCGCCGTCGGCTCGCAGAATCGGACCGTGATGCCCAGCTTTGGCAACGTGTAGTTGAAGAGGTTGTAGGTTCCGCCGTAGAGGCTGGTGGTGGACACGATCTCATCGCCAGCCTGGGCGATATTGAGAATCGCCATTGTCTCCGCGGCTTGGCCTGACGCGAAGGCCAGCGCCCCAACACCCCCTTCGAGCGCGGCGATGCGCTTCTCAAGCACATCCGTCGTCGGATTCATGATCCGCGTATAGATGTTGCCGAACTCTTTCAGCGCAAAAAGGTTTGCCGCATGCTCCGCGCTATTGAAAACATACGAGGTGGTCTGGTAAATCGGCACGGCCCGCGCATTCGTCGCCGGATCAACGACTTGGCCCGCGTGCAACGCGAGCGTCTCAAACCCCAACGGTCGGTCAGTCACCAGGTACCCCCTTTACTCGATGCATCGCCTCCGCGCAATGGCACGGCGGCCCGTCTGCCTCTACTCCTCCGGCGACTCAGCCGGGAGAACGCGATCCAAGAAAGGCCGAATGGCCTCGGTCATCATGTCCCATTCCTTGAGGAAGGCGTCATGCCCATGTGGCGAGTCCAGCTCAACGTAGGTGACGTCTTTGCCGAGCGCCGCCATCCGGTCTGCCAGTGCTTTCACCTCCTGCGGTGGATACAGCCAATCCGAACGGATGCCCAGCAAGAGCACGGGTGCTGCGATCCGGCTAAGCCAGTATTCTTCACCGCCATCTCGGGCGACGTCGTACAGATCCATCGCTCTGGTCAAATACAGATGGCTGTTTGCATCGAATCTCCGCACCAGCGCAGCGCCATGGTAATGAATGTATCCTTCAACATCGAATGTTCCGCCGAATGACGGATAGAGGCTAGGGCGTGTCGCCGGCTTGCGGCCGAACCGCATCCACATGCTCTCGTGACTATGGAAGGTGGTCATGGCGATCATGCGTGCGATTGCCAGACCCTCGGCGGGGAAGACGCCCTCGCTCTGGTACTCACCACCACGCCAATCCGGATCGGCCATCACGGCGCGGCGGCCAGCCTCATTCAACGCGATACCCATCGGTGGAAGCGCACCCGTCGCCGCCAGCGGTGCGGATGCGCGGACCAGCTCTGGGTGCCGGGTTGCCCACTCGAGCGCTTGAAATCCGCCGATTGATCCTCCAATGGCAACCAGGCGCTTGATACCTAAGCGCTCGACCAGCCGCCGCTGCGCATTGACCATATCCCCAATCGTGATCAACGGGAATCGCATGCCGTACGGCCTGCCGGTCAGTGGATCAATGCTGCTCGGCCCAGTGCTCCCTTGGCACCCACCGAGAATGTTCGAGCAGACAACGAATGCCCGTTCGGTATCGATTGCGCGACCAGGCCCAATTAGCGGGCTCCACCATCCGCCCTCACCGGCTGCCCGGCTGTCACCCGTCAGAGCATGCAGGACGAGGACGGCGTTATCGCCCTCGGCGTTCAACCGGCCCCAGGTCCGGTAGGCAAGCGTCACGGATGGCAAATGGCCGCCTAATTCGAGATCGAGGGGCCCGATCTCCATGGCTTGCAGCTCGCCATCCGTCGCTCCATCCACGCCAGCCTGCGGCGCCGGAACGATGTGCAAGTGCGACCGTCGTGCCGAGTCAGCGGCAACCGCTGCATTTCCCACGACCACCGGGACATAGATTGACCCATCGTAGCGTTGCTTCATCACTCCCCTCCCAAGCCAGGCGCCACTTCGCCGGTACCGGGTGGTCTGTGTGTGGCGTTTCCCATCGTGAGAACAAGAAACCCCCTGCCAGAGCAGGGGGCGCACCTTCACGCCGGTCCCTTATCTCGCAGATCGCTCTGCCGGAATTGGCACCTTGCGGGATCTCACCCCCGCAGGCTGCCGGGCTTCATCGGGCCGTCTCCCTCCACCTCTCGTGATAAGGCAGCGCTATTCAGTTGTTGACCAATTTCTACAGAATAGACCGCGGTCTGTCAAGACTCTCCATTTCGGCAAGGGCTGCTTCAGCCGACGCGAGGTCGCCTGCCTCCCGCACCCGCTGACCGGCAATGATGAGCGCTCGGGTGATGCCGATCGCGCGGAGGAATGCCCGATCGTGGGAAACCACGATCATCGGCCCGGTGTAGGAAGCCAGCGCGCCTTCGATCCGCTCTTGGGAGAGCGGATCGAGATGGCTCGTCGGCTCGTCCAAAAGCAACAACGTTGCGCCGGCCCCGACCAGCATCGCGAGCGCAAGCTTGGTGCGCTCACCATAGCTTAGCAATCGGACCGGTCGGTGCACAGCATCACGATCGAACAGGAATTTATCCAGTTTGGACCGAGCCTCCGCGTCGGTTCCCGGAACCGCCAGGCGGAAGATCTCTAAGACCGTCCGCGCGGCGCCAAGCCGGGTGGTAGGCAGTTCTTGAGGGAGCATGCCAGGCACGATGCCATCCCCATACCGAAGCTTGCCCTCAACGGGGATCTCTCCCGCCAGGGCGCGCAGCAACGTCGTCTTCCCGCTCCCATTGGCTCCAAGCAGTGCAACCCGTTCACGGCCATGAACCGAGAACGTGGCCCGGTTAATGACGAGGTGGCCATCCAAGGACACGGACAGTTCCTCGGCGGCAACCGCCAAGCGCCGGTCTGCAATCATGCCGTCCGTCAGATCTCGCAGGTATACCCCCTTCTCCTCGCTGGGCCGCTCAATGGCGCGCTCACCTTCGATCGCGCGCCCGAGCCGCCGCTCCTGGACCTTCGCCCGCCGCGCCACTCCCTTGGCAACTTTCCGATAGTGAAAATGCGTCGTCCGCTGCTCGATTGCCCGGGCATGTTGTTTGAGGTCGCGGATTTCCGCTTCCATCTCGGCGATGCGC
>JBHOQQ010000035.1:0-14873 GCA_042408955.1 Thermomicrobiales bacterium
ATCGCTTCAACCGGGCACACCTCGGCGCAGACGCCGCAGTCGATGCATTCATCGGGATTGATGAAGTATTGGTCCGCGGTGTCATCCGAGTGGATGCAGTCCACCGGACAGACTTCAACGCACGACGCATCCTTCGTCCCGATGCATGGTTGAGTGATGACGTAGGTCATCGCTCACGTCCTCCACCCCACGTCGGGGAACATCATGGATTGTGCGCGCTGGGCCCGCTCGATCGCAATCGGCGCTCGTCGGTGACGAACTTGCAGGCATTGTGAGTATACCAAGGTTGCCACGCGGCGCAGGCGTGCATCCTGGCACGAGTCATCCCCACGAGATTTGGTCTCCATGCCCAAACACCTCACCACGATCGTGCTACCATGCCGCGGATACAGGCAGAGGATTCAGACGAATGAAGCGCGATGCTGATCCTGGAGTGTGAACGCTGCGGCCAGCAAACGCCCGCCAGCGCGGAGACCTGGAGATGTTCCTCCTGTGGGGGACCGTTGTCGTGGCGTGGTCCGGAGCGCCTGGACCGATCCGCGATTCGCCTTGAGCTTCCCTCGTTATGGCGCTACGCGGCAGTGCTGCCCGTCAGCCCGGCTCGCGCGGTGTCCCTCGGCGAGATCCTGACACCACTTGTCGCTGGCACGCTCGATGGCACACCCGTCCGGTACAAGCTGGACTTCCTTCTGCCCAGCGGCTCGTTCAAAGATCGTGGTGCTGCCGTGCTCATCTCGTATCTCCGCTCAGCCGGAGTCACGCATGCGATCGAGGACTCGTCCGGGAACGCCGCCGCTGCGATCGCCGCCTATGCCGCGCGAGCCGGCATCGCCTGCACGATCTTCGCTCCAGCACACGCATCGGCGGGCAAGCTGGTGCAAGCTGCTGCCTACGGCGCCAAGGTCGTTCGCGTCGAAGGCTCCCGCGAGGATGTGGCGAACGCGGCAATGGAAACCGCGGTCGCGACGCCCTCGGTGAGTTATGCCAGCCACAACTGGCATCCGTTCTTCCTCGAAGGCGTCAAGACCTGGGCGCTTGAGGTCTGGGAGCAACTCGGGTATCGCTTGCCAGATAATCTCGTCGCTCCGGCTGGCAGCGGCAGCATGCTGCTTGGCGCGGCCCTGGCATGTCGCCAGCTTCAGGCCGCGGGTGCGATGAGCCGCCTGCCTCGAATCTTCGCCGTTCAGCCGGCCGCCTGCGCTCCACTCGATGCTGCGTTCCGCGCTGGCCTGGCGGACACACCGCCGGTCCAGCCAGCGCCTACCATCGCCGAGGGGACAGCGATCGCCGCTCCGGTGCGTGGACGCGAAGTGCTCGCCGCGATTCGCCAGAGCGGAGGCCAAACCATCGCGGTCAGTGAAGCGGAGATCGCCGCTGCCTTGCGCGAACTTGCGCGGCAAGGATTCTACGTGGAACCGACGTCTGCCGTGGCCGCCGCGGGCGCACGGCGTCTCCTCGCCAGCGGCGATATCGGGCCGGGCGAGGAGACGGTAATCTTGCTGAGCGGCTCCGGCCTGAAGGCGACTGAGACGATCGGGCGGCTCCTGGCCTGCGAATCCTGATCCGGACCGCAACCCGGCAAGGTATCGGGCGCGTCATGCGGGGAGCGGCTCTCGAAGCTGCTGGACAAGGGCCGTTGCTCGACGATGACGACGAAGCCCGAGCGGAGATCGGCTGCCTCTCCTCCGAATCGCTCGCGCAGCAACTCGCTCGTTGAGCGACAGACGTCGTCCTCGTGGAGGATCCGCGCCGGCGGCACCTGGTAGACATCGACGCGCCGGGCATCCCCGGGCATCAGCCGCTCGGCTTCGGCGAATGCCTCCTCCAGCGTGACCCCTGGCTCGTGCCACAGCCGCTCCACGGTGCCAATCACCCCCGTGTCCCGGTATGGCGCGACCCACAGCGGCCCATCCACCACAGGCCACTAGCGCGCCGATTGCCCGACCTCACCCTCGCCGTGGAGCGCTGTCCATTCGTCGAGGGTGAGACCCGAGCTGCCCGAGGCGAACCGCTGCCTGGCAGAGGCCGCTGGCCGCCGGCCGTTGATCACAACTGCGGCCGCCGCCAGCACTAGGGCAACGATGAGGAGACGTCCGACCGTCCGCGCCCGTCCCCTACGGTCTCCTCCCGCGCTTGCTGCTCTCGCGAACCACGTCCGAGGCTCAGCGCAATCCGAGGACGCGCCACGGATTCGGCATCTCTCCGACAGGCACCTCGATCAGCGCTGGCTCATTCGCCGCGAGTGCCTCACGGAGTGCCACGCGCAATTGATCGGGGGTTTCCACGCGGCGGCCAGCCACGCCAAATGCTTCGGCAAGCTTGCAGTAGTCCGGATTGACCAAATCCGAGGCGATCGTCCTCCCCCCGAAATCGACTTGCTGAATCCGGCGAACATTGCCGTAGGCATTGTCATTGAACACCACGGCGACGACGCCGATCCGATGCTGCACCATGGTCGCAAGTTCGTTGAGTGTGAAGCCAAAGCCGCCATCACCATTGATCGACACCACCGGCAGCTCTGGCCGCCCGACTTTCGCGCCCATCGCCGTGGTCAAGCCGAAGCCGAGTGTTCCTTGATACCCTGGCGTCAGGAAGGTGTTGGGCAAATACGTTGGGTAACCGAAATTGCTCCAGTACCCCACTTGGGTCATCTCGCTGACCACGATGCCATCATCCGGCAGCTCCGCGCGGATCGCCAACGCAAAGCCCGCCTGCGGCTGAATCGCGTTGATTCGCTCAGCAATCCCCTGCTTCAGCTCGGCCAGCTCATCAGCACGGGATGGCCGCGCGCGGTTGTGCCGGCTGACCCGCTCGGCTAGCGCGGAGAGCCCAGCCTTGGCATCGGCCTCGATGCCCACCGTCACCGGTTGGTTGCGCCCTATCTCTTCCGGATCAATATCGAGTTGGATCAGAGTCTGGCCAGCAGCGACCGGTCGAGGCTCCGAGGTCACGTCCACAAAGCGGGTCCCCACGGCCAGGATGACATCGGCCTTCGCGCGCAGTTCCCGTTCAGCGACCGGGTTTTGGGCGAGATAATGCCGGTCTGAGATGGCTCCCTTGCCGTTGGCAGTCACGATGACGGGCGCTTGGAGCATCTCGGCTAACTGCACGAGCTCCGCCGACGCTCCCGCTCGCACGACCCCTCCGCCGGCATAGACCAACGGCGAACGTGCTTGCCCAAGGAGCTTAGCCGCACGCTCGACCAGATCGGGGTCTCCGGCTGGCTGCTCGCGCGGGCCAGCTGCGGGAAGGAGAGCCACGTCGTCACGGGTCAGCAAAATATCCGGCGGGATTTCAACTTCAACCGGGCGCGGCCGACCCGAACGCAGATGCCGGAACGCCTCCTGGATGGTGGCCGGAATCTCCTGCGGAGTCATCGCTCGCGCGGCGTGCTTCGTCACCGAGCGTGCCACGCCAAGCTGATTGGGAATCTCGTGCAGCAGACCCCGTCCGCGTCCAATCAAATCAGAGCGAATTTGCCCGGTCAGGCAGAGCACCGGCGAATTGCAGGCGTAGGCGGTCGCGAGTCCGGCAGACGCATTCAGTAGCCCGGGGCCTGGAACGACCAGGCACACGCCCTCCTTGCCAGTCACGCGAGCGAAGCCGTCCGCCATATAGGCGGTTGCTTGCTCGTGCCGGGTGTGCACCACCCGAATCGCGTCACGCTCCTCGTACAATGCGTCGAAGATGCCATCGAGCTGCACACCCGGCAGCCCGAAGATCGTGTCGACGCCGTGGAGCTTGAGCATCGCCACGGCAGCCTGGCCGCCGGTCATCGGCCGCGCCATCGCGGCCGCTTCCCCTACCCCCTGCATTGGGGCTGCTACCTGTCCCACACATTGCTCCTTTGTCGCTCATCACTTGCCGTGGTGCTTAGCCAGTTGGAAGGCACCGCTCTTCCGTTGCCGTGCCATTGTACGCGACGCTGGCAGCTTCTCCATGGAGCTTCACCTCGACCAGCTCAGGCGCGATCGCGAAGATGCTAGACTGCGCGTGCACCACCCGCGGCGCTGCCCCGCGCTTGCAGGGGAGATCGTCCATGACCCAGCGCGAACACACGACCGCCATTGATCGACTGTGTTACGCGGTTGCCACCCGGCGCAGGCTGCTCGCACGGGTGTTTCCCGGCGCTGTGCTGGCGGCGGCGAGCAGGAGGCGGAGTAAAGCCGCGCAAGATGCCGAAGCGCGAGCCCTCTGGGTCAACCGGTTCGAATATGCTTCGCCAGAGGATATTAGCCGGATTATTCGCCGCGCTGCCGAGACGAATTTCAATATCGTCTACTTTCAGGTTCGTGGCGCGGCTGATGCTCTTTACCGCTCGGAGCTTGAGCCGTGCGCGGTAGGTCTGTGCGGCCGGCTTGGCGGCGAGCCGCCGTACGATCCGCTGGCGGTTGCCACCCAGGAAGGTGAACGCCGCGGCATCGAGATCCATGCTTGGCTCAACGCCCTCTCTGGCTGGAGCTCCGGCAGCCAGGAGAGCTGCGACCGCCTCACCCAGCCAGAGGGTGAGCGCCCCCGGCATCTCCTGCTCGATCATCCGGAATGGGCAATGGTGGGCGAGAGCGGCCAGCCGATGCCCTGCCCGAATCTCGAAGAGTATGTCTATCTCTCACCGGCGTACCGGGGCGTCCGTGACGCGCTCGCCAGGGTCGCCCAGGATGTGGTGCGCCGCTATCCCGTCCGGGGCGTTCATCTTGACCGCATCCGCTATCCAGGACGTGGCTATTCCTACGATCCAGAGAGCCTCAGGCGCTTTGGCCGCGATCCGATCCAGGAGCCCGAGGCGTGGGACCGCTTCCGCCGCTCACAAGTCAATGCCACCGTCCGCGCGGCCTACGAGGCCATCACTACTGTGGATCCAACGCTCACCCTCTCCGCGTCGGTCTGGCCCATTTACCGCGATCGCTGGGGGTGGAATGCATCCCAGGGATATAGCTGGTATTTTCAGGACCCCCATGCCTGGGCCAAGGGTGGCTACCTCGATGTAGCCGTGCCCATGACCTACGACCCGATCACTAGGCAGCGCTGTGACCGGGCTGACTGGGCTTGCCTCGCCGAGGACCACCTGACCGCGTATCGCGAGTTGACCGATCGTCACGTGTATCTTGGCGTCAACGCGCGGAATGGCGGCGAGGAAATCGTCCGCCAGATCGAGCTTGGGCGCGAGCTTGGGGCGATCGGCTTCGCTGTCTATTCCTTTAGCCAGATAGACAACCGCGATCTCTGGTCCACGCTCGCCCAGGGGCCATTTCGGCGCGCTGCCACCGTTCCGCCACAACCATGGAAACTCGCTTCTGGCCCGGGCGACGGTACTGGCGGGCCAGCGTCCGACGCGGCCACTCCCTCGCCAAGCGACAGGGCGTAGCCCGCGAGCGGTGCCGCGCCAGGGCAAGACGTTGTACGATGGTGGCGACAAGGCGCTGCGCTCCATCACGGTGCTGTTGGCAACGGCAAACAAGAAAAAGGATTGCTCGTGCGTAATCAGTGGTCAAAACGTGTGATGCATGCCCTCGGCCTAGGCGACGATCGCCCTGTCGCTCCACCTCGCGCTCGGATGGATCGGGCCGACCGGCGCCAGCTTTTCGCGGTCGTTGGCACCACATTCCTGGTCATCATCCTCGGACTGATCACCTTTGTGCTCACATCCTGACGGCTTTGCTAGCCCGCGTCAATCTTCCTTGGCGCGGCTGTCTCCCTTGATCGTCACCAGTGGGCGCAAGGTGTGCACGATATCGACCAAATCCCTCTGACGCGCCAGCACGACCGTCACATCTTTGTAGACCTGGGGAGCCTCGTCGAGAAATCCGCGCGAGGGTGTTGTAAAGGTGCCAGCAAGTGCCTCCTTGAGCGCCTGCTCATCCAGCGAGCGCATCGCCTGCCGCCGTCCCATCTTCCTTCCGGCGCCGTGGGAGCACGACTGAAAGCTCTCCGGGTTGCCCCGCCCGCGCACGATATAGCTCGGCGCGCCCATGCTCCCTGGAATGATGCCGATCTCCCCTTCGCGCGCCGACGTCGCTCCCTTGCGGTGAATGACGAGCTTCTGGCCGAAATGGTCCTCGATGCGCGCAAAATTGTGATGGATATTGATGAACGCCGCCCGGCCTCCCACCTCTTCGGGATCGATTCCCATCGCTTTGAGCATGGCTTCGAGCATGCGGTAGCGGCTTTCGAGCGCGAATTGCGTCGCCCACTCCATGTCGTGGAGATAGTCGTGCGCCACCGGATCATCGAGCGGCAGCGCCCAGAGCTCTGGCGGCACCTCCAGCCCTCGCTTGCGCGTGATCTCCTTCGCGAGATTTGTATAGTGTTCCGCGATCCGCAGGCCGGTATGCCGGCTTCCAGAGTGAACCATCAGCCAGATCTGCCCGGATTCGTCAACCTGCGCTTCGAGGAAATGATTCCCGCCGCCAAGGGTACCGAGTTGCACGGCGGCCTTCTCCCGCATAAGCGGCTGGAGCGAACGGGCCCGTAGCTCCGTTTGCAGCCCTTCCCACTTCTGCGGCTTGGCGTGGGAGGCGAAGCCGGTCGGCACCACATCCTGCACCGCCTTCGCCCATTTCTGCCAAAAACGCGCGTTCATGCGCTTCGGGTGATACATGTGACCGGTCGGCACCGCGCACATGCCGCACGCGATATCGACGCCAACAGCGGTGGGCAGCACCGCGTTCACGGTCGGCAGCACGCAACCGATCGTCACGCCGAAGCCGACGTGGCAATCCGGCATCACCGCGACATGCGCACCCACGTCCGGATGGCGCGCGGCATTGCGAAGCTGGTGCAGCGCATCTGGCTCGATCTCATCAAAGGGTAACCAGGATTTAATCGGGGCGCGCAGTCCCGGCTCTTCAATCATCGTCTTCATGACCGTGTTTCCCTCTTAGGTCGGTAAATCCCGCCGCGTAAAGCAAATAAACCCGAACAGCACACCAGCGAGACCCACCGCGCCAAGCACCAGTGCGTTGCTTGAAGCGACCACGCCACGCGCGAGCGCGGATGGAGGATCATAGTAGTGGTAAATACTCAAGGGCTCCAGTGGCCGCAAGGCCGACCACAACGCGGCGAAATAGTCGATCACATACGAGACGACGAGCACCGCGATCGCCCAGCCAACGGCCTGGCCCATCCGGTCGGCAACGGCCGAGCCGCCAAGCGCCAGGCCACCAATTGCCCAGGCGAGCAAGGCGGCCATTGCGGCCATGGGGATGAAATGCCGCAGCGCGATCGTGCCATCCGGGTTGGCGAGCGCCACGCCAGCGATCATGCCAATCGGGCCGACTGCCGCGACACCGGCGGTGACGACCACCAAGCCGACCACGCGCGATGCATAGACGCGTTGCCGAGAGATCGGACGCGCCAGGGCAAGCTGGATT
Source organism: Thermomicrobiales bacterium (assembly GCA_042408955.1). Taxonomy (GTDB): domain Bacteria; phylum Chloroflexota; class Chloroflexia; order Thermomicrobiales; family UBA6265; genus CALGSZ01. The sequence continues at coordinate 7,371 of JBHOQQ010000035.1, forward strand.
GTGCCACGCTCAATCTCGCCCGCCAGGCTGCGGCTCGCAAACCAGATAGCCGTCGCAGCGGAAAGGATGTGGTAGATAGGATGCGTAAAGCCAAGGGCAAGATAGCCCGCCAGCCCCGCCGCTTTCAGGAAATCGGGCGTGACGTTCATCAGCGCGAAGAACGCTGGTGGGACAAAGCGAATCAGCGCCTCCATGCGCGAAAGCTCGCCAAAGGACGCGATGGCCACTGGTTGAATGAGCTCAAAGACGGTGATGCCGACCAGCAGCGAGATGAGGCCTGTTTTCGACCGGCGCAGCAGCCACAGCCATGCGATCGTCACCTGGCGCACCGCTTACTCCTGCACCCTTCGGCTGCCGGGCTGGCTGGGCACGACCTCAGCACTCGTCACGTCCTGCGCCGCTAGGCCGGCGCGAGCGCCGTTCGGCCCTAGCTCACCTGCAACGTAGAAGCTCATGAAAATATCATCGAGATCAGGAGGCCGAAGGACGACGTCCTCTACCCGGTGCTGGGCAAGAAACGCGAGCAGGGGATTGACGTCCCCTTCAAGAATCAGACGGACATGCCCTCCTTGACGCTCGACGATCGTGACTCCAGGCACGCGCGCCAGTCCCTCCGGGATGCCGTCCTGAAACACAATCTCGGCCTGGCGCCGGTGCAACCGTTGCAATCCCTCCACCGTGCCCTCAACCACGAGTTGTCCCCGCCGGACGACAGCAACGCGCTCACAGGTTCGCTCGACTTCTGCCAGGTTATGGGAGGACATGAAGATGGTTCGTCCCCTGGCGCGCAATGTCCGGATGACATCTTCAAAGGCCCGCTGCACGAGCGGATCCAATCCGTCGGTCGGCTCGTCGAGAATCAGCAATTCAGGGTCATGCTGCAGCGCGGCGACGAGCGCGAGTTTCTGCCTCATCCCGCGAGAGTAGGAGCCGAGCCGTCGCTTCAGCGCCTCATCGCTCAGATCAAGCGCATCGAGGAGCCAGCGTCGCAGGCGCGGCTCCCGCCCGGAGAGGCGCGCCGCGAAATCGAGTTGCGCCTCGCCGCTCATCTCCGGGTAGAGCGCATCCGACGGCACAAGATATCCGACCTCGCGCCGGGCATCGACACCCTGCCACCACGTGTCATACCCGAAGATGGAAGCGGAGCCAGCCGTGGGCCGGATAAATCCCATCAGCAAGCGGATCGTCGTGGTCTTGCCCGCGCCGTTTGGCCCAAGGAAGCCATAGATGATGCCCCGCGGCACGGCCAGCGTTAGATGATCAAGTGCCGTCACTGCCCCGTATCGCTTCGTCAATCCAATTGCACGAATGGCCGCGTCGTCGCTCGGTGCGCTCCTGTTCATGCCTGGAGGGTAGCACCGGGGGAGCGCCTCGTGCTACTCGTTCCCACCACTGAACTCGCGAGTTTCCAACCCATCGCCGTTCTCCGGCCTGGCAGTCATGCCGGGATTCGTCAACGCGCTTGCCCCCGCCGGCCGGCGGTCGACCGGCCGTTGTGCTATGTGATATACGCGCGACGCGGGCCTGGCCTGGGTTCGATGGGGGTGCGCTCATTCAGCGCGCGACACAAAGGACACGGAAGAGTGCGCACTGAGCGAGATAAATGGCGCGTGCCGGAGGAGGATCCGGCCGGAAAGCCGCTGGAGCCTTCGCCGAAGCTCGAACGCCTCCATCGTCCTGCCGAGGCGGCCGGCGCTGCGACCCCGCCTGGCGATGAGCCCGGCCGGCCACCGCTGATCTATTGTGGCCAGTGTGGCGCGTTGAATCCGGCGACGAATCATTTTTGCGCGGCCTGTGGCGCGACGCTCGTTGATGCCTTCCATGCCAGCGAGGGATTACGCGTCTACGAGCGGCCAGACCCGGCGTCGCGCATCATTGAGATCGTTCCGGCCGGCAGCGAGCTTGATATCGTTGAAGATCCCGATGCGCCCCTTGACTTTGTGCGCGTCAAGCTGGCGACCGGCCGGCTGGGCTACATCCGGCTGCACGATGTCGAAGTGCTTTCGAGCCACGCGGCGCCGTCCCAAGCCCCGGCCGGCGCGCCGGACGTCAACACGCGGGCGTTAGGCTGTGTCTCGTCCACCGCCGCGCTCGCCGCGCTCGGCCTGCTCGTGATCGTCGCGACCCTCTCGTTTTTCCTGATGAATCGCGAGGATGTTGCGGACACGGGCTTTCTGGCGTTTGTTACCTGCCTGGTCACGCTGCCCTTGCTCCTGCTGACTGTCGTGCTGTATGTGATTGCCCGGAGCCGGGAGGAGCGCCTCGCCGCCGAGATGGCCGAGAACGCATACAAGCCGGAGCAGCTCGAGAGCTGAACCGACGAACTGTACGCCACATCCGGTCGAGCCCGGATCATTCATAGTTCTGCCGATTGCCACCTCTGGCGCAAATCCTCCATGCTTGCCTGATCACGCTTCCTGCCACGAACCGCACTCGGCATTCCAGAGTTGTCGCTGAATCTGCAGGTGCCCGACGTGCAAGGCCGTGTGCTCCACCGCGTGAACCAGACACTCGGCCACCGTCCAGCGAACGGCAGTGATGCCCTGTGCCGGGTCAGCCTGGCGCTCGAAGACTCGCTCCAGATCGGCATCGGTCAATGACGCCAGCGCTTCGCGCGCGTTCGCCAGCCAGCGCTCGGCCCGCGCCTGCAAGGTAGCCAGATCGCCTCTGGCCTGGAACTCCGCCCGCCGGTTTCGCTGAATCGGCCATCCAGCGGCCGCGTGCAGCACCCAATACTCCCCAGCGCCAATCAGGTGCGTTGCCAGCACGTAAAACGTATTGGCATCGTCGAGGTGGGGCGGCTTCCACTCGTTCAGATCATCGTCCGGCAAGCCCTCAAGCTGGGCCCGCGCCTCGGACCAGAGGCGGGTCAAGAACGTATCCACCGCCTGCGCGAATGGGAGCATCGGGATCACCTCCTGCGGCGCGCCGTCCGTGAGTGCTCATCCGAGCCCTGCGTCCCCCTCTAGCTCGCGGCCGCCAGACTCCGCATCCAGCCCTCGTCGCCGATCGTGGTTGTCCGCCCATGCCCTGGATAGACCACGACTTCCGGGGGCAGGGTGGCCAGCCGCGCGATACTGCTCCGCATCGCCTGGGGATCCGCTCCTGGAATATCCACCCGGCCATGCCCATTCGGAAACAGCACATCACCACCGAAGAGCACGCGATCCTCCTCGGAATACAGGGCGATGTGCGACGGCTCGTGGCCTGGCAGGTGCCAGACGACGAACACATGCCCGCCCAGCCGCATCTCATCGCCCTCATTGAGCAAGCGATCTGGCACGACAGGGAGGATCGTGAACGGCAGATCCATTATCGCGCTGCCTGGCTGCGCCAAGCGCTCCTTTGCCAGCGCATGCGCTACCACCGGAGCGCCGGTGCGCTCCTTGAGCGCTGCCGCATCGCCGATGTGGTCCCAATGCGGATGCGTGATCACGATCGCTTGGATGCGCGCCCCGGCGGTCGCTGCCGCGGCAACGATGCGGTCTGCCACATCGAACGGCGCATCAATCACGAGCGCCTCGCCGGTGTCCTCGTCGCGCACCAAGTAGGCGTTCGTCTCAATCGGACCGCCAACAAACGATTCGATCATCAGACTCATGCCACGCTCCCCGAGATGAGCCCCGATTATCTGGAGCCTACGACTGTGCATCGGCGCGAGCAAGCTCGGCTTCTGCTTCCATGACCTGCTCACCTGGCGACTCCGGCTGTGCCGCGGCAGGAGCAGCCGTTGCCTGGGCCGTATCCATTCCTGGTCGCCAAGCCGGCTGACCATCTGTCGTTGCCGCGACGGGAATGCCTAGCCGCATCAAGAGATTCTGGCACCACCCGGCGCGCCAGGGCCGCGGGTCGACCGGATGCTTCGGCGCGTGCGAATCCGAGCCGCAGGAAATCAGCAGACCGCGCTCCTCAGCCAGCCGCCGGTAGAGCGCGGTCTGCTCGTCAGTGTACGAGCGGTAATGCGCTTCCAGCCCATCGATCGGGATCTCCGCCAGCATGGCGTTGAGGTCGTGTTCCGTCATGACGCCGACCGAATCGCTGCGGCCGGGATGCGCAATGATGCACACGCCACCCGCCTCGTGCGCCGCACTGACGACGCGCTCCAATGGCAGGTCGGCGGTGAAGGTCCCGCCAAGATGGACCACCAGCTCGGCGGCTTCTTTGAGATTGGGCACGTGCCCCTCTTTGATTGCCGCAGATAGCACATGGAACGGCCACAGCGGGCGGCCCGCCATCGTTTCTTCGAGCGATGGCAATGGTCGGCCGGATGCCTCAATCCGCTTCCAGGCATCAACCGCGGCCGTTTGCAACGCGGCATCAATCTCCGCCAAGGCAGCGCGAAAGGCGGCCGACGCCAGGTCGGTACGATCCGGCCGAATCCCGTAGACCAAGACATGCCACTGCCGGCCTGCCCAGCGGGCCGTCACCTCGATACCCGGCACGATGTGGACCCCCTTGGCCGCGCCCAGCCGCATCGCCTCAACTACCGAGCGCTGTGTATCGTGATCGCAGACTGCCGCGACGCGGAATCCCCGTTCCGCGAGGTGATCGATCAGCGTCTCCGGTGTCCAAAAGCCGTCGCTCGCGATGGTATGCAGGTGCAGATCAACCGGGGCGTCAGACGGCAGAGGATGCTCGGCCCGCAGCGGAAACTCCCCATTGTCCTGATGAGATTCCACGATGTTCATATCCTCCTCGTATCTTCTGGGCATGATGCAGTGCCGCCGGGAAACTAGGTTGGATCGTGCGTTAGTACGATGAGCGCGCCCGGCGCCGCCCGCCGAGCAGTCCGCTCAGGGAGTTGAGGAGCGGGGAAGAGACGCGCTCATCAATCTCGCTCCGCGTGCAGAAGATGAAGAGTGCCTCCGACGCCACGATCCACGCCAGCAGCATCATCACGATAAACAGCACGCGAGAGTAGGTATCGAAGAGAAACAGATTGAGGAGAAACAGATAACCAACCACCGCCATGGCCCGGCCGACAGGCAAATGCAAATCAGCGATCCGGCCGAATTTGATCCAGCCCACGGCGATCGTCGTTACGCCGAGCACGAGGAGCGGGAGGATCACCAGCAGGTGATCGCGCACCACTTCCGGCCGAAGAAGATACAGCCAGCCTAGCGCCGACGCATTGACCGCCGCGTCCGCGAGGGCATCGAGCCGGCTTCCTACGGTTGAAACCTGGCCAAGGCGACGCGCAAGCTGGCCATCCAGCACATCCGTGACGCCGCTGACCACAAGCCCGATCCCGGCCGCGCGGGCCTCACCAGCAGCCACGAGCAACCAAATCGCCGGGACAAGGAGCAATCGGATCAGACTGAGGAGATTGGCAGGTGTCAGCGATGGTGTCTGCATGGCACTCCACGCTCATTGGATCGACCGCACCTCTCGCCGCCACGCGCCTCCCCGATCGTGCCTGCATGCTCTCGCCCATCCAACAGGCGCGGCACCACCGTGCTTGGCATCGTAGCACAGGTTCATTCGCCCATGCCGGCTCGTCACGTCCGCCGAGGCGCCTCGGCCGCGAAGTCCAGGCGTGAACATTGCGGCGGCAGAGGTTGCCGTGATCTGGTTCCCGTGTCACCATCTACGAGGTGACACGCGCCGGTTGAGCGAGGGAGGACAGGGACAATGACCGACACCTCGGTACGGGAACAGATCGCATCGTTGTTCAAAGCCTACGACATCCGCGGCCTCGTTCCCGATGAACTCACACCCGATATCGCCTACCGCATCGGCCGTGCCATTGTCGCTTACTTGGGGGCCGAGGAGGTCGCGGTTGGCCGGGACATGCGCGTTTCTGGCCCATCGCTGGCTGGAGCGCTCATCGACGGCTTGCGTGACCAGGGCGCCGATGTCGCCGATCTGGGCTTGGTATCCACCGATGCACTCTACTTCGCTGTCGGCAAATTTGGTTATCCCGCCGGCGTGATGGTGACTGCCTCGCACAACCCTCCGCAGTACAACGGCTTCAAAATCTGCCGCGAAGAGGCCCGCGCCCTGTCCCTTGAGGAGGGTATCGGCCAGATCCGCGACCTGGTGCTCGCCAACGAGTTTCCCGCGCCGCTTGGCAACCGCCGCGGCTCGGTTACCCAGCGCGACATCATCGATGCCTACGCCGACCATGTGCTCTCACTTATTGATGTGACAAAGATCCGCCCGTTGCGTGTGGCGATCGACGCTGGCAACGGAATGGCGGGCAAGATCATTCCCCCCGTGTTCTCTCGCCTCCCATGCGAGGTCGTTCCGCTCTACTTCGAGCTTGATGGCACCTTCCCCAACCACATGGCTGATCCGAGCAAGCCCGAAAACGTCAAGGATCTGCAGCAGGCAGTCATTGAACATCAATGCGACCTCGGCGCCGCGTTCGACGGCGACGCCGATCGCATGTTCCTCATCGACGAGCGTGGCCAGCGTGTTGGTGGGGATATGGTGACGGCCATGGTGGCGATCGCCATGCTGGAGCGTCATCCTGGCGCGGCGATCTGCTACAACCTCATCTGCTCGCGGTCCGTGCCCGAGATCATTCAGCGCTACGGCGGACGGCCCATCAGAACACCGGTCGGCCACTCGCTCATCAAGAAGATCATGCGCGAGGAGGACGCGATCTTTGGCGGCGAGCATTCCGGGCACTTCTACTTCCGGGACAACTGGTATGCCGATTCCGGATTGATCGCCCTGCTGACCGTCCTGCAACTCGTCTCCGAGGCGAAGAAGCCCCTGTCGGCCATCCTGGCGCCGATTGACACACGATTCCGCTCGGGTGAAATCAATCTGCGGGTTGCAGATAAGAGCGCGGCGCTCGCCCGCATCGAAGCCATCTACCGGGCGCGTGGGGCAGAGATCGATCGTCTCGATGGCGTGACGGTCTCGTTCCCGGACTGGTGGTTCAATGTCCGCCCCTCGAACACAGAGCCGCTCTTGCGCGTCAATATCGAAGCAGATACGCCAGAACTCCTTGAGCAGGCCAAGCAGGAAGTGCTGACGCTACTCCAGCCGGATACACGATCCTAAGGCTCCGTATGACCAGGCAACGAGACACATCCCAGCCTGTCACGGAGTGGCCATCACTCCCGCCTGGGACGGCGCTAACCATCATCAAGCTTGCGCCAGATGGGTCGGAGGTGACCCGCTACACCGGGGAGGTCATCGAAGCTGGCGCCATGCCGCCGTGGATTGCCGTCCACGCGACGTGGGTCTCCCGGGAATACACCTTGAACGGCCTGCGCTTCATCAAAGGCGACACGCTGCACGAATTTTTCTCTCCCGTGCATCGGTTCAATGTCTTCTCTATCTTCTCGGCCAGCGGGACGCTCCGCGGCTGGTACGCGAACGTCACCCACCCGGCCCGGCTTGATCTCACCACCACGCCGCCCACGCTTATTTGGCACGATCTCTACGTGGATGTGGTTGCCCTGCCGGATGGGACGGTTGCCATCCGTGATGAAGATGAACTTGCAGCCGCGCGCCTGGCGGAATCAGATCCCCTTTTGTATCAGATGA
>JBHOQQ010000036.1:0-17732 GCA_042408955.1 Thermomicrobiales bacterium
CAGCAATTATACGAACCTGATCCAGCACGATGCGGCGATCAATCCGGGAAATTCCGGCGGACCGCTGTTTAATTTCGCGGGCGAGGTGATCGGGGTCAACACGCTGGGCATCCCAGAGCAAAACGGCCAGCCGGTCCAGGGCTTGTTCTTCGCGATCCCGTCGAACACCGTCAAGAAGATTACCGACGAGCTCATCGCCCAAGGGCGGGTGATTTATCCATTCTTTGGCATCAGCTTCCAGACCGTGACCTGGGATATTGCAGCGCAACTGAACCTACCGGTCGATCATGGGGTCTTGGTGATGGAGGTGCCAGCCGGTGGCCCGGCCGCGCAAGCGGGGATTCAGCCTGGGGATGTCATCGTGGCAATCAATGGCAAGGCGATTGACCAGAAAAACTCGTTCAGCGAGTTGCTCTTTGAGCATCGGCCGGGTGAAACGATCACCGTCACCGTCAATCGCAATGGGAAGGAAATGACGATCGACGTTACTCTTGCCGAGCGGCCAGCGAACATGTAGCAACCACGTGCTGGCAAGGCCGGCTCAGGTCAGTGGGCCGGCCTTGCTATATGTACGTACGGAACTTTCCTGCTATCCGAATGGAACCTGCATGTCAGGACTTTTCTCCATTAGGATGTGATGGGATATTGGGGTTTACTGTTTGTAGCGCGGTTCGCAGGGAATGGGATCTCTCGTGCGTTCGGGAAGTGATACGCCCTCCAGCATCGTCGGGGCCGTGCTAGAGTGGAGGGGATGATGGCAGAGCATTTCAACATGTTGGTGATCGCGTGGCTGTTCATGGTGCTGATTGGCGGCTGGCTATTGGTCAATGCGTTGATTGACCTGGGAGCCCGCCGGCTGCGCGAGTGGCTAAGCGGCCGCTGGGCGCCTGAGCGATTTCGATTGCATCGGCGTTCCTCCCACGACACCGCGTCTTCCCCCCGCGATTCCTCATCGTCCTTGCCGGCCGCTTGACTCGCAGTTCCCCAGCACGTAGTTCCCCCGCTCCGCTGGCTCATCGTGGCTGGTCAGCGCCGGCGCCGTCGAACCGGCCGGCGTGCTGGCGGCGGAGCCGCGGGGCGCCACCTTCGGTGCAACACATACGGTGCTGCGATGGCGTAGCAGCTCGCGAGAAACACTCCCACCGCGGCATAGACCCATAATCCCGCTGCAAGCGCTAGCACGACAAGCACAGCAAATGCGCTCAACCCGGCCCAGATCATAATCGTCGCTAGCGAGGGCATCACGCGCTTTCCCTTCTTTTCGCGCACGTGAATGGCACGTCCTACCTTCGGTGCTAGAGGAGCCAGCCGGTGTGCTCCTGCACCGCACTATAGCCGGGGTCAGACGCACGCGCGATCCACAGCCATAGGCCATTCGCGGCAATTTGCCGGGATGCAGCCCTCTTGGTGCGGGCAACCGCACAGCTCCGCGTGCCCGCACGTCTGCTGCCATTACACCCAGGGGCTTTCCCCAAAGAAGGAGTAACCGGGCTTGAGATGAGCCCGCGCCACATCCTCGTTCAGGATCAGGCCGTGACCAGGCGGTTCGGTGAGATGAATGAACCCATCGCGGATTGGTGGCTCGCCGTCGACCAGATCAGCCCACCATGGCACATCAAAGGCATGGTACTCGATCACCAAGAAGTTGTTCATCGCCGCGCAGACATGGGCTGCCGCGACGGTGCCGATCGGACTGCTGACGTTGTGGGGCGCGACCAGCATGTAGTACGTGTCGGCGTGGTCGGCGACCTTCTTCGCTTCCAGTAGTCCACCCATCTTGGGGATGTCCGGCGCGATGATCTCGGCGGCCTGCTTTTCGATCAGCTCTCGGAACCCGTGCTTGCGATAGAGATTCTCCCCGGTGCAAATCGGTGTGCGGGTAGCAGCGGTGACTTTCGCCTGGGCATCAATGTTTTCCGGTGGCACCGGATCTTCCAGCCAGAGCAGGTCGTACGGCTCCAGCGCTTGGGCCAGCTTGATGGCGTCGTTGACGCTGTATTTCCAGTGGCAGTCCATCGCCACCATCACATCCGGACCGACAGCCTCGCGCACCGCCTCAACGAGCGCCACCATATGCCGCCGCTCGGCGGAGGAGATCGTCCGGTTGAACGGCTCGAACCAGTGGCGGCGCGGGTGCGGGTCGTCGGAGATGTCGCCCGTGTAGGGATTGGGAGCATCCAGGTCGAATTTGATCGCCGTGAACCCTGCTGCGCAGACTTCGCGGGCCCGCTCTGCCACGGCTTGCGGCGTGTGGTCCCGACCGGCATGACAATCCGCATAGACGCGAATCTTGTTGCGGAAGCGGCCCCCAAACAGGTTGTAGATCGGGGTATTGAGCGCCCGGCCAACGAGATCCCACAACGCGATCTCGATTCCGCTAATGGCGGTAACCGTCGCTCCGGCCAGTGAGCCTTCGCCGGACAGGCAGCGGATCATCACTTCGTAGAGCTTGCCGATGTTGAACGGATTCTCGCCGATCAGTAACGGTTTGGCCTTGTGGACCAGCTCGGCAACGCCCGCGCCCCAGTACGCTTCGCCCAACCCGCTGATGCCCTCGTCCGTATCGACCCGCACAAGCACCCAGTCGAAATTCCCCGCGATAACCGCTGTGCTGACGTTCGTGATTTTCACAGTGAGCGTGTCCTCCTTTGCGCTGTTCGCTGCGAGATGATGAACGGGCTAGGCCTTGCTACCGGGATTTGGACAGGCTGGCAGCTTCGACAGGGAGAGCACTCGCCATACCGTCCGAACTGATCAGCGCTTGCTCGGTGGCCGCGTCAAAGAGGTGAAGGTGATGCTGATCGAAGATCAGCCATACGCGGTCATCAGGAGCGAAGACGCGAGCGGGATCAGCGCTGGCAACAACAAGGTGTTTCCCAACGCGGAGGTGGACAAACGTGAGATCGCCGGTAGGCTCGGTCGTGTAGACCTGTGCCGGAATCGCATCCGGAGCCGGCTCTTGCAAAACTTGGATATGAGTATGGCGTGCGCCAGCGATTACCTCACCACCGCTGGCCAGCGCCCGGCGCGCGTTTTCAGGCGAGAGAGCTAGGCTCCACCCGTCGCCTACCACGCGCGCTGCTCCGCCCTCGTTCACTACCGTTCCCCGGAGAAAGTTCATTGATGGACTACCGATGAAACCTGCGACGAACACATTCACGGGATGGCGAAAGATTTCGTCGGGTGTACCGTATTGTTGCAGCACTCCCCCGTGCATCACCGCGATCTTGTCTGCCATCGTCATCGCTTCAAGCTGATCGTGGGTCACGTAGATGATTGTGGCGTGTAGCTCCTGATGAAATCGCTTGAGCTCAGCGCGCATCTGAACCCGGAGCTTGGCATCAAGGTTCGAGAGCGGCTCGTCCATGAGAAATACCTTGGGATTGCGGACGAGCGCCCGGCCGAGGGCCACCCGCTGTTGTTGCCCGCCAGAGAGCTCCCTCGGACGGCGATTCAGCAACGGCTCGATGCCGAGGAGCATGGCAGTGTCTCGTACACGCCGGTCTCGCTCAGTTTTGGGCACGCCGCGCATCTTCAAGGGGAATTCCAAGTTGGCGTAGACGCTCTTATTGGGATACAAGGCATAGTTCTGAAAGACCATTGCGATGTCGCGGTCCTTTGGATCGAGATCATTGACGAGCCGGTCGCCGATGATAATGTTGCCAGCGGTCAACTCGATCAATCCGGCAATGAGATTGAGCGTGGTCGTCTTCCCGCACCCCGACGGCCCAACGAGCGCGACGAACTCGCCATCGTTGATCGTCAGTGTGAGGTGATCGACCGCAACGACATCGCCGTAGGTTTTGACTACCTCTTCAAGGATTACCTCAGCCATACGGTTCCTCACTTCGAGCCGGCAGGAAAGCGTTGATCACGGCCTGTCTGGCTGGCATCAACCATCCGGTTTCATGTTGTGCGCAAGCTGTTGGATTGTGGCTCACGTCTTCACCGCGCCTTCTGTCAGCGCGCGGACGAAATACTTTTGAAGAATCAAGAAAAGGGCAACAACGGGAACGCTCATGATGAACGCTGCCGCCATCAGGCCTGGCCAGTTGCTGGCATACTCGGTGAAAAACCGTTGCAAGCCGACGGGCAACGTGAGACGCTCTTCATTGTTGAGGAACGTGAGCGCGTAGACATATTCGTTCCACGCCAGAATGAAGGAGTAGATCGCGGTAGCAATGATCCCTGGCGCCGAGAGAGGCATGACCACGCGCAGAAACGCTTGGAATCGCGAGGCGCCGTCGATGCGCGCGGCCATTTCAAGCTCGGGAGGAATGTTGTCGTAGAACCCCTTCAGGAGCCAGATTGAAAGCGGAAGACCGAACGTCAGATACGTAAGAATCAGCGAACCATGCGTATTAATCAGGTGCAGCCAGCGCATCATAATGAAGAGCGGCATTAGGAAGACCACCGCGGGGAACATGTTGCGAAGAAGCACCGAGAAAAAGAGCGCTTCCCGGCCAGGAAAACGGAAGCGGGAAAACGCATACGCCGCCGGTATGGCGATCATGACCCCCAACACCGTGGTGGCGGATGAGACCCAAACGCTATTGAGCAGATAACGGAGAAACGTTGGGCCGATGTCGCTGTATGGGGAAAGCAGTTTTTCGTAGTGCTTGAGCGTCGGGCTTGCTGGTATCCACTGTGGCGGCTGCTGCAGGGCCGCGAACTCCGACTTGAGCGACGTTGACAGCATCCAGAGCATCGGCACAACGGCAAACACGAGCAAAATGACCAAATAGATCCAGCCGAGGATACCCCAGACGCTGCGACGGCGGCGCGTCCGGTGAGCCAACGAGGTGGTCAAGCGTTCTTCACTCATGCTGGTCTCCGCTGCCGGTCGCCACGGGTGAGAGCCCGGACATAGAAATAGCCGAGAGTCATCATGACGATGAAGAGGATGACCGAATAGGCAGAGGCGAGGCCAAATCGTAGTCGCCCGAAGGCCAGCTGGTAGATCTCGGTAATCCAGAGCTCTGAGGCGCCCGCCGGCCCTCCTCCCGTCATGATGTAGACCATGGTGAAGGAGTTCAGATTCGTCACCAGCAACAAGAGCGTGGTGATGACGATCACCCCCTTTAGGTGGGGCACCGTGACATGGATGAAGCGATTCCAGGGGCCGGCACCATCCACCATTGCAGCGCGATGCAACTGTTCAGGGACGGTTTGGAGACCGGCAAGTACCATGATCATGGCGAAAGGAAATTCTTTCCAAACATTTGCAACGATCAACGATGGCATGACACGATTAAGGTCGTCTAAGAAATTAATCGGCCGGTCTATGAGGCCTAAATCGATCAAGACGCCGCTTATCAACCCAGAATCGGAGTGATAGAGCCAGCGCCAGATGTACGATGCTGCTACGGCGGAGATCACGTACGGAATGAGCAGAATGCCGCGAACGAGTCCCCGGCCGATAAATTCGCGCTGAACGACGAGCGCTGCCGCAAATCCGAGCACAAACGCAAAAAAGGTCGAAAAGACCGTCCAAACAAACGTGTTCTTCGTCACGTCCCTGAATGATTCGCTGCGGAGGATGCGGGTGTAGTTATCGAGCCCGACCCAAATCTTGTCGTCCATCGAGAGCGAGGGTGGTGTGGCAAAGAATGAGAGATACACCGTGTAGTAAATCGGATACCCGATCACGATCAGCATCACGATCAGGGCTGGGGCGATATAGAGGTAGTCGACCCAGTGGCGCCGTATACGCCACAACAGTCCTTCGCGGCGACGCGCCGCCGATGCACTGATCGCCGGGCGGGCGCGCGTCGTCGTAACAGCCATGGCCAAATCCCTTGGTTTCCGGCAAGCGAAGGAGCGAGACCGGCCAGCTTGCGACGAGCAAGCCGCTCCTCATGCTGCTCGCCGTGGGCAGGTCTCGCTCCTCGCTGATGCGATTACAACCCGGTCAGAAGCTCCTCGATCTCCTTGCGCGCGTTCTTGCACGCTTCCTCGACCGACATCTTCTCGGTCAACGCGTTTTGGATCATCTCCGGGATGATGATGTTCATGATTTCTGGGGATTCCGGAATGACCGGGAACGGGATGCCGTATGGGAGCATCGAGGTGGTAACGTCCAGGAACCGGATGGTATCCAGCCGCTCCTTCATCCACGTTGTTTGGAAGCCGCGGATGTTCCCTGGGTTCGAGCTTAGCCAGGCGAGTTTGGTCGACCATTCGGGGCCGCACATGAACGCGATCAGCGCCCGCGCCGCATCCCGGTCGAAATCGCCACCCACCACGTCCGGATTGAAGATATGCACGTTTGAGCCGCCGAAGACGACGGCCCGGCGGACAGGACCGGCGGGAATCAGGCCATAGGCCATGTTCTCCACCACCTGGTCGGCGATCTTCTTGTCCTCTCCCGTCGCTTTGCTGGCCGCGTCCACGATCGCGGCATATTCGCTCGGATGGGAGATCATCATCGCAAGCTGACCAGCGACAAACGGATCGCGGTTCTCCGTCTGTGTGTTGGTCAGCGCTCCGACTGGAACTGACTTATCTCGCACGTACATGTCGTAATACGTCTGGAGCGCCGCCTGGCTACCTTCTTTATCGACATAAATTTCCTGGTAGGTGGGGTTGGGCTCTGCCTCATCGAGTGCGCCACCGCCGTACGCCCACATCACCGGCATGAAGCGGAATGGCGTATTGCCGGCGTTCACTCGCGCCACCAGGCCATACCCAGCTTTGCCGGTCTTTTCCTTGATGATCCGGGAGTATTCGACCACATCGGCCCAGGTCGCCGGTGGGTTTTCCGGATCGAGTCCCGCTTCGGCGAAGATTGCCCGGTTCCAGATAAGCGCCATCGTCTCATTGTTGGTCGGTACACCGTAGCGCTTTCCTTGCCACGTAACCGACTTGAGCGCGCCGGGCAAGAATTCCTCGTCCGTGAAGTTGAACTCGTCAAGCGTGATTTCCGAGAGCTGGCCCTTGGCTGCGAACTCGACGCCCCACAGGATTGGCATCCTCGCAACAGCGGGTGCTGCCTTGCCCAAGGCGGCGGTGCGCAGCTTGTCCAACATCTGGTTATAGTCGAGGTTCTGGGCCTCAACTTCTATGTTCGGATACGTCTGCTTGAAGGCTGCCCAGAATTCGTCATAGATCTTCTTTTCAAGCTCTGGTGACGCCTCGTTCGGGCCGACGTACCAGTAGCTCACTTTCCCCTTGTAATCGAGCGGAACGACCTTGGAGACTTCCTCAGCGGTGTTCACCTCAAGCGTTCCGGCCATCTGGCGGATCGTCTCAGGATTCCACTTCTCCGGATCAACCCCGGTCTTGTCGCTTTGCGCCAGTGCGCCGCCGCGGATGAGGCCAGCCGCGCCTAGACCCGCGGCAGCACCGAGGCCAAGCACCTGGCGGCGATTGAGCGACCGAAACAGCATGTCGCGACCGTGCGCTGAGGTCATCGTGCACCTCCGTTGGAAGCCGGCTCTTCCCCGAGCCTCACCGATCCATCTCCTGATTGGGAAGCAAAGCAGTTCACCATGGTGAGCCGATTGTTGGACCGAGCTCAACGTGGACAACCGTCGAGATTGTGGCAACCTGCCGATCTTGCCCTGAAGATCGATGTCCGCTCCGATTCCCGCTCAGGTGTGATGCATTGAATCATTCACGCTCCGGGCTTGTCAAGCAGCAACAAAGCTCCGTGCAGGATGCTCACGCAGAGGGGGTAGCGGTGCCGGCCGCGGGACGAGGAGTGTTCGCGATGGGAGCGGGAACGATGGACAGCATCAAGAGCGTGAGGCGGTTCCGGCCAAGATTTCGTGCGGTGCCGGCAGCGTCGGGTTGCAGGAAGGCCGAGCCGCGCGCAGTCAGCAATACCTCGGTGCCGGGCACGACCGTTCGGACGCGGCCAGCGACCGAGCCAGGATTGTTGCTCGCCGCGCTGCTATAGCTGATCTCCCCGGTGATCGCGGCCAATCCCAGCGTTCCGGATTCAACGACGAGTAGCCTCGGGCCGGGACCAGAGGGAAGGGCGGCAGACTTCCCGGTGTCGATGCCAACCCGGTCGAATTGCAATTCAACGGGCGCGGGCGGAAGGGCGGATGCCACGCCGCTCACCAGGGGATCGGTGATCGCACCGTTGGCGCTCGTGGCTGGGCGTGCAAAGGTGGGTGGAGTGCCGGAGATGAGCGAGTGAAGGATCACTGCCGCCTGCGTGGCCTCATTGCGCACCTCAACCGGTATCGGCTGAGTGACCGCGAAGTACATGCCGGGCCGCAGCACGGCATCCGAGTAGGTGGCGCTTGGGCCTAGGATGCTCGCCGGAGCATCTGCTGCACGAAAAAAGCCGGGATTTGTCGGATCGCCAGAGCTCAGGGTCACCTCTCCAGATTCGACAAGAAACAGTCGTGGGCCGGTCACGGGGACACTCTCAATTCCCGAGCCAGGGGGCAGGATGAAGCGGACGATGGCGATATGAGCGGGAGCGGTGGGAGCTTCCGCGAAGCGAATAACGAGCAGGCGTTGACTGACAATGCCTGGGCCCGTCAAAGAGCCAGTATCGTGGGCGAGTGTGCCGGAGGCGGTGACGATGAGGAGCAGGAGCGCCTGAAAGGGAATGGAGTGGGCGGCGCAGCAACGCATCGGACACCTCCTGGGCGTGGAGCCGCGGCGCAATGGTGGAGACTGCCTAGATGAAGTCTAGTACGCCTCGCCACTGAGAAGCGCATGTGGGGCGAAGGGAGCGCAGGGGATACCGAGGTGCGCCGGAAGACTACGGGGTATGCTGCCGGTGTGCAAGGCAGCGGGCCGCACGAGAGAACGGGAAGGAGAGAGGGATGGAACAGACTTCCGGCACGTGGCTGGAACAGGCTGTTCGGGTGTTCGATCTGGAGCAGCCGCGCTATCAAGGTATGCCGATCCACGAGGCGCATCAGCCAGGCTATCTCTACGCGTTGCACCGGCGCCACCGCGATACCTACCGGCCAGACGTGGCTGGGCCGCGCTCCGGCGCATCAGGGCTGATTGTCGCCATGGAGCATAGCGGCACCCACATTGACGCGGTGTGCCACCAGGCGGAGCATCTCATGCTCTGCGGCGGTGTGCCTGCCGAGGAGGTGGCGACTCCGCGTGGGTTTACACGCTTCGGCATCGAGGAAGTTGCTCCTATCGTTGCTCCCGGAGTGCTGCTGGACGTGCCGCGCTTCCGGGGTATGGACGATGTGCCCCCGCGGGAGGCAATCACCGCGGCCGAGCTTCAGTCGTGCGCCGAGCGCCAAGGCGTTGCCATCGAGCCGGGGACGGTCGTGCTGGTACGAACCGGCAACGCGCGGCACTGGGAGGATCCCGAGCGCTACCTCGCCGGGCCGGGGATGGCAGGCGATGCCTCGCGCTGGCTCGCGGAAATCGGGGTGCGCGCGGTCGGGGCGGACAACATGGCGTGGGATGTGCTCGGTATGCGCGATGCGGAAGCTGGCTGCGAGTTGCCGGGCCACCTCGAATTGCTTGCCCGCCGGGGCATTCTCATCATCGAGAATCTGACGCTGGAGGAGCTGGCTGAGGCTGGGGTGTGGCGGTTCACGTTCGTCTGTGCTCCGCTCAAGTTCGTCGGCGCGACGGGCTCGCCGGTACGTCCACTGGCAATCGTGCCCGCTAGCATCTGACGGAGAGGAACGGGTCGGATGGACACGCAGGACCACGATGTTCCCCAGGCAGCCGAGGACAATCCCTTTGCGGCCGCGTTCCCGGCGCTAGACCAGGCAATGGGGCTAGCCAAAACCTACCTTGCCTCGCTCCCCACGCGGCCTGTCGCGCGGCCGGTGACAGCGCAGGAGCTGGCCGTGGCGCTGGATGAACCGTTGCCGGAGGAAGGTGATGACCCGGCGCGGGTCGTCGCCGACTGGTTTGCGCGGGCCGAACCAGGGATCGTCGCTTCGCCCGGCCCGCGTTTCTTCGGGTTCGTCAACGGCGGCGCAACACCAGCGGCACTGGCCGGGGATTGGCTTGCCGCGGCAATCGATCAGAACGCGAGTCTCTGGCTCGGCAGTCCAGCCGCGGCACAGACAGAAGAGGTCGTATTGGGCTGGCTGAAGGAGCTCTTTGGTTTGCCCGCCGCGTGGGCCGGCGGGCTGACAAGTGGGGCGACGATGGCGAACCTGATGGGGCTGGCTGCGGCGCGGCAATGGGCCGGGCGGCAGCTTGGCTTCGATCCCGCCGGTGATGGCCTTGGTGGCCGGCCGCCGATCCCGGTCCTTTCGTCGGCAGCGATCCATGCCAGCGCGGTCAAGGCGCTGGGAGTTCTCGGGCTGGGACGCAACCAAGTGCGGCGCGTTCGCGCGGTTGACGGCGCGGTGGATCTCGATGCCATGGCGGCGGAGCTTGCCCGGACGAATGGGCCGGTCATTGTGATTGGTAACGCGGGCGAGGTCAACAGTGGCGCGTTTGACGACTTGGACGGGCTCGCCGCGCTCTGCCGGGCTCACCAGGGCGGGGCGTGGCTGCATGTTGACGGGGCGTTTGGCCTGTTTGCTGCCGTCTCGCCGCGGTATGCTGGCCTGCTGCGGGGAATCGGGCGTGTCGATTCCGTCGCCGCTGATGCCCACAAATGGCTGAATGTGCCATACGACTGTGGGTTCGCCTTTGTGCGAGATGCGGAGATGCTGCGGCAGGCGTTTTCTGCTACCGGCGCCTATCTTGCGCCACCTGCAGGTGCGGGCTGGGACCCGCACACGCACGTGCCGGAAATGTCCAGGCGCTTCCGGGCGCTGGCGGTTTGGTGCGCGCTCAAGGCGCATGGCCGCCGGGGATACCAGGCGATCGTGGAGCAGTGCTGCGCCAATGCGGCAGCGTTTGCGGCCTGGGTAGCGGCGCAGCCTGGGCTGGAGCTGCTGGCGCCAGCGCGTCTGAACATCGTCTGCTTCCGCTTCGCTCCGGCCGGGCTCAGCGCGGAGCGCACCGACGCGCTGAACCGGGAAGCGCTGGCCGCGGTTCGCGCGGATGGCCGGGCGTTCGTATCCGGCACCGTCTGGCAGGGAAAGGTGGCGTTGCGGGCAGCCTTCGACAATTGGGCGACGTCGGCGCACGATATGGCGCTGCTGCAAGAGGCAATCGCGGAGGTGGGGAGCCGTTTGGGGGCTAGGGGTTAGGGGCTGGGGCGGGGTCAGAAGGCAAGGGTCAGAGGTCGGGAGCAGGGAGGCAGGGCAGACTGCCGTGGCTGTCCCCGCTCGGGGCTGCACAACCTGCGGCAACCATGCGGATGACCCTGGTCTCGGGGACGCAACCCAAGGCGATTCCGTGTCCGGCAACATTCACCAGCCGTAGGGCGAGGTCTCTTGTTCCCGAGTTTGGGGCGAAGCCTGCTTACCGAAGGTAGGTACCGCCGTTTCAGGTGTGGCGGTCGTGTGCTTTGCCACCTTAAGGTATGCGCTGGTGATGTCCAGCGTTTGCGGCCCTTCCGCAATGGGAGAAGGTGCAGCGAGCTTTTGAACGATGTCGGCAGATTCCGTCCCCAAATCCGTCAGGCGCTTGCGCAAGATGGCTGGGGCCAGCCCCTGAATCTGCTGCCAGTACGGGTCCGTGGGCGACGGCGTGAGCGCCGCGCCTCCGATGCCTTCGCGCTGCACGAGGGCAAACAGCGATTTGAAGGGATGGCCGTGCCGCCGGAGCCGGCGGACCGCCTCCTCCGAGAAGGCAGGCCGGAGCGCCTCCTCGCCAAAGATGCCAGGCTGCTGCGCCAGTGCATTTTCAACCATCGCCGCCTTCAGGAGCACCTGCCGGCCGCGCTCGAACAGCCTGCGCCGCTCGGCGGCCCTTCGGGCACTGGCCACTGCCTGCTCGGCGTCGAGATCGGCCTGCACGATCCGGCGGAACTCGTCTTCAGCGGCGAACCGTTCCTCCGCGGTCCACTCCCGGCGACCACCGTCAGCGATCGCCCGCTCCAGCTCTGCCAACCGGGCAACCGGCGACCGCTCGCCCAATACGAAGTAGGCGCGTTTGGGAACAGCCCCGTCGCTGGCGCAGCGGAGCAGTCCCTGCCGCTCGTCGGCCTGCGGTCCCTCAACGAACCCCAACAGTGCAGCGAAGAGCGCGTCGCCGTAGGTGAGCAGGCGCACGGCGCTTGGGTGCTCGTCGAACACCTTGGGATCGAATGTGACTGGGATGAGACGGTCACCAAAGCTGAGCACGTAGGCACCGGGAATCTCGGCATGCGGCCGGAATCGCTCGCGCAGCTCACTCTCGCGGGTGAGGAGGCGCTCCAGGTCGACGAGCGTCAGCGGGGTAGGCACATGCTCCGGATCGCCGCTCTCCAGGAACTCGTCGAGGTGGATCGCCATCTTCTGCTGGCTGTCCAGTTGCGCACGGAGGCTGCTCAGTTCCGCTTCCAGCGCCTGACGACGCCGGGCAGGGGGGAGCATGGCCAGCTTCTGGATCGAGCGGGCGACGCCGGATAAGATCGGCTGAAGGTGGCCAACAACGTTCTGGAACCAGTCAATGCGGTCCTCCAGCCGTTCGTAGACCGTGGCCTCGATCGTCCCCTCGTAGAAATAATTACGCACCCAAACGGTCTCATACCGCTGCCCGATCCGGTCAATCCGGCCGATACGCTGCTCGACTCGCATCGGATTCCACGGCATGTCGTAGTTGATCAGCACGCCGCAGGTTTGCAGGTTCAACCCTTCGCTCGCCGCTTCGGTGCAGAGGAGGATCTTGATCTCCTCGCCCTGGCGGAACGCTTGCTTGATCTCCTCCTTCGTCGTCCGTTCCCAGGCGCCATTCCGCCATCGTTCCCCGCCACGGCCTGAGTAGCAGGCGACCTGGCTGCCGTAGATCTCCCGTAACCGCTCGCGCAGGTCGTCCATGGTGTCGGTGTACTGCGTGAAGATGACGACCGTCTCCCACTCAGTGAAGATGGCGCGTAGGTCGTCGAGAAGCTGATTGAACTTGGAGTCGCAGGAAAGCTGGCGGATCTGGCGGAGAAAGTCTTCGACGTAATTGACTTCTTCTTGGGAGATCAGAGCGAGGTCACCAGCCAGCGCCTCGCTCACGTCGAGCTCCAAATCATCCTCTTCGAGGTCGTCGTCAACCAGGCCCAGATCCCCGGACAACCCAAGCAAAAAGTCGAGGCGCCGCTTCAGGCTCGCCTCGATCGCCGCGAAGCTGGAGGTCAGGCGGCGCCGGTAGACGGTCATGATGAACCCGAGGCCCTTCCGCTCGGCCTCGTATTTTTCGTAGAAGTGCGCGATGTACTCCTCGATCCGGTCGTAGAGCTCACGCTCCGCTGGAAGCATCTCGATCCAGATGGGGTGTGCGGTGCGGCGCGCGATGTTGTCCGCCAGCAGCCCTCGCTGGCGATAGTCGTGCAGCAGGGCGCGCGTGTTGCGGAAGACGAACCGCCGCAGCGGCGTATGGCGCTTAGCGAATTCGATGACGAACGGGCGTGCCTCTGGCGGCAGCTGGGCAATGATCTGCTTGCGCCGGCTCGATGACGGCAGCGATCGGATCTGCTCCCAGGTCACCAGGCCCAGGCGCTCGCGAGCCATCGCGGCCAAGAGCCCATCTTCTGTCCCCCCAGTCGCCAGGAAGTCCGCCACCAAATCGAAGACCAAATCCCAATCAATGTCAGCAAAATCCTTGCTCAGCTCGGCGAAGAAGCGCTGGAACTCCTCCGAATCGGCCCCCCATCGCCCACCCATCCCGAGTAAGCGCAGAAGATCCCAGACTTCGACCGGGTGGACCTGCATCGGCGTTGCGGTCAGGAGCAGCAGGCCGCGCGTCCGCTCCTTCAGGGCGAGCAGCAATTCGAGCAGCCGGTTGGGGCGGAAGCCCACGGCGAGAAAATCCTTGCGCCGCGCGTGGTGGGCCTCATCCACAACGACGAGATCCCAGGGTTGGGCGGCCAGCAGGACGTCGCGCCGGTCCTGCCGTTTCACCAGCTGGCTCGAGACGAGAAGGATCGGCTCGGCATCGAAGGGATTGTCGGCTGCTGGCCAGCGCTCCTCACCGTGAACCGTCCAAAACGTCTCACCGTCATAGCGCGGCACGTCGAGTGCAAACTTCTCGTAGAGCTCCTCTTGCCACTGCCGCTGCACGCTCTTCGGCGTCAGGATCAGGCAGCGCCGCACTCGCCCAGAGATCACCAGCTGCCGGATTGCCAGCCCCGCTTCGATCGTCTTCCCGAGGCCGACCTCATCGGCAACGAGGAAGCGCTCCGGGAACCGCGCCACGATCGCATCCGCCACCCGGTGCTGGTGCGGCCAGGGCGCGACCGCCGACGTGACTGCCCCGAGCCGGCGCGCGCCTGGGAAGTACGGCGCATCGCGCACGAACTGGATGAGCAGCCGCGACCGGATGGCCTCGACGCTGGCGCTCGCATCGTAACCATGACCGTTTCTCCCGTCCCGGAGGACATGGTTTGTGCTGCCGGTCTCGATCGGATCGCGCGCGGGCGCCTGGTCCGGGCGGAACGCGATCAGGCGGTCGCGGACGGCATCGGGGATTGGCAGGGCGATCCAGTCCGGCTCGCGGTCTTCCCACAGCCGCTCGAAACGCTCCCGGACCTGCGCGAGATATGGCCTGGTCGCATCCCAGGAGGGGAAGACCATGAACTGCTCGTAATTGTTGAGCCAGCCCGTTTCCGACTCGTTGATGCTGCCGCTGAAAGCGATCTGATCACCGGCGGCATCAGTGAAGATACCCTCCTTGGTATGGTAGTAATCCTGGGCACGGGACGCCGGCAGCGGCAACCCGTCTGGCCCCTTCGGCAGCACCACCCGTAGTTCCAGCGTGCCGGCGGCAACCATCCAGGCGAGCGCCTCCAGGCGCTGGCGCAGCAGGACATCTTCCGGATCCCACAGCGCCGCCTGCAGCCGCTCCTCCACCAGCGCCCGCAACTCGTGGCCCCGCGCGATTGCGGCGACGTCCTCCTCGTCCAGCTGCGCACCAACCAGCAGGCGCATCCGCCCACCGTTCTGAATGAGGCGCGCAATGCCGGCCGCCGCGATGGCGAGCGCAGAGCTGGAGAAGAATCCAGCACTGCGGTCGTAGCGGACGCTCCGCTCGAGCGCAGGGAGGTAGAACGAACGCAGCCGGTCGTCGGCTGGTCCGTAGGAGATCTGGAAGGCGTAGTCACGCAGGCTGCCGCTCATGTGTCGTCGCCGTCGTCGCCCCCCTCGTCCTCGCCCGTTTCTGGCTCGTCACCAGGCAAGCCGAGACCGGCTTGCTGCGCGATAAGCGGTGCTTCCTCCTCAGCCGGGAGCGCCAGATCGGGGAAGAAGGCATCCCGCAGTCGGTCGAGGGTTGCTGCCTCGGGCCGGACGAACCCTTCCGTCGTCCGCGTGCGGGGGATGGCGTTCAGCATCGCTTGCAGGCAGGCTTGGAACACCGCATTCGTCAGGAAGCCAGTCCGCTTGAGAAACAGTTCGCAGGCGCGGGAGCCGTCCTCCTCGTAGACGAGCATCGCCGTGTGGACCGCGTCCACCCAGCGCCGGAAGCTCGTCGCGTCCGGGTCAACGGCCTCGGACCGGCGGCGCTCCCGCGGCGCCAGCAGGACGACGGTGCTCTGCTTCTTCTCGACGAGCCGCGCCCGGACGATGTCCTGTTCCAGGTCCAGGCCAAGAGCCAGCGCCAGCTTGCGCGCCTCGTCGGCCGGGAACTCGGCGGCCCTGAAGGCGTCCCACGCCATCAGGTACCAGTCGGTAGCCGGGTCGAATTGGACCTGGTGCCCTAGCAGCAGCCCCTGCCGGCGCAGCCCGATCACCTCTGCCCGCGCCAGATCGAGCGCCACCTCCGGCCGCAACGGCTTCGGCTGCCGCGTCTTCGGGTCCACCTCGCTCGTCAACACCGGCCAGCGCTCGGAGATGACGGCCAGGGCCGGGCCGAACGTACTGATAGAGAGGTCCACGCCGCCAATCCCGAGCGCGGCGAAGTGCTCCGCCCGCTCCCGCGCCACCCGCCGCACCTCCCCGCGCAGGTCGTCCCACCAGACCGGCTCCGAAGACGGCGCCCGCTTGCGGCAGACGAGGAGGATGGTGCTCGCTGCTGCGCTCTTCTTCGCCTGGTGCAGGCTGTGCTCGGACTCGGTGTGCACTGGCCAGGAGGCCTCGATGCGGAAGCCGGCGCCGATCAGCGCAGCGGCGAGGGTATCCCAGGCCTCGACCCGCTTGTGCGTGAACATGACGGTCAGGACGCCGTCGGGTCGGAGGACGCGGTGCATCTCCCGGAAGGCGGCGGTCATCTTCCGCTCGTAGTCGTCGTTGGCCAGCACCTTGGCCTTGCGGCCGAAATCGGCAAAGCGGGCCGGATTGGCGACCGCCTCGTCGTCCTTGTCGGTTAAGGGCGCGACGAACCAGCCGGGATAGCGGTCGCCAACGGTCCGTTTGAGCCAGACGTAGAAGAAATCCGACAGCTCGCTGTACTGGACGTTGTCGTAGTAGGGCGGGTCGACGCAGACGAGGGGGACCGCACCGGTGGCGATGTGGCGCAGGTCGGTCGCATCGCCCTGGGTGATGTGGAGCCGGGTGACGGGAGAGGAGCCGGCCGATTGCCAGAGTGGGAGGCGCGCTGGCTCGGCGAGCTTGGCGATGCCGGTGTAGGCATCCACCACTTGGTCAATCGCCCACTCCCAGCCGTCGCCGGGGATCGCCATCTCGCCGTGGCTCCACTTCATGCTGAAGTCGTGACGGTCGAAGGTGTTCTTGATCGCGCCGCGCGTGACGTCGAGCCGCGACATGCGCGAGTTGTAATCAGCCACCTTGTCAATGGCGAGGGCGAGATACGTCAGGACAGCGCGGGCCTGGTCGGGCGGGAGAGCGCGGTCAATCTCCGGCGCCAGCTCCTGGAGCGCCTCGACGCAGGTGCCGAGGGCCAGGAGCTGCCGCGGCGCAAAGAGATCGCGCCAGTGCGTCATGCCGTACAGCCGGGGACGCGGATCGTTGCTTTCCCGGGGAATCTCTTCATCGGGAATGATGCTGCGGGCGAGCCAACCAGGGAGGCGGCGCGCCAGCTCCGCCTCCGCGGCGGCCACGGCGGCCAGGTCGGCCTCGGCCGGCGGCCGGAACTCCGTACCACGGGCAGTCTTGACGCCGACGGCGTAGAGTTGGGAACCCATCCGCCCGGCTTGCGCCTCTCGCTTGATGTAGTCGCCGGGGATCGTCTCACCGGTCCAGGGGGAGACCGCCACACCGCGCCGGATCGTGCCGGCATCCGGATGTGCGCCGAGCGCCGCCACTCCCCGCACGATCTCGAAGCGGCAGACCGGGTCAGCCGGCTCGCAGATCAGCCGCACGGCGATCGGATCGGTGCCTTTTTGCAGCCACCAGTTTGGGGAAAGCGGCACCGGCTTACCCGTCACCGGGCAGGACACGGTCCGCGCCCAGAGGTAGGCAAAGACGCGGCCGTCCGGCTCCCGTGGATAGATGCTTCGCAGCCGGTCTTCGAGACAGTCGACCAACATGCCGCCGAACTGACGAATGGTGTCAGCAAGGCCCAGGCCGTAGCGAGCCGGATAGTCGAGTGTGGCCGCAAGAATGACCGAGGCGACCGGATTCAGCTCGTTGGCAGCCGTCGTCAACCCAAAGCGCAGCGCCTCAAACGGGATCGTGCCCCCGCCGGCCATCGGGTCGAGGACGCTCAGGTCCCGCGTGCCCCACGTCGCTTCAAGCAGATCACGCATCGGTGCGAGGTCGTCCGGACCCGGATTGATGGTGAAGGCACGCGGGACCTGAGCGTCCTCGACCCGATGGCCGGCGGGGGCACGATCCCGTTTGAGGCGCTGCGCTTTGGGTTGA
>JBHOQQ010000041.1:0-15916 GCA_042408955.1 Thermomicrobiales bacterium
GCCGCTATCATCCCTTCGCGGGATGCCCGGGATCCCCATGATGAACGGTTTCGGCACGGTAGTTGCGGAGAAGAGGCTTGGGTGGCCGCTGGGCGGCCGGATGGGAAGCCGCAGGTCAGGACAAGGGCGGGGCGTCGTCAAAGGTTCAGGGTGGGTGAACATCGCGACGCCAGCCAGCACGCAACAAGCGCGGCAGTTGGCCGGAGCCACACGTTGACACGACGCGGCGTATGCCCGCGTTGCCATTGGCGAAGCGAGGAAACACCACATGAATCAGAACGACGACCCGACGGTCGCGAGGGGCGACGACGTCATCGCGGCCGAACACGACGCCCAAGACGCGTGGAATGGCAGCACTGCTGCTCATGGACGCACACGCGAGCAACGTGCCGAGGCGGGAGCGGCACCTAAGCGGGCCCGCACGGCTTCACCACGCACCAAAGCTGCGAGTGCCAGCAGCGGATCGGGTGTAGCGCGGCGCGGCCGTGCAAGCGCTGCGGTCACAGTTGACAGCGACGATCCTTCATCCAGCCCGAGCGCCGCGGCGCTCAGCGAGAGCGGCGATGGGCCAGCGTCCGGCGCGGCGACCACGGCTGCGTTGACCCAGCCGTCGCCGGCTGCATCCGCCCCGGCTCTCGACTTGGATGGCATGCCATCGTTTGAAGACCTTGGCCTCAGTGCTCCACTCCTCAAGAGCATCAGCGAAGTTGGCTACGAGGAGCCGACGCCCATCCAGGCCCTGACCATCCCTGTGCTCCTGGCCGGGCGCGATGTGATCGCGCAGGCACAGACTGGCTCTGGGAAGACCGCCGCGTTCGGCTTGCCGATCATCGAAGCGATCGACCCGAAAGATCGCCATGTGCAGGCTATCATCCTGTGTCCCACCCGTGAGCTAGCAATCCAGGTTGCCGAGGCCCTGCACAAGTATGGCCGGCATAAAGAGGTTGAAACCCTCCCCATTTACGGCGGGCAGCCGTACGAGCGCCAGTTCCGTGGCCTCCAGCGCGGTGTGCACATCGTGGTCGGCACTCCAGGCCGGGTGATGGATCATATGCGGCGCGGCACGCTCAATCTCGAACACATCCGCTTCTTCATTCTCGATGAAGCTGACGAGATGCTTGATATGGGCTTCATCGAGGACATCGAATGGATTTTGGAGAACGCCCCTGTCGAGCGGCAAACCGCGCTCTTCTCAGCGACGATGCCACCACGCATCGTAGAGCTGGCGCAAAAATACCTGCGCGATCCAGAGCGGATCACCGTTCCTGGCCGGCAGATGACGGTGCCGGAGACGCGGCAAAGCTATTACGAGGTTCCGAAGGCACGGAAGGTTGATGCGCTGACCAGGATCCTGGACGCCGAGACGCCGGAGATGACGATGATCTTCTGCCGGACGAAGGTCGGCGTGGACGAGTTAGGGGAGGCACTGCTTGCGCGTGGCTTTGAGGTCGAAACACTCCATGGCGATCTCTCGCAGGCACAGCGGGACCGGGTGATGCGCCGCTTCCGCAGCGGGCAGGCAAACATCTTGATCGCCACCGATGTCGCTGCTCGCGGTCTGGACATCCCCGAGGTAACCCACGTCATCAACTTCGACGTGCCAGAAAGCGCCGAAGCCTACGTTCATCGCATTGGCCGGACCGGCCGCGCGGGGCGGCATGGCGAGGCGATCACGCTGGTCACGCCGCGCGAGGTACGCTGGCTTCGGCAGATCGAGCGGATCACCAAAGCGCGCATCGAGCCACGGCGCCTGCCGACGGCCGCCGATGTCGCTGAGCGCCGGCGGGAAGTGCTCAAGCAGCAAGTGATCGAAGTCCTCAAGCAGAGTGACGGCTACCAGCAATACCTGAGCACGATCGGTGATCTCGCGGAGGAGCATGACCTGGCCGAAGTCGCGGCCGCAATTCTGAAGCTCTACGCGGAGGAGACTGGCCGGGGAGCGCCGGTCGAGGTGACCGAGGACGAGCTAGCGCTGCTTGCCCCGGCGCCCGCGCCGCGCGCTGAAACGGGCATGACCCGGCTCTTCCTCAACATTGGGCGAAATTTGGGCGTGCGACCACAGGACCTGGTTGGCGCGATTGCCGGGGAAGCGGGAATCCCTGGCCGGGCCATCGGCGCGATCGACATTTTTGATACCTACTCCTTTGTCGAAGTGCCCTCCGAATACACGGAACGCGTGATTGATGCTCTGCGGCGCAGCGGTGTCCGCGGCAAGTACGTCAACGTTGAGGTAGCGCAGCCAGGCGCCGGACGCCCAGGCCGCGAGGAGCGGGGTGGATTCCGTGAGCGCGAGCGGGGCGCCGGACGACGAGAGGAAGGGCCAAGCCGGAGGTTCGAGCGCGAGCGGGAGCGTGCGCCGCGCGGCCCACGCTCGTGGGAACGAGAGCGGGAGGAAGGGTGGCAAGGCGGTCCGGCCCGGTTCGAGCGGGGCCGTGAGTGGGAACGTGAGCGCGGCGGCCCGTCTCACGGCCGGGAGCGTCAGGAAGAGGGCGGGCGCCGATTCGAGCGGCGGGAACGCGGGCCGGGTCGGCGGTAAGCTGCCGCAGAGTGGGGCTCAGCCCCATCGCGTGGGACGCGAGCGCGGGCCAAAAGACCCTTCCTCTCTTTGCTCGGAACTAGGTGCAACGCATTCGCGCGGGGCTAACGTCCCGCGCTGCGTTTAACAAAGCCGGCTAAAGTCGGCTGGCCATGCAATGCCCGGTTTCTGATTCAGCCCCCTTTAGGGGGCTTCGTTATGCTCAGCGCGGGGTCTTTAGCCCCGCGCGAGAGTGGGCTCTCAGGAGGGTGGAGAATCTTCAGCATGGGAGCAGGAAGCGCGACACGTCTCTGGTCAGCGCGGACCTCGGGACAAGGCTCAACGCATTCGCGCGAGGCTAACGTCCTCGCACTGAGATCACAAAGCCGGCTGTCCATGTCGGCAACGAGATTCCTCGCTTCGCGAGCGCTTAGGTCTCAGCGATCAGCCATCAGGATGCGCGGATGCAAAGGCGCACGGATGCCTGACGGCTGATGGCTGACTGCGTTTCGCCAGAGATTCCTCGGCTTCGCCTCGGAATGACGTTGCTACGCCGCGGAATGACCGTGGCGCGCCCGGCATGACGGGCGGACCGGCAGTGACACGCGAGATTCCTCGCTGCGCACTCCCGAGTTCCGCGAACGGAATGACCGGGAAGGATGCAGGGCTGAATCCCGGTCCTTCTCGCCCCCTTCAGGGGACGTCCATGCGTGGTGAGGCGTGTCCCGGGCACAACGAGCGAGCAAGAGCTTGAGGTCCGCGCTCCGCTCCGCGCGCAAGGCGCGATGCGCCGGTCACGACGAGCGCTGAAGATTCACAGTGGCCGCTTCGGCCACCGGCTCTGGCTCATGATGATTGCCGGTGAAGACCGCCGCCAGATCCTCCGTGGAGACGGTTGGCGCCTCGCGATAGAGATAACACGCGGTCACCCGGTGCGGATCGGTCTGGAACAACGGCGGAGCTTGCTCGACGCACATAGCCATAGCCGATGGGCAGCGCTCATAGAACCGGCAATACGAAGGCCCAGCCGGCACCAAGCCCTCCGCCGGCTTACCGAGCACGCGCTCTCCCTGCCAGGGCAAGTCAGGATCCGGCAGTGGGATAGAGCCGACAAGCAGCCGTGTGTACGGGTGCTCGGGTTGCCGCACTACGCGCTGCACGTCGCCCGCTTCGGCAATTGAACCGCGGTACAGCACGATGATGTTGTGGCTGATCTGGTAGGCCGTCGTGAGGTCGTGCGTGATATAGACCAGCGAAATGCCGAATTCCCGGTAGAGCTTGAGCAAGCTCTCTAGAATGGTGGCCCGCAACGAGGCATCGACCATCGAGACGGGCTCATCGGCGATGATCACCCGTGGGCGCAGCAGCAGCGCCCGCGCGACCATGATCCGCTGGCGCTGGCCGCCGCTCAGTTGGTGAGGATAGCGTCCAAGGGTTTCATCGACACGAAGACCGACTGCTTCAAGCGTCTGTTCGATCAGTGCCCGCCGTTCCCGCTTCGATTTGGCGAGTCCGAAATTCTTGATCGGGGCTTCGAGCACGTGATCGACCCGGTAGAAGGGATTGTAGACCTCAAACGGATCTTGAAAGATTGCTTGGACATCGCGCAGAAAGGCGCGCTGCTCGCGATCGTCTAAGGCGTGGATGCTTTTGCCGCGGTACAGCACGTCGCCAGTCGTCGGAGTGATCAGTCCGAGCAAAAGCCGAACCAAGGTCGTTTTGCCGCTGCCACTTTCCCCGACGATCGCGGTGATGGATGGGCGATCGTCCTCGACGCTGAACGAGAAATTCTCCAGGGCGATGGTTTGAGATTTATGAAGGAGACCGCCACCAAAGATTTTGGTGACGCGCCGTGCCTCAAGCAACGCTGTCATATCGCCTCCCGCGCCACGATCCTACTGCTGGGGCTTCACAGTCATGGCTGGCTCCTCTGAATCCCCGTGGCTCACACGCACCGCCTGCGGGCCGTTGACGCCGTCAGCACGCACATTTCCTGCGTCGTCGAGCAAATGGCAGGATGCCCAATGGCCTGGCTGGTGCTCGAGGAGCACAGGCGCCACGACCTTGCAGCGTTCCATGGCGTAGGGGCAACGGGGATGAAATGGGCATCCAGCGGGAGGATGCAACAACGATGGTGGCAGCCCTGGGATGCCTTGCAGCGTTCCCTTGCCATCTAGCGATGGCAGGCTAGCGATCAGCAGCCGGGTATAAGGATGCAGCGGCTCCCGGAAGAGGTCGCGCACCGGGGCGATTTCCAGCAGCTTGCCCGCGTACATCACGCCGATGTGATCCACCGCGTGAGCCATCAGGCCCATGTCATGCCCGATCTGAATCACCGCGGCACCGAGCTCCTCCTGCACGCGCCGCAACGTGTCGATCACCTGCCACTGCACAACGACGTCAAGCGCGCTGGTTGGCTCGTCGGCAACGATCACCTTGGGGCGTAGGCTGATGGCGATGGCGATGCACACGCGCTGCTTCATACCCCCGCTAAGCTCGTGCGGGTACATCGAGGCAACCTGCCGGCTCAAGCCGACCTTCTCCAGAAGGGAGGCGATATAGTCATCAAGCTCGCGGTCAGATAGCTCAGTCCCGTGATCGCGTAAACCGAGCGCCATCTGATCCCGAATGCGCTTTACCGGGTTGAGCGAGTTCATCGCGCCCTGGGCGACCAGGGAGATCTCCGCCAGCCGGACCCGGCGCATCTGCTCCTCGTCAAGTTCGAGCAGATCGACGCCGTCGAGGAGAACGCGCCCTTCCTCGATTTTGCCAGGCGGCTTGATGAGCCGCAGGAGAGCTAGCGCAATCGTGGATTTGCCACTTCCTGATTCGCCCACCAACCCGAATCGCTGGCCTGGCTGCACCTGAAATGAGACGCCATCCACCGCTTTCACGGCACCGGCAGGCGTGTGATAGTACACCCGGAGATTCTCGACGCGCAGCAGATCGTTTGCTGTCATGAGGCGCGGCTCCTTCTAGGAGAGCGCTGCGGAACTTCCTGGTGACGTTCGTGCCCGGCACGCTAGATGCGAGGCAAGTGTACGATGACTTGCCGTTGACAGGTCCTTTGAACCCTCTTAGTATTGCATAAATCCTAACGGCAAACCCTGGCATGATGCACGGCTGACGGAGAACTGGCTCGCGGAAACCCGCTCACGTCGCACTCATGACCAGGTAGAAGGTCTGGCTCAACGAGGAGGAGTGACCGTGGCTGAACAGGGACGATGGCGACTCACCCGGCGTGATTTGGTTAAGACCAGCGCAGCCCTTGCCGTAGCGACTCCACTCATCAGAACCTCGCGGTCATTAGCGCAAGAAATTCCTCAGGTTCCACGCAATCGCACGCTCATTCTCCGGTGGGGCGGCGTTGATGGGCGTCACCAAGACTACGATCTGTGGAACGGTTACCCGGTCGGCGCCAACCACCAGAATGGCCTCGGCATTTTGCACGAGCCACTCGCCTTCTATAGCGCGTTTGCCGACAAAATGATCCCCTGGCTGGCGGAGAAGTGGGAATACAACGCCGACTATACGGAGCTCCGGATCACGACGCGCCAGGGCATCACCTGGAGTGACGGGGAGCCATTCAGCGCCGACGACGTCACCTTTACGATCAATACACTGCGCGATGCGGGGGCTTCGGCACGGTGGGGTGTCGATGTTCAGCAGTTCGTTGTGGAAGCGGTGACAGAAAGTCCCAATGTGACGGTCGTCAAGTTTAAGGTTCCCGCGCCCCGCTTCTTCTACTTCATGACCTACAAATACGACATCGGGGTGTACATCGTCCCGAAGCACATCTTTGAGGGCCAGGATATCTCAACGTTCAAGTACTTCGACCTTGCCAAGGGCTGGCCAGCAACGACCGGGCCGTGGAAGGTCGTCTTCTCCTCTCCGGAGCAGAAGGTCATTGACCGCCGGGAGAGCTGGTGGGCAGTCGAGCAGGGATTGGTCCCGGCGATGCCCGAAGTCGAGCGGATCATCTACCTGCCATTCACTGCGGAGGAGCAGGTCGCGCAGCAGCTCATCAACAACGAGATCGACTGCTCGCTGGACCTGCGCCCGCTGACCATCGAAACGGTGCTGGCACAAAACCCGAAGATCACGACACACACGGGCAACGAGAAGCCCTATGGCTATGTTGACTGGTGGCCGACCTCCCTCTACGTCAACTGCGAAAAGGAGCCGTACAGCGATCCGGATGTGCGCTGGGCACTCAGCTACTTCATCGACCGCCAGCAAGTAATCGACGTTGCGCTCGGTGGCGCCGGCAGCATTTCCCAATTGCCACTGCCGACCTATCCCGGGCTTCTGCCGTTCATTGAGGGCATCTCCGATCTGTTACAGAAATACCCAACGACCGAGTTCAACCCGGATAAGGGAGCCCAGCTCCTCCAATCGAAGGGCTGGCAGAAAGACGGCGATGGCAACTGGGCCAAGGACGGGAAGGTCTTGGAGGTGCCGATTGAGAGCTTCACCGTCATGGCCGATATCGGCCCGGTGATCGCCGAGCAATTGCGCCGCCAGGGCGTCAAGTCCTCCTACTCCATGCCGCCGGACTTCGCCAACCGCTTCACCGATCCCCAGGGTGATTACAACGCCGCTCTGTTCGGCCACGGCGGCAGCGTCAGCGGCGATCCGTACTTCACCCTCCGGCTGTACCAGTCCGCCACCGAGGCCGTGCCAGGCGCGCATCTCGTCAACTTCTCGAAGTGGCGCAATAGCGACTACGACAAGATCGTGGACGAGATGTATGTCACCTCGCCCGACAACAAGGACGCCCTGATGGATCAGTGGCGGCGCGCGATGGAAATTTGGCTGCCGAACCTGCCCGATATCCAGATTCAGGAGTGGTACCATCGCATCCCGATGAACCAGACGTATTGGACGGGCTGGCCGACGCGCGAGAATCCGTACGTCAACGGCGCGTTCTGGCATCTGACCTTCCAGCTCATCCTCAACGAGCTGAAGGCGGCCCAGTAGTGTAGCGATCTCGTGGTGGGCGCCGCGCCAGTGATGGTGGCGCGCCCACCACCTCGGTGTTCGCCCCCGTCACTCGCTCCCAGAGGTTTCGAATGCGCCGCGACTACTTGATCCGCCGTTTTCTCCTCCTTGTTGGCGTGGTGTGGGTTGCCGCAACACTGAACTTCTTTTTGCCGCGCATCTCGGGGCAAGACCCGGTGCGGGCGCGCCTGATGGAGCAAGCGGCAGCCGGCGGCTACGTCCAAGCCGGCATGGAAGACATGATCGCCGAATACGAGCGGAAATTCGGTCTCGACCGGCCGCTTTGGGAGCAATATCTCACCTATCTCGCCGACATTGCGCGATTTGACTTCGGCTATTCCATCGTCAATTACCCACGGACAGTCATCAGCATCATGGCCGACGCGGCTCCGTGGACCATCGGTCTGTTGCTGACAACAACGCTGCTCGCATTCGCCATCGGCACGCTCTTCGGTGCGCTCCTTGCCTGGCCGCGAGCGCCGCGATTTATCCACTTTCTCTTTCCTCCTCTGCTCACCATGTCCGCGATTCCGTTCTTCTTGCTCGGGCTGCTGCTCTTGTATCTCTTTGCCTTCAAGGCCAAGGTGCTGCCCCTCTTTGGCGGCTATTCCCCAGGCGCATTTCCCGACTTCAGTCTGGACTTCGCACTCGACGTGTTGAAGCACTCGGTGCTGCCGGCGCTGTCGATTATCCTGTCGTCCATTGGATTTTGGGCGCTTGGCATGCGCGGTATGATGGTGACGGTCGAGGGCGAAGATTACATGACGTTTGCCGAGGCCGCGGGACTGAAGGAGCGCACCCTCTTCTTCACCTACGCGGTGCGCAATGCGCTGCTGCCACAAACGACCGCGCTGGGGCTGGCGCTCGCGCAAATCCTCTCCGGAGCGCTCCTTGTCGAAGTGATCTTTTCCTATCCCGGCATTGGCTCGGTGCTCTATCACGCCATCCGGCGGTTTGATTACTTCCTCATTCAAGGCATTGTGTTCACCATTGTGCTTGGCGTGACATTGGCCACGTTCATCCTTGACCTCGTTTATCCTATGCTCGATCCACGCATTAGTTATCAGCGCTCCTGAGAGGACACGGCTATGATCGGTTACCTGCGCCGCAACCGGAGCCTCGCGTTGGGCTTTGTGCTCCTTGGCCTCATCCTGCTGTTTTCCGGCGTTGGCCGTCTCGTTTGGGATGTCTCGATGGCGGCGCCGCTATCTGCCCGGCCGAATCTCCACCCATCCTGGGAGCATCCGCTGGGTACGGACCGCCAAGCACGCGATTTGCTCGCGGTCATGATCGTCGGCACCCCCAAGACACTCTACATTGGCCTCCTTGCCGGATTCATCGGGGTGCTGATTGGGACGGTCTTGGCGTTGACGGCTGCCTATTTCGGCGGCGTGGTTGATAACATCATCCGCAGCGTGGTGGACATCGGACTGACTATCCCGCCGCTGCTCGTGCTGGTGCTGGTGGCGGTCTCGATTCGCGCCAGCCTAAGCGTCAGCCAGATGGCGCTGGTCGTCGCCTCCCTCTCCTGGCTGTACCCAACCCGGACCATTCGCTCCCAAGTGCTCACGATCCGGGAGCGGGCTTATGTGCAAATCGCCCGCCTCTCCGGCGCACGCGACCGGCAAATCATCTTCCTGGAGATCATGCCAAACCTGCTGCCATATCTAGCGGCAACCTTCGTTGGCGCCGTCTCTGCTGGTGTTCTGGCCTCGATTGGATTGGAGATCATCGGCCTTGGCGCCGTCGAGAGCAACACGCTGGGTATCACCATTTACTGGGCAAGCTACTACGCGGCGTTGCTGCATGGTCTCTGGTGGTGGTTCTTGCCACCCGTGATCATCATCATCATGGTCTTCGTCGGCTTGTTTGCCGTGGCAATGGGTCTGGACGAGCTTGCCAACCCGCGGACCCGCCGGGTCGTCTGATCCTCATAACCCGTATCACGCGGACCCGCCGCGCCGGGCTCCTCGCGTGACGCATCCGCTGGCGCTACCATTTCCCGGATGATTGGCCTCATGCCGGGAATGGGATGGTGGCGCCGAATCGTCCTGAGATGAGCACCGAGCAGGCATTGGTGGAGCGGTATCACCATGCGGTGGCGCGTCTCAATGCTCTGATCGATCCGGAGCACCTGCGCAGCGCCACGCTCGCCGAAGTGCGCGCGAGGGCTGAGCGCCGGCTCGCCCGGCTCCGCGCGTTTCTCGCTTTTCTTGGGAATCCTCACCAGCAGTTTCCGGTCGTTCATGTCGGTGGCACGTCAGGGAAGGGCTCCACAGCGACGGCAATCGCGGCAGTGCTCACGGCCGCCGGGTACCGTACCGGCCTGCATCTTTCCCCATACCTTCAGGTGGCCACGGAGAAGCTCCAACTAAATGGCCGGCTGATCGCACCGGATACGTTTGCCGATCTGGTGACGGAGATCCTTGCCGCGGCAGACGCGTGGTCCTTGCGATCCGGGGAGCGGTTGAGCTATGGCGAGGCATGGTTTGCGCTCCTGGCGACCTACTTCGCCGCTGAACGGGTTGACATGGCCGTGATCGAAGTCGGCGCCGGGGGACGATTTGACCTGACGAACGTAGTGTATCCCGTTGTCAGCGTCATCACCTCGGTCGGCCTCGACCATATGGACACCCTCGGGCCAACGATTCGCGAGATTGCCTGGCACAAGGCGGGCATCATCAAGCCGGGTGCTCCTGTCGTCACGCCCGTGCATGACCCGGAGGCGCTTGACCCTATCCTGAGCGAAGCGCGCCTGACGGGCAGCGAGGTGATCCACGTCGTCCCTACCGATCAGGCACCTTCGCCCGGCATGGCTAGCGCGTTTCAGCAAGCGAACGCGGCAACCGCGGTTGCCACGATTCGCGCGCTGACCAGGCAGGGTTTTGCCGTACCGGACCCGGCGATCGCTGACGGTCTGGCCAGCGCGCACTTGCCCGGCCGGCTGGAGACGGTCCAGGAAGCTCCTCGCGTCATCCTCGACGGCGCGCACAATGCGCAGAAGGCGGCGGCCCTGGCAGCAGCGCTCCCCGCCGTCCAAACCCAGCAACGTCCGATGATCCTGGTGCTGGGGGTGTTGGAAAGCAAGGATAACCAGGCGATCCTCGCGCCGCTGCTGCCCCATGCCGCGGAACTGATCCTGACCCGCCCGCGCGTCTACGCCAAGCCGGGCCGCGATCCCCAAACACTGGCTGCTGCGGCCAGGAACGCCGGTTTTGCCGGGTCAATGATGGTGGTGGACGAGCCTGAGGAGGCGATCGCCGTGGCGCTGGAGCGTGCCGCTGCGCCGGCATCTGCCACAATTCTTGTGACCGGGTCGCTCTACCTGGTCGGCAACGTGCGTGCCCGCTGGTACTCGGACGAGGAGATTGTGCTCCAGCGCACACCGTGGCCGCGGCGATCTTTCCGAACGGCTCCAGCGCCTTCCGGATCAGCGTACAATTCCATCTGATGACAGAGATGCCTTCTTCGCCCGATCAGGTGAGTGCTGGCGACACACGAACTTGGTCGGACGACACACCGGAAGAATTGCTTGAACAGGCTCAGGCGAACGCGCAAGCGATCGTCCTGGCGACAGTCGCGTTTCTCCAAGCGGGCGATATCCCCGTGGCATCCTGGGCCGCGGCAGTGGGTGAGCGGCTCAG
The DNA here is from genome assembly GCA_042408955.1 of Thermomicrobiales bacterium. Taxonomy (GTDB): domain Bacteria; phylum Chloroflexota; class Chloroflexia; order Thermomicrobiales; family UBA6265; genus CALGSZ01. Next base: position 11,161 of record JBHOQQ010000041.1, read on the forward strand.
CCGCGCCTGGGACGAGCCCGAGCCCTGGGGGGCTGGCGAGTTTCTTGATGCCATGCTGACCAATTTCCGCTCGCTTGGAGGAGCCGTCGTTGCCGCCAATCTGGATGACGAGGAGGCCACGGCAATCATCGGCGGCTTCCCCGATCCTGATCTCTGCGCCCTGCTCGGCGTCGATCCTGCTGACGCTGCCCGTATCTATGATGTCGTCACACCGATCGCGGCCGCGCGGGGACTGCGGTGGGAGTGGTCGCACGAGGGAACGCAGACGCGCGTGGTGGTGCGCCGGTTAGCCGCGAACGAGTCTCAGGCGACGCGATGACGGTCGGAGTCGCACGCATCACGCTGTTTCTCGATAGCACCTTTTCGTTGAAAGACAAGCGGCAGGTCGTCCGCTCCCTCAAGCAGCGCGTGCAGAACCAGTTCAACGTCGGTATTGCCGAGGTCGAGACCCTCGATGATCTCCGCATCGCGACGTTTGGCGTGGTCTGCGTCAGCAATAGCAGCGCTCACGCGGACGAAATCCTGCAGAACGTCATCAACTTCATCGAGCGCAACGTTGAGATGGGCGTGCTCGGGGAGATCGAGACCGAACTCATCCCCTGGGGCTAGAGCACGAAGTCCAGCGGATGCGTGAAGGCCATCGACGCAACAGGAGGGGAAGCCTTCGCTCTGCACTCCCGCGCTCCCGCGAACGGAATGGTGGGGATGGCTAGCAGCAATGGGAGAGATTCCTCGGCTTCGCCACTCCCGCGCTGGTGCGAACAGGATGACGATGGCTGCACCTCGGAATGACAGAGTAGTCGCGGTAACCCCGGAACACCAGGAGAGTCGTCAGCAACGCGATTGACTCCCCGGCCGCATCGTTGCATGCCGGGACAGCGCCAGCCCTGCGTGAAAGAGCCCTTTTCTGGGCAAACAAGCGTATCCTCGCCGTAACTAGAGGCAGGCTGCTCCCGCGGAACGGCCCCGGTACCCGGCTCGCATCTTGGTGACGCGCTTTCTGCTATGTTGACATAAAGCTCTCGTAAAAGCGCAGCAAGCATGTCGTGTCCCTCATGAAGGCGCGATAACCGCGTTGTCTGTCCGTCGCGGTGGCGCGTTGTCGTATCGCGCGGTACGCGATTTCGCGTATGCCTCACTCGCCACCATACGCGGGAGAAATACGTCGTTTGCCGAATGCCCCCTTCTTTCCAGCCAGCGAAGATGGCCGTGTCGCGGGAGGCTGCTTCCCGCAACGCGGTGGATCGCGGCGATAAGGTGAGGAGCCGGATCAACGCGTTTGGCACGAAGGTAGATGGAGAAGGAGTGGGTATGGTCTCGGTCACGACGTCTGCAGAGCAGTCCAACCTGCCGGAGGTTGCGACGATCTCTTTCGATGCGCTCCAGTCCCGGCTAGCGGGACAGGTCATCACCGCGGAGAGCGCGGGTTATGATGCTGCGCGCCGGACGATCTTTCTCAACATCGACCGGCGGCCGCTGGCGATCGTGAAGGCGGCGAACGCGTACGATGTCGCGGCGACGATCGGGTTTGCGCGAGAGCATTCCCTGCCACTCACCGTCCGCAGTGGCGGTCACAGCATCGCCTACCACAGCGTGGTGGATGGCGCGATCGTCCTCGACCTGTCGGGGATGAAGAACATCAGCATCGATCCGGCAGCGCGGATCGCTCGTGTGCAGCCCGGCGCAACGTCCGGCGATCTGGCTGGTCCTGCCCACGAGCATGGCCTGGCGCTCTCAACCGGTGACACCCATTCGGTTGGAATGGGAGGGCTCATTACCGGTGGTGGCATTGGGTTCATGGCGCGGAAAGACGGGCTTGCGATTGATAACGTGCTCGCAGCGCAGGTGGTCACCGCCGATGGCGAAATACTGACGGCGAGTGAGGAGGAGCATCCCGATCTCTTCTGGGCCATACGCGGCGGTGGCGGCAACTTTGGCGTCGTCACCGAGTTCACCGTGCGCTTGGCACCTGTCGGGCAGATCCTCGGCGGCATGCTGGTGCTGCCGGCGAGCCGGGAGATTCTTCGCGGGTATCTTGAGGTGGCGCATGCCGCGCCCGATGATCTGACGACGATTGCGAATCTCATGCATGCTCCGCCGGAACCATTCATGCCGCAGGAATGGGTGGGCAAGCTCGTACTGGCGATTCTAGTCTGCTGGACGGGGAGTCTGGAGGACGGCGAGCGAGCACTCGCGCCGCTCCGGGCGCTGGCAACACCCGTGATTGATGCAGTCAGGCCGATGCCATACCCTGAAATCTACCGGTTTACGGATCCACAGGCCGCTCCACAGGTCATCGCCATCCGCTCGATGTTTGCCAACACGTTGAACGATGCCACGCTCGATGAGGCGCTGGCCGCGATGGAGCGCGCGACATCTCCCTTCAGCCTGGTCCAGTTTCGGGTGCTTGGTGGCGCCGTCGGGCGTGTGCCGGAGGAAGCCACGGCGTTCGCTCACCGCCGGCAGCCGTACCTGCTGCTCGTGCTCGGGCTGTGGCTCGATCCGGCCGAGGATGCGGAGCGGCACAGCGCCTGGACCGAAGCACTCTGGCAAGCTGTCCGCGACGAAGGAGATGGCGTCTACGTCAACTTCGTGCAGGATGAAGGCGCGGATCGGGTGCGCGATGCGTACCCGCCAGCGACCTATGAGCGGCTTGCCGCGATCAAGCGCCGGTATGACCCTGGTAACTTCTTCCACTTCAACCAGAACATTTCCCCCGCGCAATAAGTCCGCATGAGGAACGGCCGGTGCGTGAAACACCGGCCGTTGTCATCTCCGAGGGCGGTTGCCGCGCGTATTCTCCGCGCCTGCAGGGTTCCTGAGTTCCGGAACCGGTTGGCAGTGCCGCTCGCACTGCCGCGAGAGTCCCCGCACAATCGTAGTGGACGTTCGTGATTTGCACACAGTCCTCGCGTCGCGAAACCACTCCCCTTCCTGGCGCGTTCCCAGAAGTACCAAGCTCGCGAGCTCTGGAGCCTACCGACCCGAGCCGCCAGCGCATCTGGCTGGCTGCAAGGTGAAAGGAGGAGACCAGAGACATCACCCACCTCTGCACGATCTGAGCCGTCCCGCTCGATCGCGGCGGCCATTGCGCCCTCAGCATCGAGTGAGATGACGGCGAACGCGTCCACACGCCACGTTGCGGCTTGGAGGAATGCTATGGACGGTCCGCGGTTTTATGCGCTTGCCCGCCCAGTGCTCGGTAGTGCGCCCCATCGTTTCGGTGGCGCACGGCATCAAGTGACACGCCGGCAAATCTTAAAGGGACTCGGAGGCTTGTCGCTCGCCATGCTGGGAAACCGTCATCTGGCAGACAATGCGGCCGCTGCTCGGGCTCTCCCGGCGGCCGCACTGTCTCCTGCCACGCTCGGCAATCCGGCTGGCCGGGTGCTGCTCCCCGGTGATGCCGGTCTGCACGACTTTAGCCTGGATTTCTCGCTCGCCGGGCCACCGGCGGTCTTCTTCTTCCCTGGAGATACGCCTGGGTGGTCGCAGGAGGTTGCCAGCGCCGTGGATGGCTTCGCGTTCGGCTACGCGTCCATCCTCTCGGGCATGGCTGGCGGCTCTCGCCCGGGGCGCGCCGTGCAGGTCTGCGTCCACCACGGCTTCCCGTCAACAAGCGATGCCGATATTGCCTGGTCCAGCCTCACCGCGGCACTGATCAGCGCCGATGGCAGAGGCCGGGCGCGAAAGGCCAAAGTCAGAAATCTCGACGTGGTGGAAATCATCGCGGTCAGTGGCGAGCGGTCGATCTTGGCAACCGTCGCTGCCGATATCTTCGCGGCGGTGGTTGTGGCTTCGCGCGCGGGCGCCGACCTTGTGACCGTGGCCATCGCCGACTTCACGGGTACGATGCCGACAACCGACGAATGCGTCAAGCTCGCCGAGGAAGAGGCAAAGAAGGTCAAGCGGCGGCATCAGGATGCTCCTGATCCGGAGTCCCACTATTTCCGGCAATGGCTGCCAGGTTTCGGAATCGCCGCTGCCACGGCCAGAGCGCCGTTCTTTTCCTGGCCGGTTGTGCTCAGGAACGAGCCAGTGCCGTTCTCGACGGATACCGCTGAGACGTTGCAGCAGCGGCGCCAGGCGAGCGCGGGCGTCCTGTATCAGAGCCAGATCGAAGGTCCACTTCCCGAGGCGGCGCCGCTCTTCAACGCGCATGGGCTGTATTACTCGGGGCAAGCGAGCTTCTTCGACAGCTTCGAGCAGGCTGAAAGCTATGTCGCCGAAACGTCGGCCCGGCTACGCGCCGGCTTGCCAGGCATCTCGCTCTCTAAGGTGAGTGCTACCCCGTCCGAGCGCCGGTATACCTACAAGCTTCCTAGCCAGCTCGGCACGCTCTGCGGTTACGTATTGCACCGTCTCGTTCTCGACCTGCCGTATCCGATCAGCTTTGTCCTGCACGTGCTGGCCGTGCCCGCCGCTCAGGACACGAAGGCGTTGCCGGCGAAGCAGGTGCGGGACCGGCTTGATCCCGTGATCCAGCAGATGGGGGATGGGCTCCACGCAACGCTCGTCAATCCAGCAGGCGCCCCGCTGATCATTCCTGTGAACTCGTACGTGTGACGAGGAGGGAGCCGTCAGCTACAGATGGGGGCTACGGGCTGGGGGTTAGGGGAAGGTTCGAGCTTCGAGCGACGAGCTTCGAGTGGTGAGCTATCAGCCGTCAGCATTCAGCCGTCAGGTCGCGATGCATCGCGCTCCTACGACTTCTGACCGGGCGCGATCGATCGCGTCGCTGCAATGCCTGACGGCT
>JBHOQQ010000046.1:0-73297 GCA_042408955.1 Thermomicrobiales bacterium
AGTGCCTCGCCGCGCGGGACCCTACCTTCATCACCACGCGACGGCAGCAGTCCCAAAGCGGCGGACCTCGAGGGGGAATTCGACCCCGCTATAGCGGGTTGCGGGTACAGGGCACCGCTAGCTCCCCGTCTAGCACGGCCAATTGGATTCTACCATGCTGGCGCGATTCCCACCATGCGCGTTGGCGCCCCAGCCTTCCTCCACGCCTTGCCGCGTCTCATGGTGTAATACGTCAGGTGTCGTCCAACCGCAGGCCGGATTTGCAGGTTTTCACCGCCAGTGACATTTATCGTCCACCGTTGCACGATGGAAGGAGATTCGCAATGCAGACGATCCTCCTCATTTGCCCAATGACCCTCGGCGACGAGGTCGCCGTCCGCGATATCCACGAGCGCTTTCCCGTCGATGCCCTTGAACGAGGCATCGGCGTCGAGCGTGTTGTGGCCTTCATCGGAAGCGGCTACTACGCCCTTGAGCTAACTGTCAGCGACGGCGATTTCCAAGAGCAATTCCACCGCTTTCTGAGTGCGCCGGAAATCGTGGAGTTCTTCCAGTCGCTGCGCCCCTATGTGCGCGACCTGCCAAGCCCGGACCAACACACTGCCGAAATGCCTCTGGCAACCACCATGCTCTTTTGGCAACGGCCCGGCACAGAGACGATGCCCCTGGTCTGACCACGCCGTCGTTACGGCTCTGGTGGTAAGGGATGATCCGCTGGCCATTCGATGGGCCGCGGGCCAGGATCTGTCATATCAGGATTGTCCCGCAGGCGGCGCAACACGCGCACTGTCAGGTCACTACGAAGCTGGATTTGGCAGGAAAGGCGGAGGTTCGGCGGGCGATTCTCCAGCCGGGCCAGACGAGCTTCTTCGGCAGGCGTCATCGGTCCGGGATCGCCTGCCAGGATCTCAACCCGGCAGGTTGTGCAACGCGCGTTACCCCCACACCGGTGAAGGATATCGACCCCCGCATCCTCGATGCAGAGGACCAAGCGTCGCCCTTCGCTGCAAACGGTCTCACCCACGCCTTCGATCGTGACCTTCGGCATTGACGAATTGGCTCCTTCCCCTCACGCAAACTACAAGCCACCTACGCCAGGTGGTCATCCTGAACCGCACTCGCTGGTGGCACCGCGGGTTGTCGCGGCCACACGCCACCGGTGCCGCGGCGCCGTGACAGGAACGCCACGTCGCACATCGCTCGGCTCATCAGCAATGTGACACACAAGCCCCGGTTTCGCTCCCAATCACTGCGTGCGAGCGCCCCGAAAGGAGCTGCTACGCTTGGAAGCCCGTTCCGCCGGTAGTGCGCAGGTGATGGCGCTCAGCAAAGGCGGTCGCATTCGGGCCAGCGAGCAGCACTGAGCCGACGTGCCCATGCCGAGATGAACCGGTGACGAACGGATATCGAATGCCCTTGGTCTCGACACGGCGCTCAGTGTAAAAGAAGTCTTCGCTAATGCGGCCGAAAACATCATACGCAAGCTGATCGGCTCGCATCAGATCCGGAATCGGCTCGTCTAACCAAAAAGGTAATCGTGATGCGGCCATCCTCCAGCTCCGGCTCGCCGATCAGGTGCAAGCCGTCGATGTGGCGCAAAACCTGCTCCGCATCAACGGTAAACCGGAGGTTGGCTTCTTCGTCTCGCGCCCAATCTTCGCCAAATTCCAGGCGTAACAACTCAAGAACTTTCTCGACCAGCACGTTCCGTTCCGTTGCTCCCAATCGTCAAACGTCAAGGGACTATCAATCGACCTGCACCTCCCTCCAAGCGCCGTATACTAACGCGCTGAAGGCGGATTTGCAGCGCCAGGATTGTCGGCCAAGACGGCGAAGGGAAGAGCAGGGAACGCAATGGTGCAACGGGTGTTGGATGTCCTCTTACGGCGCGATCGGGTCGAGCCAGAAATCCCGCTGTGTCCCGATCACAAGACGCCGATGCGGCTTCGCGGCAAGCTCGGCCGCCCGGCGCGGTTTTCCTACCAAACGGAAGAGGAATATACCCTGCTCTACTTCTGTCCAGTCGAAGGCTGCAACAACACCGCCCTGGTCGAGCGGGCCAAGACGCAAATCCCGGTGCCGGGTGAGCCCCCGGAGCGGCCGCCATTTGCCCGCCGCACAAGCTGATGCGCCTTGAAAGTCGCGTCAAGCCCCGGCGTCGTCCCGCTTAAATCACGTGCGACGCGAAAGATTTTCCTGCTGATATCGCCCAGCATAGCCTTCCGCCACCGGCGTTGCCAGAGTGATAAACACAAGTTGCATCAGACGCGCGCCACGCGCAATCTGAAAGCCATACGGATTGACCACAACCAACAGCGAGGTGGAACGGCCATGATACCCGGCGTCCCAGACAGCGGTATGTATTGTGACGCCACTGCGGTTCAGCGTTGAGCGGGGACGCCCAAGCGCCATCAGGTCAGGCGGCAAATGCACGACCTCGTTGTACAGAATGTGATACGCGCCGGGCGCCAGCTGATACATGCCGCGCTCGTCCGGTTCGATCAATTCCAGCGGTGGCAGGACGCGGCCAGCACTGTCCAGAGGCAGGATGCCCTGGCCGGCGAAGCGGTGGATCTCGGCAAGTGTTAGATCAAACCCGTTTGGTTGAAGCTGAGATTCCAGATCCAGCCACTCCGCGATCAGCGGTGGATCGGCGTGGATGTGGTCGCGCAATTGCTCCCGGCTCAAGACGCCGGACGCGTGCAGTGGCAGATCGCTCATTCGTTCCTCATCCTTTCCCAGGCGGTCGTGCCCGCACCCTTGCTCTGGGCAGTGCGGTCGATCATGGTTCGCGCGGGTAGACGAGCGTACCACGGATGACGAGCGGAAATCTCCCCAAGAGTGCCACGACGACCGCCGGGAGCGCCTCTCGCCACGCCTATGCCGTGCTGCGCCACCGGGATTTCCGCCTGCTCTGGCAAGCTGAGCTTGCATCGAGCTTTGGCACTCAAATGCAGCGGGTTGCCATCGCCTGGCAAGTGTATGACCTCACCGGCGATGCCCTGCGGTTGGGCGTACTGGGATTGGTGCGCTTCGCCGCGGTGGTCATCGTCGGCATGCTCGGTGGCGTCCTCGCTGACCGGCGCGACCGCCGCAAGCTGCTTTTCGGCTCGCAGATCGCCCTAGCCTGCACTTCCGGGACGCTGGCGCTGCTCGCTGCAACCGGCAACAGCAGTCTTGGCGCCATCTATGTGCTGACGCTGCTTGCCAGCGCCCTCGCCTCCATCGGCGGCCCGGCGCGGCAAGCCTTCATCCCATCGCTCGTGCCACGGGCCGAAATCGCCGCCGCGATGAGCTTGCAGATCCTCGCGATGCAGGTAGCCACGGTCACCGGCCCCGTCGCCGCTGGCTGGCTAATCGCTCGGGTTGATATCGCGCCCATCTACGCGTTCGATGCCTTGTCATTCGCCGGCGTTGCCATTGCCGCATTGGCAATCCGCACCCGGCCCGCACCCACACGGGCAGAAGGAAGCTCGTGGCAAGCCGCGCTTGATGGCATTCGATTTCTTCGCCGCTCTTCGGTATTGCTCGGTGTCATGGCGGCAGACTTCGCGGCCACGTTCTTCGGCGCTGCCACCGTGCTTATGCCCATCTTCGCCACGGAAATACTCGACGTCGGTCCGCGTGGCCTCGGCTTCCTGTACTCGGCCTCGGCAATCGGCGCGGTGCTAGGAAGCGTCGCGATGAGCCTCGCCCGCACTCCGGTGTTCCCCGGCCGCGGTGTGCTGCTGGCCATCATCGTCTATGGTCTGACCGTTGTCGGATTCGGCCTCAGCGAGACATTTTGGCTTTCCCTGGGGTTGCTGGCCATCGGCGGAGCGGCCGACGCCGTGAGCATGGCCCTTCGGCACACGATTCGCAACCTGGCTACTCCAGATCACTTGCGCGGGCGGGTGGCCGCGACCCACTCGATGTTCGCGATGGGCGGACCTCAGCTTGGAGAATTTGAAGCTGGCGCGGCCGCCGCGCTCCTTGGCGCCGGCCCCTCGGTCGCTCTCGGAGGCTTGGGCACCATTGCGGCCGCGGCAGTGGTCGCGGTTCTGGTGCCAGAAATCCGCAAATATCGCGCCTGATCACGCGCGGTTACCCAGGATGACGTTTGACCCGCGCCGCTGTGCGTGCTATGGTGTCCTCAATGCTCAATGGTTGGCTATTCGAAGGCTGGTGTTCCGGTCAAGCGCCAAATGAGTGGAGCACGAGAGATGGTCAGCACGCTCAGCCGCCCTGTGACGCTTGCACCCGTTCACCAAGAGACGACTGCGCATCCAAGGGCCGCTTTCGATTCCTTCGGCCGGCAGATGACCTATCTGCGCATCTCCCTCACCGACCGCTGCAATTTTCGCTGTGTTTACTGCATGCCAGCCATCGGCATGAAATTCCAGCCCCGAGACGAGCTCCTAACCGATGACGAGCTGCTGCGCATCGTCGGCGTCTGCGCCAAGCTCGGCTTCAGAAAGCTTCGCCTGACTGGCGGCGAGCCAACGGTCCGGCCGCACCTCGTCGAGCTAGTCCGCGCGATGAAAGCATTTCCGGGGATCGAAGAGATCTCAATGACCACGAATGGCCTGCTCCTTTCCCGCATCGCCGCGGATCTGAAAGCAGCAGGGCTCGACCGCGTGAATGTGAGCCTGGACACGCTCGACCCCGAGAAATTCAAGCTCATGACGCGGGGTGGGCGGCTCGATCTGGTCTGGGCAGGACTCGAGGCTGCCGACCAAGCCGGTCTCCATCCCATCAAGATCAATGCCGTCGTTGTTCGCGGTCAAAATGACCACGAAGTTGGCAGGCTCGCAGCGCTTACCCTCGATCACCCATGGCAGGTGCGCTTCCTTGAGATCATGCCCATGGAAGGCGTCGGCGTCGTCTACGACGAGGGTCTGGTAACGTCTGCTGAAACGCGGGCGAGGCTGGAGGAGCAGTTCGGCCCGCTCATCCCCATTGAGACAGATCCGTCAGACCCAGCGCGCTTGTGGCAAATTCCCGGAGCAAAGGGGCTGATCGGTTTCATCTCTCCCGTCTCCGCGCCGTTCTGCGCCCATTGCAACCGCGTGCGCCTGACGGCGGATGGAAAACTCCGGTTGTGTCTACTCCGCGCGGACGAGCTCGACCTTCGCGATTTGTTGCGAAGCGGCGCGGATGATGCCACGCTGGAGGCCCAGCTCCTCGCGGGCATTTGGCGCAAACCGTGGGGACACGGCCTGGCGGAAGGTGACCGGAACATCGGGCGGGGAATGTCCCAAATCGGTGGCTAGGATCGCGCACCATGGTCTCTGCCGCGGATGGATCGCGAGCACTTCATCGGCTGCTGATCGGCGTGTCCCTTCCCGACGCGCACGTACAGCGACTACGAGAGCAGTTTCCCGATCTTGAGATCATCGTAGCAGGCGGAGAGGAGTTCGATCGCCAGCTTCCCGAGGCTGACGCCGTCGTCCACTGGCAACTTTCGGAGGAGCAGATCGCACGCGCTCCCCGCTTGCGCTGGTTTCAAACGGTCGGTGCCGGGGTTGATGGCCTGCTTCACCCGGCGCTGATCGAGCACGGCATATTGATTACGAACAACAGCGGCGTTCACGCCACGAATATCGCCGAGCATGTGCTCGCGATGATGTTAGCTTTTGCCCGGCGGCTGCCATATCTCATCCGCGGGCAAGTGGCGCACGAATGGCGCGACGACGCGGCACGGAAGGGTGTCTTCGAGCTCGACGGCCAGACACTTCTGGTCGTCGGCGCTGGCGACATCGGTCAGGCCCTTGCCCGGCGTGCCACCGCGCTCGGGATGTCCGTCCTCGGTGTCCGGCGCCGGCCCGGGACCGAGCTTCCTCCTGGCTTTGCGGAAATCGGCAGCATCGAGCGCCTGATAGATTTCCTGCCTCGCTCTGATCACACCGCTATCTGCCTCCCGCTCACCCACGCAACGCGCGGGCTCTTCAACCGCGAGATTATTTTCCAGATGCGTCCAAAGAGTTACCTTTACAACATCGGCCGCGGCCCAATTGTTGACGCGATAGCGCTGATCGATGCTCTGCGGTCTGGCCATCTCGCCGGAGCAGGGCTTGATGTGACCGATCCCGAGCCACTCCCCGCGGATTCGCCGCTGTGGGATATGGAAAATGTCATCATCACGGCTCATACCTCGGGCGCCACGCCACGGTATTGGGATCGCGCCATTGAGATCTTAGCGGCCAACATCGCGCGCTATCGCTCGGGTCAGCCGCTGCTGAATGTGGTTGATCCCACCGCCGGATATTGATCTGCCTCCCGGATCTGTTTCGGTGTGGATCGCCAACGGCGCTCAACGCACCGGCACACGGCATCTGTCTCCAACCGGTACTATTGTGCCGGACTACCTTCCTACGCTGGAGACTTGACAGAACGCGCGAGTACGAATAATGTACGTACACATCAAGGACGGCGAATGGGCGTCGTCTGAATCGGCGCAATCTCACAACCACGACGGCAAGGCGCACTCGTCCCCATGCGTGCCGTCAGGGGAGGGTTGGAGGATGCGGGAGCCACACTTAGCCACCATTTCCCACCATGCTGGCCGGCGCCTCGCTCAGCGAAATCTTTCCCTCGATGATGTTTGGTACGTGCTTTCCCATGGCCGGGTGCACCACACGGGCAAGGCTCTGTTCGTCCATCTTGGCCGGCGCGACATTCCACCTGCCGACCGCCGATTCGACCATATCCGCCGCCTGGAAGGCACCATCCTAGTCCTCGATCCAGCGACGGGGCAGCACCTCACGACAGCCTATCGCAACCGCCGCCGGGGCAGCCGGGATATCAAGCGGAAGCCGAAATGGTCGCTGCCAATGCAGGCTGTCGCCTGACCAGCACACGAGCATGTGGATGACTCGGCAGGTCGCTCTGCCAGCGATTCAGCCCAGGGCTTCCAATGTAGCGCCGGTATCAAAGCCGAACACGTGGACGAGGTGTGGACGGCCAGCTAGGCCATGACGGGTGTAATACCGGTCGTAGAGCTGGCGGATCAGCGCCTCAACTCGGGAACGCGGCAGCAAAATCAGCACGGAGCCTCCTTCGCCCCCACCCATCATCCGCGCTCCCAACACCCCATCGAGCGTGAGTGCCTCGGTCACCAGCTCCTCGACGCGGGGATGACTGATCTCGTAATCCCCTGCCGACGAGCGACCCGACGCCGTCATCAATGCCCCGAATGTCACCCAGTCGCCCGCGCGCATGGCGGCGATTCCGTGTTCGACTCGCGCGACTTCAGTAACAACATGGCGCACGCGGCGCAGCAGCACCTCCGGCACTACGCCAGAACCAACCGCTTGAAGCCGGTCAAAGCCGTCGAGACCGAGCGCTGCCAAGTTGGCAAGGGACGGATCGACGAGGTGTCGCACCAGCTCAAGCGCCTGCCGCGACTCCTCAACTCGGACGGGATACGACGAAGCGCCGAGCGCTCGCGCAACGCCCGAATCTGCCACGGCGAAAACGTTGTCTCCCAAATCGGGATCAAGGCGCTCGGTCGTCAATGCGGCGCCGTCAAAACGGACGACGCCACCAGCAAGAGATATCGACTGATCGAGCGTGCCGCAAGGTGTTCCAGCCCGATGCTCCGCTTCCTGCGCCATGAGCACCAGGTCACGGAATCCGGGCTGCCGTGTGTTGAGCGCTAGGCAGAGCGCGACGCACAGCGCGGCCGATGAGCTAAGCCCAAAGCCGATTGGGACATCGCCAGCCACGGCGATGCGCGACGGCACGCGGAGCTCACCGCCTCGCGCAAGCGTCGCCGCGATGGCGCCCCGCGCATAATCCAGCGGTTCGGGAGGAGGCTCCGGGTTTCGCCAATCTTCAAGGTCGTCCGCGCTGACGCGGAGTCTGGGCTGTCCATTAGGATCAGCCATCAAGATCTCGACCCGGCGCAATGGCGACGTGGACTCCTCAACGACCGCGACCACATGCCGGTCAATAGCCGCCGCCAAGACCGGTCCACCGTTGTAATCAACATGATTGCCGAGCAGCTCAAGCCGGCCTGGTGCTCGCGCAGCAAGCGTTGGACGCCACCCCAGCCCGAACGCCTCTGCACCTGCCTGGAGCGCACGCTCAAAAGCTGGAACGTGATGCTCGGCTTTCACGCGTTCTCCTCACCGTCGCATTTGCACGACTTTGAACGCTTCGCCATATTCGAATGCATGCCCTTTAGCAAGCTCGCGGGCACGGTCACGCACACGCGGAAAGACCTCCTCGCCATCACCGATCTGCGAGACGTGCGCGCGCAGTGCATCGAGCTTCGCTTCGATCGTTTCCGTTATATCCACGATCAGATCCGGGTGCTCGGCGTTGAAGAACCAGATTTCCGCCGTCTTATGCGGATTCAGCCCAGAGCGCAGGTGCTCTGGGAAGTAATGCGGGTCCCTGGCAGTCGGGTACACCGCATCGATGCTCGCAAAACCAACGGCGCGATGGTCCGGATGCAGCGCATACGGCCGGTACGGATCGTGTGTGATTAGCACATCGGGTCGGTAGGTGCGGATCATGCGCACAATTTTCTCGCGCAAAGCCAGATCCGGCATAAGCTCTCCATCGGTGCAACGAAGGAACACCACGTCACCGACTCCGAGGCGACGGGCTGCTTCTCGCTCCTCGGTTTCGCGCATCTCAGCCAAACGCTCCGGGTTGATGGTCGGGTCCGTCGTCCCCTTGTCACCAGATGTCACTTGGATGATGATGACGCGCTTACCTTGAGACGTCAGCCGGGCGATCGTCCCACCAGACGAAAACTCCGCGTCATCAGGATGAGCAACCACCAGCATGTAGACGTCCCAACCATCCCATGGTGTTTGATCGGTCATAGCCCGCTCGTTTCTCCCCTCCGCGCGAAAAATGCCAACCGTACGTGGAGCGCTCGATAACGGCCCGGTCAAATGACCGTCGCCATTAGCCAGCGCTTACCACTCCAGGCTCCCCTATCTGCTGCAGGTGTGCCACGATTTCGTCCACTTGCTCATGCGCCATGATCGCGACGACATCTCCGGGCCTTGCCATGTCGAGCGCGCGCATCAGCGCGGGTAGCTCCATCGGCTCGACCGCGTACGGCTCCGCGCCAGCCGAACGCACTCCCTGAAGGTAAAGCTCGATCAATTCCTGAGGTTGGCGCCCACGCAAATACTTTTTCGTGCCTTTCACGATCACCACGTCACTGCGCTCGGCGGCAATGCGTCCGATCGCCCTGAGCGATGCATCAGTCCGGTCGCCAGCGGTGCCGATGATAGTGATGAGGCGGCCGTTCGGGCGGACAATCGTCCGCGCAAAGTCAATGAGGGAGGAAAGGCCAGCCTCGTTATGTGCAAAGTCAACGATGACGGTCACATCACCGGCGCGAAACACGTTGAGACGGCCGAGATTCTGATCGGTCGAATTGCGAAACGAACTGAGACCGCGCCGGACCGTGGCGCTGTCTAAGCCAATGGCGATGCAGGCTGCCGCGCCGCACAGGGCATTCTCCACCATCGGGCGAGCGCGTCCGCCAAACGTGATCGGGATATCCGTGACCGGCATCAAAATGGTGCGTGTGTCGCCATGGAGCAGCACAAGGTCGCCACCGGACACCACCAGCGCGTGCCCCCCGCCCGCAACATGAGCCGCAATGGCCGGATTCCCGGCATCCTGTGAGACGAGAAAGGGCCGTGCCCGGATCACATCCCGTTGCGCAAGCACAAGCGGATCGTCGGCGTTCAGCACCGCGAACCCCTCGGGGCGCGTGACGCGCACGACCACCGATTTTACCCGCGCCAACCCTTCGACCGTATGCACACCGAGATGACCAAGGTGATCGCCGCTGACGTTCGTAAACACGCTCACGTCGTTACTCTCGTAGGCAAGGCCGCGCAACAAGATTCCTCCGCGGGCCGTTTCGAGAACTGCAAGGTCGAGACCAGGCTCCGTGAGGACGCGCCGGGCTCCGGACGGACCGGAATAGTCACCCTGGAGCACTTCGGCCCCGTCAATATAGACGCCGGTGGACGAGCACCAACCCACTCGCCAGCCCCCGATCCGGGCAATGTGCGCAATGAGGCGCGTGGTGGTCGTTTTGCCATTGGTGCCTGTGACGGCAATGGCGCGAGTCTGCCGCTCGGCGTCCCGGACCAGGAGCGGAGCGTCGTCAGGCTCATACCTGGCACAGAGGTCCCGCAGCCGTGCAGCAACATTGTCGAGATTCAGACTCTCACCCGTCACGATGCGCGCGGCCGCCTCTGCAATGCTCAGGGCCAGCCGGCGGCGCTGCCAGCTAAACGCCAGCACCGCATGCTCTGGCGTCTCAATGGGAACGGTGATCACGTCCGGAATCGCCGTGCCTGCTTGCCGATGCAGATCGCAAATGATTGGCTCGATCGCCTTGACGGTCTCAATAGTCGCGCCGTCCAACGCAAGCTCAATCTTGATCGCGGGCTTGAGGAGAAACACATTCGGTCCGTCTAGATCCCGGATCTCCACCAGCCGCATCGGCTCACTCCTGCTCGCCGGCCCGCAGTTGCTCCGGTGCGTGAGGCGTGCGTTGCACGGTTCGCACCGGCGTATCGTCTCACGGCTGCAAAGGTACCACCATCCACGTGGTTATGACCCGATGAGCACCGAAATCGTGTTGAAGACCGCGTGCGTGATGATGGCTGCCGTCGTGCCATAACGTTTGCGCTCTAAGCCAAGAGCCAGACCAACCAGGAACACGCCAAGCAACACGAACGACACTCCGTACTGGTTATGAAGGAGCGCAAACAGCAATGCACTTATGAACAGCCCGAATTTTGGCTGAATGGCTCCTCGCACCAGTAGCTCCTCGCTGGCTCCGGCTCCGAGTCCGAAGAGGATCGCGCCAATCGGGCTTTTCACATTCGTGGTGATCTCTTCAGTCGCCTTTGCAATCTCTCGTGAGACATTCGGCTGAAAGATATCGGTCAGAATGCCAGCGATCATCAAAATGAGCAAAACAACGATCACCATGCCGATGCCAACGCCGATGACTCGAGGCGTCGGCAAGGTAAGCCCCAGGCGTACCGCGGCCTCACGCAGATTGCGCTTGATGCCGGTGCCGACGGCGATAAAAGCGAGGACAATTCCCGCGATAAACTGCACAGCAAGATCGGAAACTGAGACGGCTTCGCTGATGTCCGCCGGATTCGGATTGATGATGTACGAGGTAATGAGAAAGCCCAGGACGGCAAACAGGACACACATGCCCGTCATATCAACAGCAGCGGTGGGCTCAATCGGCATCACACTCGCCAGGAGGCGACGCACCGAAGGGATGAGGGGCAAGATCATGCCGAGTCCGACCGAGAGCCACACCCAGCCAGTCTCGCGGGCATTGACGGCTTGGGCGAGACCGTAAATTGCCACGAAGGTGCCCGGAAGGCCAAACAGGATGTAAAGCCCCACCCTGGCCGAGCGGTCGTGCTCCGCGCGGTTGGCCCAGTAGACTAAGCCGTAGGCCGCGGCAATGATGATCGCCAGGCTCAGTAGCGCCCAAATCGCCTCCAATGCCCTCTGCCCGTCCTCTCCATCATCTGGGGACCCCAAGCGATCTTTGATCGTCTGGGCGCCCGATCCCGGTGCCTTGCGATTCGTGACGGCAGCCGGGCCACACGAAATGGCCGCCCGGAACCAGGCGGCTGTGGGAAGTATACGCTCCTCTCCTCCCCCTCGGGGGCTTACCGAACGGAAGGCACGCTCGATTGCGGCAAGGTGGTAGACTGTGGTAACCGCGAACAGTTGCGGCACGCTGGGAAGGGAACCAGGAGTGGCTCTGCACGAACCACACGCGATCGCTCCCGATCTACGAACGGATCCCTTCGACGCGCCGGAGCAGGCGAGCCGAGCCCGGACGCGCAAAGGTGGTTTGGGCCGCGGGCTTGGAGCACTGATTCCCGCGGCGCCAACTGATGAGCCTGGCCCCGCTTCCCTCGAAGTCGATATTAATGCCATTTCCCCGAATCCCTATCAGCCGCGAACAGGACTCGATCAGGCGAAGCTCCAGCAGCTCGCGGAGTCCATCCGGCTGCATGGCGTCATTCAGCCCCTCGTCGTGCGACGGGCCGCGGAGCGAGATCGCTACGAGCTGATTGCCGGGGAGCGGCGCTGGCGCGCGGCGCGTTTGGCGGGCCTCACCACGGTCCCCGTCGTAGTCAAGGAAGCAGCGCCACAGGCGATGCTAGAAATGGCGCTTGTTGAGAACGTGGTTCGCGCCGATCTTACTCCGCTCGAAGAGGCGCTGGCTTACCGGCAGCTCATCGAAGAGTTTGGGCTGACGCAAGCGAGCGTGGCTGAGCGGGTCGGGCGCTCGCGTGTCAGTGTGACCAATACGCTGCGCCTGCTGACCGCACCAGAGCCGGTCCAAGCTGCTCTCCAAGCAGGGCAAATCACTGAGGGGCACGCGCGTGCCCTCCTTGGCTTGCCAACCGGCGCCGATCAGGTCGCAATGCTGGAACTGATCCTCGAAAAGGGGTGGAACGTCCGGCAGACGGAGGAAGCGGTTCGCCGGTGGGTTGCAAACGCCCAGACACGCTCTACCGAGCGCCCACCAGATCCCCAGGTCCTTGCCCTGGAGGAGCGATTCCAGAGAGCACTTGGCACGCGGGTGGCCTTGCGGCGCGGACCCCGCGGCGCCGGTGGAACGCTCACGATCCATTTCTCGTCCGAGGAAGAGCTCAACGCCCTCTACGAGCGCATCGTTGGGGAAGACCTTTTCTAAGGTTTCACTATTGATGCACTGGCGGGCAAGGCGGCACTGTTCGCACGGACCTAGCGTCCGCTCGCTCTGGCCGCCAGGCCGGCTGACACCCTCTGCTCTGCCCCGCGGATCAGCACGAAGTGCTGCCAAGCTCGGTGCGGGTGATTTCGCCGCTCCGCGCATCTACCTCGACGCGCAGTCCCGCTCGGCCTGGCGTGCGATCGTCGTCGTAGGTGACGACCCACCGAGGCGCGGCCGCGGTCGCATCGGCCGCGAGACTCAGGCGCATGAGGTGCCGGAACTGTGGACACGCGAGGCGGTAATCAGCGCCACCGGTCAACTCCGCTGCATAGAGTGCCACCACCGAGGAGACCGGATAGCTGGGCAGATCGAGCCGGCGCTCAGGCGGCTTGGTCCACGGCGTGATGTCGGTCGCCAGCACGACGCCGCTGGCCCGGTCAACCATCAGGCTTAGCACAGCCCCGCGATCACCAAAATCTTCCCGCGGAGCGGCAAAGAGGTAGATCATCCAGCCGCCGGCCGGCAGGTCCGGTGTCTTCGCCTGGTCAGGATCGGCCGGCCAGTCAATCTGCGCCTGCACATTGAACAGCCAAGCCCCAGGGTTCCATTGATGAGCGCGGGCCAGTGCCGCTGGAAAGCCTTCCTCCACCGTGAGCGGTGTGCCGGGCGCGCGATCGGGGCCGAGCCGAACCAAGGTCGGCCCTGCATCACCGTCGCGATCGCGTTGCCAGAGCCAGGCACCACTCAGCAGCAGTGCGACCTGAATCAGCACAATGAGCGCGAGCTTCGCTCGGATACGTGGATCGGCGGCACCCACAGGCAGAATCATGAGGTGGCATGACTCGGTGTCAGATTCCGCACCGCGTAAGCAGGCGAGCGCGCGGGAGTCCCCGGTTCCCAAGTCGGCCAGACATCCACACCAATCGTTTCCCAGCCCTCCTCGGCAAGCTCCACCCCGATGGTCTCCTGGGCATACTGGTCCGCGTGCCAGATAAGATCTTCGGGACTGACCACCGGCCGCAGTATTGGCACAATTTCTTGCCGTACAGTTCGCACTCCCTCGCGCGTTTCGAGCGTCACGGTCAGGCGCAGACGCACCGGTTCCGTCGAATCCTCCGCTGGCACCACGAACGCTTCGACGCGGCCGAATCTCATTGCTCAATCTCCATCGCCGGCACCGCTGGCCCGGCCTGGGTCGCTGGCTGCTCTGCGCTGTCGCTTGGGCGGTGGTGCACATCGCCCCGGCCAAACGCTCGGCGCGGGATTGTCAGCGCCAGGAGCGCGGCGCTGACGCTGAGGACGCCGAGGCACATGAGCGCCTGGCCGATGCCAACTCGGTCAGCGAGAGCGCCGGTCATCGGCACTCCCAGCCCGCCCGTGACGAAACCCAACCCGAGAATAATGCCTGACGCTATACCGGGTCTGCCTGGCAGGAGCCGCTGCGCCGCAACGAGCGTTACCGAGAGGCTAGCATCTGAGAAAAAGCCGAACACCGCCCCGGTCAGTAACGCGATGGTCCCAGGGAAGCCCGCGAACAGAAGGAGGGCGGGAGCACACGCCGCAAGGGTTGACGCGATGACCGCCTTTCCCCCGATGCGATCGGCCAGTGCCCCACCGGTTAGCGTTCCCGCGACACCCGCGAGGATGATGATCGTCGACAGCGCACCGTAAAACGCCCGGTCGTAGCCAAGCTCGTCGTACCAAACGGGCACGAACTGGAGCATGGAGAGAAAGACCCATGAGCGAAGCATGACTACGACGATTACGCGCGCCAGGTCAGTCCAGTGCGTGGCTGACAGATTGCTTTCTTCGTGCTGCCGGTGCCGCTGGCGTTGCCGGTCCACCTGAAGCATCGAGCGGTACAGCAGCCAGGCGATCAACACGCCCGGTACGAGAAACACTGGGGTGCCGCGCATGCCAAGTGCCGCCAGCACCCCAACAGTTATCAATGGTCCGAGCGCGTAGCCGGTCGTTCCTCCGACGGTGAACAGCGAGGCAGCGGTGTTGCGCTGCCGCTCACTCGCAAGCGCCACCGCGCCGGTCACAGCGACCGGGTGAAACGCGGCAGAGCCGAGACCCGCCAGGGCCGCAACGGCGAGGAACGCCGCGTAGCTGGGCGC
Source organism: Thermomicrobiales bacterium (assembly GCA_042408955.1). Classification (GTDB taxonomy): domain Bacteria; phylum Chloroflexota; class Chloroflexia; order Thermomicrobiales; family UBA6265; genus CALGSZ01. The sequence goes on from JBHOQQ010000046.1 coordinate 14,830, forward strand.
ATATCCCCACAGCGCGACAAAGCTAGCCATCCACACGAGCGCGGCAGGGGCAAACCAGCGCCGCGCCGTGCGGTCGATGATTCCGCCGAAAACCGGTTGTGCGAGCGATCCCGCGGCGGTGAAGACGAGCGTGACGAGCCCAACCTGTGCGTTGTCGAGATGAAAGCGCTGCTTCAAAAGCGGATAAAAGATCGGCAATGAGCCCGCCATCATGTCATTGGTGAAATGACCAGCCATCAACGCCAGGAGTGCACGATTTCTCAAGAGCGACGGCAAACGCGCCCTCACCGATGATCCTCTCCGTCAGACGCCGGAAACACGTCCGTGTTAGCGCGGCCGCAGCCACGCACCATCCTCATGAACCTCCATTCGCCGCCGGAAGGCGCGCGGCGACATCCCCGACACCGCGCGGCGTATACTTTGCGTGTGGGCCATGTATCGCTCAGCATCTGGCATCGCCAGCATCCCGGGCGATTATGTCCCCAGAGCAGTATTGTCGTGCATTCGCAAAGATTGAGGATGAGGAGTTTATCAGCAATGCAGGAAGACGTCGCTAAGCAGTTGCGCAGCCTCCGGGACCGCCTCGAGCAAATCGGGGTGCGTCTTTGACTTCGCTAGCGATCTCCGCGAAATCGAGGAACTCGAGCGGCAGAGCGGTGAACCTGGGTTCTGGGAGGACATGGACCGGGCCCAGAGTGTTATGCGCCGCCTTGGAGAGCTGAAAAGCCGCGTCGAAGCATGGCAGTCGCTGAAAACGGCCACGGACGACCTCCTCGCGCTCACTGAGCTTACGGACGAGGATGACGCGCTTTTCGACGATATCACCCAGGAAACGGGCAAGCTCTCCCGCCAGGTCGATGACCTAGAGCTTCAGTTGGCGCTGAACGGCCCCTACGACGACCGGAACGCGATCCTCGTTGTCCACTCCAGCGAGGGTGGGGTTGATGCTCAGGATTTCGCGGCGATGCTGGCGCGGATGTATCTGCGATGGGCGGAGCGCCGCGGCTTTAAGGCCGAGCTGATGGATCAGACAGAAGGCGAGGAAGCCGGAATTAAGAACGCGACGATCGAGATTCGCGGTCCTTATGCCTACGGCTATGTCAAATCAGAGGCAGGATCGCATCGTCTCGTGCGGCTTTCGCCGTTTGATGCCAACCATCGGCGGCACACGTCGTTCGCGCTCGTCGAGGTCTTGCCCGAGATCGAGACGGACACGGAAATTGACCTCGATCCCGACGATGTCCGGGTGGATACGTACCGGTCGTCCGGTGCCGGGGGCCAGCACGTCAACAAGACGAGCTCAGCAGTCCGCCTGACGCACATCCCGACGGGCATCGTCGTCACCTGCCAAAACGAGCGGAGCCAGATTCAGAACCGGGAGACGGCTTGGAAAATCTTGCGCGCCCGCTTGCTGGAGCGCAAGCTCAAGGAAGAGGCCGAGAACCTTGCCCGGCTCAAAGGTGAGCACACCGGCGCGGGATTCGGTGGCAACCGCATCCGGTCGTATGTGCTTCATCCGTACACGCTTGTGACGGATCACCGTACGGATACCAGCGTCGGGGACGCCCAAGCGGTGCTCGCGGGCGACATCGACCCGTTCATCAATGCCTACCTGTATCAGCAGCTCGGCGCCAGGAGCGGGGCGGCGGTATGAGCGGCACACTGCGCCATACCGCCCGCCGTTTCATCATCAGCCTAACGACGCTTTGCCTAGCACTCCTGGTGATCGGGACCGCCCCCTCCCGAGTCCAGGCGGCTGACCCGATCACCATCCAGCTCAACGATGCGACGGCATCTTTTCCGGAGGGGATAACCTTCACCTTGGAGGCAAGCAGTCAACGTAGCATCACCAAGGTTGAGTTGCTCTACAGCGTTGCCGACGACCCGACGCTGAATCTGCTCGTTCCCAGCTTCACTCCGGCAAAGCGCATCGAAATCCACCACCTGCTTGATTTGCAGGTGTATTACCTTCCGCCGGGTCTCGACCTGACCTACCAGTGGCGCCTCGTCGATGACCGTGGCCGCGAGGTGGCGACGGAGTTCCGGACGCTCCTGTGGGAGGACACGCGCTTCGATTGGCAACCCCTTGCGTCCGCTGATGTCACCGTCTATGCATACACGGGGAACGAGGCGTTCAACCGCCTCATCCTCGACGCCGCCCAATCTGCGGTTGACCAGCTCAAGACCGAGTATGGGCTGAGCAACGTCACACCGATTCGCATCTGGGTCTACAACTCTCGCGACGATTTCAATGCCACCAAGCAGGCGAACGAGAAGCACTGGGCGGTCGGAACGGCATATTCGGATTACCACCTCATCTTGGCCACTATACCTGAAGGCAGTAAGAACGAGATTGGCCGGGTTATCCCGCATGAGATCAGTCACCAGCTCCTAAGCCAAGCCACCAAGAACCCGTTCAACGCGCCACCTCTCTGGCTCGATGAGGGGCTTGCCGTTCGGGCCCAGACTGTTGGGAATGAGGACGACTTCAACCAGGTGAAAGACGCGGCCGCGAAGGGCCAACTATACTCCGTGCGAGCACTGATCTCCGAATTCCCGACCACCGGTCCCTATCACCTCGCCTATGCGGAGAGCCACAGCATCGTGAACTTTGTCATCGAGCACTTCGGCTTGGAGAAGTTGCAAGCGCTGATCGCGGTCTATCGCGAAGGGGTATCACACGATGAGGCGCTTATGCGCACCCTCAGTGTCGACACCGCGGGGCTGGATCAGCTCTGGAAGGCGAGCTTGAACTATCAGGGCGATCATCCAGACGGGGTTGGCGCCACCGCCGGCCACCAGTCACCCGCCTCAGAGCTCGGCGCGGCCGTGCTTGTTGCCGCGCTAGTCTGCGCGCTGATCGCCGCGGTGCTCCGCCGGCCGCGTGCGCGCCCGCACAGCCGCTTCATTGCGATGCCGCCTACGTGGCACCGGCGTGCCGCAGCGCCGTCTGGTCGCAATCGTGCTAGACTGGCCCGCGTGCGGACCAGCCGAGCTGGTTCCTGACCGATGCTTGGCAACGTATAGGGAGCCTTATGGAAACAGCATTCCGCCGGGCACGCATTCTCGATCCGGCGGCTATCGAGCGTAAGCTCGCGCTGAACACGTATAACGTTGACCGGGGCCGGGCACATATTCGCATCATTGACCGCGATGTCTGTCTCCGATGCGCCCGGCAGCAGTGCATCAATTGCTGTCCGGCCAATTGCTACACGCCACAGGATGACGGGCGCGTCCTCTTCTCGTATGAGGGATGCGTCGAGTGCGGCACCTGCCGTATCGTCTGCTACGAATTCCAGAACATTGAGTGGACGTATCCGCGCGGCGGCTACGGCATCCAGTACCGGCACGGCTAACTCAGCGCCGGGCTGCTGGGCATGTTGTCGGATGCCCACACGCCCCAGCTGCCTCGCGGCATGCGCGACATGTGAGGCGGAATCACGATGTATTGGACCAAGAAGCACGTGCTCGTCTGCACCGCGTCTCACTGCTCCCAAAAAGGAGCGAACGACGTGGTTGGGAAACTTCGCCTGGAGATCGTCCGGCGCAAGCTTGATGCTGAGATTTTGGTCAATACCTGCGGCACCATCGACTTGTGCGACATCGGCCCGAATGTCATCGTCTACCCCGACGGCATTATCTATCGGGGTGTTACGGTGAAGGACCTACCGGAAATCATCGAGCACCTGAAGGGCGGGCCGGTGGTTGAGCGATTGGTTCTGGGACCGCACACTCCCGACGAGGAAGCGCGCCGCGCGTTCTATCGGGCCGCGGTTACTCCAGAACCTGCCCGCCCGGCCTCAGCGTTCCGCGCGCTAGCAGCCGAGCATGGCTTTGATGAGCCCTGGATCGCCGAGCAATTGCGACGCGGCTTCATCGCGCGCAAGCCCAGCCCCGACGGCGGTGAAGAGCTGATCGTGGTCACAAGCAAAGCCCGAACGCGCTACGGCGTGTGACGGCAGAGCACACGACAGGAAAGAGATGGCCGGTTCACTCGATCGGTACCGCGACGGTCGCGCCGTCGCCGAAAACCAGGATGGCTCGCCGGCTCGCGTCGCCAAACGCGAGCTCGACCTTCGCGTGATTCGGCTCGGTCCGTCGTTCGCGATTCGCTTCGCCATTGCCACTGCGTTGGTGGTCGGCTCAGTGCTGGTCGACCGGCCCGCCTTCGCCTGGGGCGTTTTAGTCCTCTTCGCGATCCTGGCCGTGCCCCTTGGGCGAGCGCGCTCCTTTATCTTCTCGTTTGTCCCCTACGCGACCGTCTGGTTTACGTTCACAGCGCTGCGCGCGCTCGCGGACGAGACCATCCTGGCCCAAACCCTCAGCACGCGCGTCTCCGAGTTTGAGCGCTGGCTATTTGGTGGCCAGTTACCCACCATCCGCCTGCAGGACCGCTTCTTCGGCCAGTACAGCCCACCGTACCACCTGCACTGGTACGACTATTTCTTCACGGGCATTCATTGGTCGTATTTTATCGTCCCGCACATTGCCGCCGTTCTCATCTGGCACCGGGATCCGCGGCTGTTTCGCCACTTTCTCGGCGCCATGACGATCCTGCTCGCCGTTGGCTTGGCCATCTATTTTGTGATCCCCAGCCGCCCGCCCTGGAATGCCCCGGAGCAGCTCGACAGCCCTTCAGCGCCGAACGCCTACCGCATCATGACGCTGGTTGGTGAGGAGCTCGGCGGCGGAGTATACCGCGCCAGCTACCGGGTGATTGGGGAATCAAACCCGTGGGCGGCAATGCCGTCCATTCACATGGCCTTCACCTTTCTGCTCGTCTTTCCTGCCTTTTACTTTGGCAAGCGGTGGGGATACCTCGCCCTCGCCTACTCCGCATTGATGGGCTATGCACTCGTCTATCTTGGCGAGCATTATGTCATCGACGTCATTGTTGGCATGATGATCGCGACCTACGGCTGGCTCGCCGCGCGCACCTGGCTTCACCGCATTTCCCCGGTCGTGCTGCCACACTTGCCGGGTCTGGCCGGACGGCACACTGTGGCCGGTGCCGACGGCGGCGCGGCTGTGCCCCGCTGAGCGGCAAAGCGCCAATCTCGACAACCTGAGCGCTAGTCGCCAGCCCGCCCAGCGCCCGCGTGCGACCATTCGGTCTCCACGATGCGGCGGGTAGGTATCTCCGCTGTCCCAAGCTGCAAGGGAAAGCCGTGTGCTCGCCATGCCTCCGTTCCGCCGGCCACCGTTGCCACCCGCTCGAACCCAACCTGGCGCAAAAACTGGCTCGCCCGCAACGAGCGGTAACCAGCATGGCAAATGACGAAGACCGGTTGATCCTGCGGCAAATCTTCCAAGCGGGCTGCAAGATCTGCCTGCGGGATGTTGATCGCACCCGGCACGTGTCCTGCGACGAACTCCTCCGGCTCACGGACGTCCACGAGGGTGACACCGGGCAACAGATTGCGCAGGTCATCAACGGTCACTTCGTGGACCTCGCCGAGCGTCGTCAGCATTGCCCATTCACCATTATCTAGACCGCGATTGGTCGCCTCGATGGTCGTCATATTGAGCGGACGCGCTGGGACGCTATCCGTCAGCGCGGCGAGAAAGACATCGCGCTGGAGACGAACGAGCGGATTGAAGAGCCGCTCGAAGCCAATCGTGGTGCTCGGCCGGCCGCACATACCCTTGCCGCACGGACCTTCGAAATGCCCTGGGAATACGGCTACCCAATCCGGCAATCGCAGCAATCGGCCGACACTCTCGTATTGCGCCTCGGCGTCACCGCCACCAAAGTCCGGACGCCCAACATCTCCAACAAGCAGCGAATCGCCCGTGAGAACCATCGAGGGCTCAGGGCTTCGTTCCGGATTGATAATCAGGATCGAGATTAGCTCAGGGCGGTGGCCCGGCGTATGCAAGATTCGGAGGCGAAGCTGGCCGAGCGCAAGCTCCTCGTTGTCCTTCAGCGGACGGAACGGGTAGGCTACGCTGGCTGCCTCATGGAGGCACACCGCGGCCGCGTGCTTAGCGGCCAGGTTCCTGGCCCCGGAAACGTGATCGGCGTGGACGTGCGTATCAATGACATAGCGCAACACGAACTGCCGCTCGGCGAGCAGTTGCTCATACGGCTCAATGAGCAGAGCAGGGTCCACCACGGCCGCTTCGTGCGTCTTGCGTGAGGCGATCAGGTACGAGGCACAGCCGCAGCGTTCATCGAGGAATTGCTTGAAGTACATCGCTTGGCTCCTCTCTCACGCGATAGTGAGCGCGGCCGATGCGTCAATATCACGAACATGCCATACCGGTGTTATGCATCATAGCTGATCGGGGGAGGATTCCCAAGGAACCTCGGTAGCGTGGTTACCCGTCACCACAGGAATGGTCAGAAAGGTAGGAACCATGTGTGGGCGATACGTGCTTCGAACACCCGAAGAACTCTCCGAGCGATTCCGTCTCCGCCAGATGAGCTTGCCGGTCCATCCGGTCTACAACGCGGCACCCTCGACGCTGCTCCCGGTCATCGTCGAGAACGCCGGTGGCGAGCGTGAAGCGCGCCTGATGCGCTGGGGACTCATCCCTCGCTGGGCCAAGCCGGGTGAGCGCTCGGTAACCCCTATCAACGCCCGGGCAGAGACGTTGCTGGAGCGTCCCATGTTCCGGAATCTGATTACGCGGCGCCGCTGCTTGGTCCCCGCCAGTGGCTTCTACGAGTGGCAGCAACGCAACGGCCGGAAGCAGCCATTCTACGTAACGCTCAAAGACGAGCCGCTCTTCGCGATGGCCGGGCTGTATGACGAATTTGTCGATCCGTCCGGGGAGCCGGTTGCCTCGTACACGATCATCACCACGGCGCCGAACCGCTTGGTAGCCACCCTCCATGACCGGATGCCCGCGATTCTCTTGCCCACCGATGAAGAAGAGTGGCTAAGTCCAACAGTCACTGACAGCCACCAGGTTGAGCGTCTTTTGCAACCGTTCCCAGCCGAACTCATGGTCATGTGGCCGGTTAGCCCGGCGGTGAACAACACCCGGCACGACGACCCGTCGCTCATTGAGCCGGTCAACGGCCCGATTGAGGTGTCAAGCCTGAACTAACCGGGGTGTGGACAGCCTTGGAGCGACTGTTTCCTTGAACGGGGGAAAGCGATCTGCCGTCCGTAGGCGCGCGATGAATCGCGCCCTTTCTTGATGCGTCGGGCCACCCAGATGCCTGACGGCTGTGGGCGGAGGGTTCCCACGCGACGAGACATCGCGTGGGGTCTCATCACCCCGCGCTCACGCCCCCGCGCAGTTGGAGGCTCCATTGCTTTCCGCTGTCAACCACCAACAATCATCCAGGCTCTAGGTGACGAGCGCTCGCTTCGCATCTGCTTCGTTCCTCCAATCCAGCATGGAGATGGAGAGATCCTTGCTGAGGAGCGAGCGCAATTCCTCCTCCGGCATCGGCCGGGCAAACCAGTAGCCCTGCCCCCGGTCGACATTGCATACCTTCAGCCAGTCGAGTTGCGCGTCCGACTCGATGCCTTTCGCCGTGATGTGCATGCCCAGCTCGTGCGCTAACCAGGAAATGGACCGCACGACTGCCATATTGACGTGCTTGTTTTCGGCGGCTGCGATGAGGTGCCGGTCAAGCTTGACACCGTCGAAGGGCATCGCTCGTAAGCAGTCGAAGCTGCTGTGACCGGTGCCGAAGTCGTCAATCACGAGGCGGACGCCGATTCCGCGCAACCGCATCAAATTCTGTTGCACTACTTCACGATTGAGCACATCGAGATCACCGGTCAATTCTAGCTCCAGTAGCTCGGGGCGCAGCCCGGTCTCGTCTAAAATGGCGCTCACGCTGCCAGCAAGATCGTGATGCTCAAGGTGCCGCGCCGAGACGTTTACGGCCACCGCGATCTCCGCTCGTGCCCCGTCCGCCAGCCACTGCTTGCCAGCGCGGCATGCCTCGCGCAACACCCACTCACCTAACGGCGCTGCCGAGCCTGACGCTTCGGCAATGTGGATGAACTGAGAAGCGGGCAGCATGCCCAACTTCGGATGTTGCCACCGCACCAGTGCCTCAAGCGCGACGATGGTGGTTCCTTCGAGATCGAAAATCGGCTGGTAGTGCAAGCAGAGCTGATTGCGTTCGATCGCCAGCCGGATGTCGGTCTCCTGCTTGAGGCGTGTCCGGACCTTGGCAGCCATGCGTGGTTCGTAGATCGCAAACGTGCGCCGGCCCGAGCCCTTCGCCTCGTACAACGCGATATCGGCGTTCCGCAAGAGATCACGTGGGTGCATCCGGCCATTCCACCCCTGAGCAACCCCGATGCTGACGCCGATGCGAACCTCCTGGCCATCGAGGCGATACGGCTCCTGGACGACATCTATCAGGCGGCGCGCGATTGCCGCGACGGCATCCAGCGATTCACTGGAATGCAGCAGCACCGCGAACTCGTCGCCTCCGAGCCGCGCCACGATGTCTTCGCCACGGATCACTTTCTGCAACCGCTTCGCGACCTCGACAAGCAACCGGTCACCCGTGTCATGGCCGAGCGTATCATTGACGAGCTTGAAGCCATCAAGGTCGAGGAAGAGCACAGCAACGCCGCTTGACAGCCGGGCACTCGCCGCAACCGCTTCCTCCAAGCGCTCCATGAAATATGCGCGGTTGGCCAGGCCAGTCAGCGGGTCATGAAGCGCCAGATGTCGGTAACGCTCTTGGCTCTCGCGCAGTGCTTCCTCCGCGCGGTACCGGTCGGTGACATCGGCAAGCGTGCCAATCATCCCAGTCACGCTCCCATTGCCGTCAAGCAACGCCCGGGCTCGAACTTCGCAGACGCGAACCACCCCGGTTGCCGTCACGATCCGCCGTTCCCGGCGGCACTCCGCACGATTGTCTGCCAAGAGATGACAGAAGCTCTGGAAGCTGTCGGCACGGTCATCCGGGTGGAAAAACTCGAGAAAGTTCTTGCCCAAGCAGGCTTCAACGGCAAAGCCAGTCAGCTCTGTCCACGCTGGATTGAGAAACGTCCAACGACCTTCGCAGTCAGTTTGAAAAATGACCTCGTGCACGCTCTCGACGACGGTGCGATAGCGCCGCTCGCTCTCGCGGGCTTCCTTATAGAGTCGCGCGCGCTGAATGGCCGAGCTAACATGCTCGGCAAGGGCCAGCATCAACCGGAGATCACCTTCGGTCAGCGAACCGGGCTCGGTGCTTTCCAGGTTGAGAATGCCGGCTACCCGCCCTTCGTCATGAAGGGGAACACAGACCTCAGACACAACGCCATCGAACGCCGCCAGGAAGTCCGGGTCCGCCGGACCGTACGGCAAGTAGACTGGCTGGCCAGTGCGAGCGACGCGGCCAGTGATCCCCCGGTCGAGGGGAATTCGCTCGATCACTTGCGGGTAACCGATCTGATGCTGCAGCACTAGCTCACCGTGCTCGAGCAAATAGACGCTGACCAATCGGTAACCAAATGCATGCGCCACCGCTTCGACCACGGCCCGGATGACCGTGGGCACGTCCATCTCCCGCGCGATAGCGGTCCGCACCTCGTGCAGCAAATGGAGTTCGCGCGCCTGGCGTTCGGCCGCCTCCCGCAGCTTTCGTTGCTGGCGCTCACTCTCTCGCAACGCTTCCGCCATGGCGCGTTGCTCAGTGATGTCGAAGATGACACCTTGCCAGTAAAGGGGCCGTCCTTGGGCGTCTCGCACCAGCACCGCTTCATCCCGCACCCAGAAATACGACCCATCTGACCGGCGCTGGCGATACTCACGCCGGTATGGCGCTTGCTCCCGAGCGATCCGCTCTTCCTCCGCGGCGATGCGCTCCACATCGTCCGGGTGCATGATCTCCCACCGAAAGTTGGGATTCTCAAGCGACCGGCTCGGTGGGTACCCGAACATGGCCTCCATCTGCGGACTGATATAGAGGATGCGCTGCTCTCCTTCGGCTTGCATCAGATACGTAACCGCTGGAATCTGCTCGATAAGCGTGCGGAACCGGAGATCAGTCTCCTCAAGCTGCGCTTCTACGCGCAGACGATCCGTGATATCGCGGGCATTGAGGATGATCCCTTCAACGGCAGGATCATCGAGCAGGTTGGTTGCGATCACCTCGAAGGTACGCACCGAGCCGTTCGCCGCTCGCGTCGCGATCTCGGCGCGCACAGGCTGTCCGGGATGAGCCAGCGCGTCGGCATACAGCAGATTCAGCCGCTCCTGATTTTCCCGGTCCCGGATCGGATCGTTGAGCACATTGACGTTGATCATCGCCTCGGGAGGATAGCCGAGCACACGCTCAACCGACGGGCTAATCCAGGTCCTGACGCCCTCGCGGTTGACCACCGAAATCACATCGCCAGAGTGCTGCACAAGTGAGCGAAACCAGGCCTCATTGCGGCACAGCGCCTCGGTCGCTTTGGCTCGCTCGGCAAGCATGACCGCCTGCCGCTCCGCCAACGCAATCCGAGCTTCGAGCCACTCAAGGCGAAATGGCTTCGTCAGGTAATCGTTCGCGCCGGCCGCCACGACCGCGTCCACGTCCTCCCGGTCACTATGGCCAGTCAACACCAGAATGACGCTTTCCTCTCCTCCTGGCCGTGCGCGGAGCCGCCGGCATAGCTCCAGCCCATCCATGCCAGGCAACCCCCAATCGAGCACCACGATCGGAATCGCCTCATCGTCCGTGACGGCCAGCGCCTCTTCTGCGCTACTACAGGCGATGACGTCATGACCACGCTGCCGCAGCAGTGCCTCCACGACCTCTCGGATACCGGCGTTGTCCTCAACAACGAGCACCCTTGCCATTTGCCCTACCATTCGCACCCACGCCAAGCACGCCGCCACGATGCCGGTCGCTCGCGCTGTTTTACCTCGCTCCTGGTACCACCTGTTACCTCGCTGAGCATCTCCCTGCAGGAAACATGTGGCTGACTGCTGTTGCTGTGCGATAACCCCTCATCGCAGGTAGTATGCAAGGGGCAGAGGCGCGCGTAAGTCACTCGTTAGTCCCAAACTCCGCAAGTGCCTCTTTACCCACACAAAACGGCACGAAGGAGGACTTGTATGTTTCACGACCGCGAGAACCTGATCGGGCTCCTGCTGCTAGGACTGTGCGCGGTCGTCGCCGGCGTCTTGATCTGGCAAATTGGCACGGGCAACCGCTTGCGCTACAACGGCCCGGACTGGCTCATCTGGTTGCTTGCGATCATTATGATCGGCGGCAGCCTGTACGGGCTGGCGCGAGGCGGCGGCAGGCGCTGGCCTAACCCCCAAGCCGGCCAGCGCCCATGGTGGCGCAAGCTGTTCGCCCGGAAGCACAATGGCCCGAAGCCGTAACCCAAAATACGCACCGTGTGGCCCTGACGCCATGCGCGAGCATGTGCTCGAGCCGTTTGATACTTGGCACGGCTCTCGGTTCCGAACGCCCGTCAGCCCTTTGGCAAGCACCTAGACGAAGGTAAAGGGAAGCAAGCATGACGTCACAACCAGGAAGGCAGACACGCGAGTGGTTCGCGGCACTCCAGGCGAGAATCACGCGGCGCACCGCCCTCGCGGGCCTCGGTGCGGCAGGAACCCTATCCTTGCTCCGAGAAGCGAGACCTGCCGCTCAGGAGGCAGCCGAGGTCGCGAGCATCCTGGCGCCGCTTGCCACGCTCGAAGCGTTCCTGACGACGTTTCTCGGAGCCGCACGGGAGCGCGCCGAACGCTTGAAGCTGAGCGACGAGCAAGCCCGGCTGCTGCGGGCCGCCCAATGCGAAGATGAAGCGCATTACCACAACCTGATCGCCCTCGGCATCCAGGCAACGACCAAGCGGTTCACCCTGAGCGGCAGCCATTACCGTGACCGAGAGGCGTTTTTCGAGAGCTTTAAGCACGTCAAGCAACTCGCCGTCGGAGCCTACATGGCCGCTTCTCGGGAACTCGCCGCCGCGGGCGCGCTTGGCCTCGTCGAGATCGTCTACCAGATCGGCGCTGTCGAAGCCCAGCACCTCGCGCTCGGCAGATTCTTCAGCGGCGAGCGCCTGCCGGCGGACCGCGCTTTTGCCCGCTGGCAGTTCCACACAACAGCAGAAGCGCTCACCGCGCTAGAGGATGCCGCCTTCATCAATGGCCGGGGCGGCAAATTCGACTTTCCTGGGCCTGTCAGCAGGAATTGTCGTGGCATCTTTGGGCTGGTGGCCGAGACGACTGAGGATCAACCACCCGCGACACCTCGAGCCGTCGAGGCGAGCCCCGCGACGCCCTCGAGTGGGACGCCCGAAGCCAGCACACCCATTCCTTCCGACGAGGCGTAGACGCGCCCCTGACGTGGCAAGAATCTTGGCTCGCCTTGCGACAGCACGCGCACGACAGTGGCTGGCGCGAAACCACCAGCACCATTTATGACCGCTGGGCCGTTGTGCCGAAATGCGGCCGCCTCTACACTCTGCATGGCAACCAGCAGGCGGGTTCCCCGGCCACGCATGTCCCGCGGCAGCCGATCCCGGCGCCATCTATGCCATGGACGCTGGCGGGCGGCACCTGGGTGACAGCCAGAAGCGGCGTTTCCGAGACCTGACCGCCTTGGGAGTGACGATGCAGGGCGCAAGCGACGACGATCTCCAAAATGACGCACAACAGTCGGCCAGCGCTTTCGACGACGAGCGGGAGTACCCGGTCGATCGGGTGCGGCGGAGACTGGCGGGCTCCTTTGGTGGCCGCCCGCTCATGGTGTATCTGGTGTTGTTCGCTGGGACTGCGGTGCTGCTCATTCTGCTGGTGATCGTCTGGCTCTCGGCAACGGGAGGAGACGGCGAGCAACGCCCGACCTGCTTCAATATCGCCGTCAACGAAGCGGAAGCGGCGATCCTGGCGGGCAACGTGACACGTGCGGAGGTCACGCTGGACCAGCAACAGCCGCTCCAGGGGCTCACCAAAATTGTGCTGTACTACCGGGATGGCCAATGCCGGGAGCTTCCCGAGGGTGCTGATTACCGCGGTGATCTCTACCGCATTCTCGGCGTGATCTCTATTTACAACCAAGCTTCGGAGCACCCGGTTCGGGTGCGTTACATCCGGCAAGCTGTGCCGCGAGAGCTCCTCGCAACATCGACACCCACGCCCACGGTGACCCCAACGCCGTCGCCAACGCCCACGCCATCGCCAACACCGACTGAGACTCCCGCCGAGATGGTCGCGAGCCCGGCCGCGGCGGATACGCCAACCGCGACGCCGGCGCCAACGCCGACGCCGGTCCCAACCCGGACTCTTACGCCCACTCCACTGCCGCCCGCCTCACCCGCGGCGATGTAGGCAACGTGCCGCGCGTTTCAGTCCTCACATTTCTTACAATCCCCACCCTGCCTTTCAGCAGAGTGCAACGCGCAAATGCTCGTCAAACCTGGGCAATATCCCCCGCTCCTCCCCCGGCAACGGCCAAAATCCTTCGCAAACCTTGGCATGTTCCGCCTCACCCCTGCGCGAACCCCCCGGTATGTTCGCCCCCACACCAGGTTCGCGCCACCATTTACGAAGCCAATTGATACCAAGCGAACGCGCCACACCTTTCAGCGTCCGTGCCTCACGCGCTGCGCGCGTCCCATCGGAAGAAGCGGATCGAAATGACGAACCCCACTGCGAGCGTCAACAGCAATACCAACAGGTCGCCCCAGATCGCGCCAAGTCCCCGGCCACGCGTCATCGGCTCCCGCAGCGCATCCACAAGATAGCTGAGCGGCAACGCCCGCGCCACGGGTCGCAGCCAGGCCGGAGCGCTATCGAGGCTGAAGAACACACCTGATAAGAACAACATCGGGAAGGTGATCAGATTCGCGTAGCTGGCCGCGGCTTCGACGTTGCGTGCTATCGCCGCTACCGCGAAACCAATCGCCAGGAACGCCAGCGACCCTATTACGATCGCAAGGAAGATGACGAGCGGGTTGCCACGCAATTTCAATCCGAAGAGCGCAACACCGAGCACAATGAGGATCAGCGCCTGCGCCACCGCAACGATAAGCTGGGACACGATCCTGGCAGCGATAAAACTCGACAAGGGAAACGGCGTCACTTTGATGCGCCGCAAGATTCCACGCTCCCGGAAGCTCACAAACGCTGTCGAGAGGCCGATCACCCCCGCGTTCATCAGGGCCATGGCCAGAATGCCCGGCACAAAGAAGTCAATAAATGAGATGTCCGCGCCAGTCACCGGTTCCTCGGTGATGGGCAACGGCTGCTCCGCCTGCGCGACGCTTAGCAGAATCTGCCGAACAACGCTTAACCCTACCTGCGCGTTCGGGCCATCGGTCTCGTCGTAGTAGAGCTGAACCGGCGGTCTCCCTTGGTTGTCGGCCTGTCCAAACACGACGACGATGTCGCGATCCCCGTCCTTGAGCGCGGTAAGCTCCTGCTCAACCGTGCCAATCTTGACGGTCATCGCATCGGTTTGGCGCAATGCGGCCGTCACTTGGTCGCTGAATGCCGACGGCTCCCCGGAAATGCCCACATCGAAGTGAGCCCCCTCGTTCCCGCCGAACACCGCACCAAAGATGACGATGAACAGCGCAGGGAAGACCAGATTCCAAAAGAGAGCCGACCGGTTCCGCACGGTCATCTTGATGTTCGCTCGAATCATCGCGAGTAGCGCGCGCATTATGAACCTCACGCACTCAGCATTCAGCTATCAGTCGTCAGATGCCATCCATCAGGATGTCGAGGGCACGATGAACTGCGCGCCGTCGGACGGCTGGAAGCTCTCGGCTCGTAGCTCGAAGCTCTAAACTCGGAGCTTCCCTGACCCCCGACTCCCGACCCCTTTCCTCGCCCCTCTCTCGCCCCTAGCCCCCACCGACCCCCGACCCCTGACTCCTGCCCCCCTGCTCAGCCCCCACCTTCCGCCTCGCCCTCATACGCGCGGCCGGTCAGTGCAAGGAACACATCCTCCAAGCTTGGCTGCGTGCTGCGGAGATCGGCCAGGACAACCCCGCTTCGCGTCGCTACCTCCAGCAACCCAACCAGTGTGGCCTGCGGGTCGGCCGTGCGCAGTTCCAACGTGCCATCTGTTCCGGCGTAGTGCAGCACCCCTGGCAGCGCAGCCAGCGTCGCAAGTGGCAACGAGCCATTGACAAACGATGCCCGGATCGTCGCCGCCGCGCCCAGGCGCCGGATCAGCACCTGCGGCGTATCACAGGCAATGATGTGGCCGCGGTCCATAATCGCCACGCGGTCGCAAAGCTGCTCCGCTTCCTCCATGTAATGCGTGGTGAGCACCACCGTTGCGCCATCTGCCCGAATCGACCGTATCGTCTGCCACAGATCGCGGCGCGCGGCCGGGTCCAAACCCGTCGTCGGCTCGTCCAAAAAGACGATTTGCGGCCGGTTGACCAATGCTAGCGCAATCGAGAGACGCTGCCGCTGTCCGCCAGAAAGCTCGGACACGCGCGCCGACCGCTTGTCGTGAAGGTTGACCATGCCGAGCAGCTCATTGACGCGTGCAGGCGAGCTATCCACGTTGTACAGGCAGGCGAACAGCTCGATAAGTTCAGCCGCGGTTAGGTAGTCAAATAGCGCGGTTGTTTGGAGTTGCACTCCGATAATCTGGCGAACACGTGTGGGTTGCGCCACCGCGTCGAAGCCAGCCACTCGGATCGTTCCCTCGTCTGGCTGGCGCAGACCTTCGATCATCTCCAGCGTTGTGGTCTTGCCCGCGCCATTCGGTCCAAGGATGCCGAAGATCTCTCCGGAGCAGACCGTCAGGTCGATGCCCTCCACGGCCACTAGCGCACCGTACCGCTTGATCAATCCGCGAATCTCAATCACCGGCGCCTGTGACGCGGCGCCACCGCCCGTTTCGCTCACGCTCCCATTGTCCCGTTCGCAACCGATCCAACCCGCGGCTCCAGCAGGCTGGCCATCAACCACTATACGACGCGCTCCAGCGGGTGACCACGTCACCAATTGGGAAGCCTAGCTCCGAGCGCGAAGCCAATGAGTCGCCTGCGCTTCAAGCATCAAGCATCCAGCCCTGAGCGATCCGATCTCGGCGGTGACGAGAGCCTGGACATCTCGTCGAACGATCCTCGTCCCGTAGAAAGAGCGAGAGCGGGGCTGCAACGCACGGCTGTGACCCCGCTCTGCCGATTCGACCGTGTCGAGGCGTGAAGCGCTCTGCTCTGCGCCGTTACTCTGAGAGGGACTTGATGTAGGCGATCAGATCGGCAATCTGCTGGTCGGTCAAGTAGTTGAACGGCGGCATCGCTGGCGGATACCCTTTGACGATCTTCGCCATGGGGTTCACGATCGATTCCCGAATATATGCATCGTCCGCCACGACCGTCTCACCGCTCTCCAGCTCGACCTGGCTGCCGTAGAGTCCTTTCCAGGTCGGCCCAACCAGCGTCGAACCGTCCGTCGAGTGGCAGGCAAGGCATTGCGCGGCCAGTTGCCGCCCGCGCTCGACATCACCAACGATACCCGCGGCTTCCGTCGCGGGTGGCGATGCGACTGGCGAGGCAACCGGCGAAGCAGCTGGCGACGCGGCTGGCGAGGCTGCCGGGGAAATCGGGGTTGCCACGACGCTCGTTGCCTCCGGTGAGGCCGCCTCCGCGGCCGTCGGCGTCGTGCCGGGCGCGCCCTCGACCGGTATCCGCGTCACGGTCGGCTTCGCCTCTTCTTCCGGCTTGCCGCACGCGCCGAGGATGGCAACCGCTACAATCGCAACGAGCAGAACTCCCCGCTTGACCACTGAGCCCCTCCCTCCTCGCCCGGTCATCCCCTCACCAACCAGGCTGCTACGACATTCTCGCTCCAATCTTCCAATTCTGCACGATTTCCTGCCAGGTCATCACCTGGCCCCCTTTCTCTGCCGCCAGGCGCTCCGCCTCCTCGCGCGTTTTCAGGGCCACGACACCGGTGCCCATCGGCGTCATCAATTCGTCATCGACCACAAAATACGCTTGAGTTCCGTCGATCCACTCCTTCGTCGTGTAATCGTGCACCCAGACGCGGCGGTCGTTCAATCCCTCCTCCTGGACCTGCGCGACCAGCTCTCCGGGATCATCGAACAGCAAAGCGTCTCCGTCGGACTCGACCAGCCCTGCTGCAAAACGCTCGTCCGAGATGATCATGCGGCAACGGGCACACAGGTCCTTGCCGTACGAGATCTTCGGTGGTTCCGTGGCACTTGTCTTGTTACCACACGCGGTGAGGAGGAATGCCGCGCTTCCGAGCACGAACATGCGGCGATGCATCATCGGATATCCGTCCTTTTGAAGAGGAAGTACCCAGCCGGCAACGGCAGCACCACCCACAAGGCCAGCAAGCCAAGCAACACCGGCGCGAGGAGCCGTCCAAGCTGCTCGGTGGCGTAGGCTCCAGCCGGGCCGAGCACATCCAGCGACGCCTGAAGTTGATCGACAGTCAGCAGCTTATAGACATCGAGAGGATTGACCAGCGTCAGAGTCAGCAGCGTTTCGGGGCTCAGGTCCATAACGAGGGCGCTGCCCATCAGCCCCAGGTCGCCAACGATCACGAACGCCAGCCAGAGGGTGACAGCGATTCCCAGCGCTGCCGATGTCTGACTGGTGAAGCTGGAGACGAGATAGCCGATGCTGAGGGTGCCCAATCCAAGCAACAAGGTCAGAACGACCAGCAACGCGAAATCACCGATGCCAGCCGCGCCGCCTCGCACGGCGAGCACCAACCCTGCGCTGCCGAAACCTAGCAGGAGCGTCGAGGCAAGGCAAAGAGCGACCCCAAGATATTTGCCGAGGAAAACCTCCGCCGGTGAGACCGGTTGTGCGAGAAGGTAGTCGAGACCGCGGCCTTCCCGCTCTCCAACGAGCGATTGAGCGCCGGCAGTCAGGCCGATGAGCGGCACCATCAGCAGCATCAAATTGAGCAGTCCCGCCGAGGTCCGACCAAAACCCGGCTCTCCGGTCAACGCCGAGCCACCCATCGCGACCACCGCAAACCCGATGCTCAGCACCGCAAAGACGACGGCATACAGCGCAAACCACTTGCTGCGTAATCCCGCTCGCGTTTCTCGCGCCGCGATAGCCGCGATCATCGCTCTATCCATCACAACCGCTCCATGTCGAAATCGTCGATCTCAATGCCCTGCTTCGCCAGATGCGCCAGCACGCGTGCTTTGTCTCGTGTGGGGACCGGAACGCTGACCACGTGACCGCTGCCCGTCGGCGAAAGGCCGAGGCGCACAAGGGCATCGAGCGTCTCGTGCACATGGCCATTCTTCAAGACGAGCACGAGCTTGGTGGCCGAGCCAATCTCCTCCCGGAACGTTGCCGGAGTGGCAGAGCGGCGCAACACCCCGCGCTCGATCATGAGAATGCGATCGGCAAGCATCAGCACGTCGTCCGGCCGGTGCGAGGAGAACACCACGGTTAGTCCTTGGCGATGATACGTGCGCAAGAGGTCAAGGAGTTCGGCGCGTCCGCGGGCATCAAGATTGGCGGTCGGCTCGTCCAATAGCAGGATCTTCGGTGACCCGATCAGCGCGAGCGCCAAGGCGAGCCGCTGCTTCATTCCCCCGGATAGTGCGCTGATGGGTTTGTCTATGTGCTCGGCGATGCCGAGCGTTGTGAGCTGCTCCATGGCGGCAGTGAAGGACGACCGCTTGATCGTGGCGACAAAGGCGACCATCTCGCCCACTGTCTCCGGGGAGATTGGCAAATCTTGCGGCACGTAGCCGATTAGCTGGCGAACCGCCCGGCCGTCACGCTGAGGGTCCTTCCCATCCACGCGAATCTGCCCATCATAGTGAGCAAGCCCGAGGAGACAGCGGAGCACGGTGGTTTTGCCGGCGCCGTTCGGCCCCCACAGGGCCACCGCCTCGCCTGGAAAGACCTCGAAGCTGATCCCATCGAGCGCGGCCACCTGCCCGTAGCGCTTGGTCACGTCCTGAACAGCGATTGCTGGCGAAGTTGCGTCGATGGAGCTCTGGTGCAAGCTATGCATGGATCAGACTCCTCTCGCTCTCATCGGGGCGAGTCTACGCCGCGCTGTCACGGTCGCGGGCCGCAGGCGAAGGATGAAGAACGCGACGCCGATGAGGGCAAGCGTGCTCACAATGCCCAGCGTCACCCGCGATCCCTCTGAGGCAGCATCAACCGGCGGCAGGTAGGGTGAGACGGGCGCGGCCATCAGCGGAGCAGGATCCTCGAACTTTACTTCCGGCCGCACCTCGGGAAACGCCTTGGCTGCAAAATCGACGGCCATCGCCGCTGGGCTAAACAGGAACAGGCGTAACTCCGGATGCTGATCGGTCAGCCGCTCGAAGAGGCGCTGGGACCGGTACGGCCGGTCGCCAACGCCATCGCCATTGGCGTCATAGCCGGCGTAATCGCTCCAATAGTTGCCCCGGCCATCCACCGCCCACGTCATGTCTTTTAGTTGGCCCCGGCCGATAATTGCTACATGCTCAGTATTATCCAGAAAGGCATTCCCGGTCAGGGTGTTGTGAGACACCGACGGCATGAAGCCGATCCCTATTTCATTGAACGCGAACACATTGTCCCGCCAGTAATTCTCGATGCCGCGCTCGCGCGGAGAGGTGTCTACCTGCGCCCCAATATTGTTGTGGACAAAGCGGTTCCCCTCCACCACGGCGCGATCGACATCTTTGAATCCGAGCCCGCCGCCGCTTGGCCCACGGTTGTCCGAAAGATTGTTGCCGATGATGACCGGGTCCCGGCCATACATGATGTAAAGTCCGATCGAGTTGGCGCGCAGCGAGTTGCCTTCGATCCGGGCACGATCGCTAAACATCAGGTGCAAGCCGTACCGGCTCCGATTGAATGCGTTGTTGCGCACGAGCGCGCGGTTCGAATACCACAGGATAATATCGCGGCCATCACTGGCCTGATTCCCTTCGATGACGACGTCATCACAATACCAGATTTTGATGCTATCACCGCGCATCGCGATATCAACCGGTTTCGCGAGCACAATGTTATCCTTGATGACACTACCCGGCGCCTGCTTGAGGTAAATGCCGAAGAGAGCATCTTCGATCCGGTTATTGATCACCGTTGCACGGCCACCATCGAACACGATCGCTGCATCTTCCTGATCGTGATTCATCCCGGTGCCACGGATGGTAAAGCCCTGAATCGTTACGTCTGCCCCGACGACACGGACCACTGTGCCCCGTCCGCCGCCGTCAATGACGGGATGGTCAACGCCCCGCAAGACCAGCGGCTTGTCAATGACAAGGCCACCTGGGTAGACGCCCCCCCGCACTTCGATAGTCGCACCGGCCGGAGCCGCCGCAACCGCCTCCGCGAGCGACGTCTGGGCGCAGGTGGGACAGACGAGCATCGCTTCGTCTGTCGCCCCGGCTGCGAGGTGCAGCGCCCCCCCGGTCACGATCGCCGTGAGGAGCGCAAGCACCAAGGCGGGCCGCCGCGGCCAGCGCTTCCCGCTACCGAGCAGCATTGCTGGCTCTCCGCCCAATGATCGTGGCCACGAGCACGACAACGGCCGCGGCAACTGCCATCCAGAATCCGAGCTCAAAGTGTGCCTGCGTGCTGAACTGCCCGATCGTCCCTTTCCCGATGAGTCTTGGAGTGAACTCGTGGATCGAGCTGCTCAGCGGCGCATGCGGATCGAGCGAATGGCCAGCGTAGTACAGCCAGGCCAAGAGATCGGCGACGAACACAATGGGATAGATCATGAGTGGCACGCGAGCGAGCCAGTGCCGCGCCCCACGCAGCCAGAACGATACCACCGCCAGCGCCGCCAGAATCGGGATGCCTATGCGTGAGATGCTGCGTTCAATAGTCGCCGCATCTGTCAGCCGGATCATGCCAATGTAATGGTTCAGCCCGTCCACCTCGCGGACATTCTTGGGTGGCTCCATCTTGTACACGTAAATATCGACACCCAGTCCACGCGGGTATTGCGGCGCATGAAGGGTGATGTGCCAGTAGGGGTAGAAGATCGAAAGGATAACAAGCGCGCCACCGATCACCAGCAGCGGGAGCTCAAGGCGTCGCACGAGCGCCCGGCTCAGCGAGACCGCACGTCTCTCGGTCTTCGGCACGGCCTTAGCTGGAGCCGCGACGTTCATCGGCTGACTGATTGCCATAGGAACCTCCTCGTTTCCTCGAAATCCTGCCTTGATCCGCGCCCGTGCGCTGGGATCGTCCTCTGCTTGGTACGGTAGCCCCGGATGTATCGCAGGCACGTCATTTTCCAACCGTTCACTGTTACAGATGCATAAACTCGCTTCGGCTCTGGCGCTGGTCAAAACGTGGGGAGGGCTCGTGTCCCTCCCCAGCAAGGCCCAAAAACCCGGTGGAGCCGGGCGCTAGCAGCTAATGGCTGGCGCTGGCGCCCGTCGCTCCTCTCCGCTCCCCTACGGTGTGACGAGAAGATATCCCATCATCTCCAGGTGCAGCGCCGAGCAGAACTCGGTGCAGTAGAACGGGTAAACACCTGGGCGGTCGGCGATGAACGTAATCGTCGTCGCTTCACCGGGCTCGATGCTCAGGTTGATGTTCTGGCCCGGCAACGCGAACCCATGCGTTGCATCGTCCGCCTGCTCGATATTGGTGATGTGCCACGTCACCCGGTTGCCGAGCTTGACTTCGATCACGTCCGGAGTGAGGTGGCTGCGCACGACCGTCATATTGACGGTAACCTCGTTGCCATTCACCACCACGCCCTCTTTGCCCGGCTCGACCTTGTTGGGCGACGGCGACTGCGTCATTGGATCCCAGCCGACTTCTGGGTAAACCGGGTAAGGTTTGATCTTTTCCGCGCGAATCGTCTGCACGTAATGCGGCTCTCCGATACCGATCGGCATGTCGTAGAGGAGCTGCATCGTATCGCCGCTGATATCCACAAGCTGGAAGTTCTGCGGGCGCAGCGGGCCAACTGGCGCGAACCTGTCGATGGACCACTTGTTGAGGCCGATCAGGAACTTGCCCTGCGGCGTTGTGGTGTCGCCCTCGATGACGGACAGGTGGCCGATGTTATAGGCCATTGGCAGCTTGTCCACGAGGGTCCAGCCACCCTCGACCCCTTCACCGCCCAGCTTCCAGCGCGCAACCGCGCTGTCGAGGAACAGGCTCGTGTAGGCATAGCCTTTATCATCGAACTGGGTGTGCAGCGGCCCAAGACCAAGCTCCACTTGCGCTTCCACGCACGCCTCATACGGCAGCACCGGAACGCCGAACTCGTCTGGCTGGAAGTTCCCGGCAGCGATGGCATCCATGATCTTCTGGAAGCTGTAAACGGTGACGTGCGGGTCGAGTTTGCCGGCGACGACGATGTACTTGCCGTCAGGAGTGACGTCCACGCCGTGCGGGCTCTTGGGCTCCGGCACCTGATAGAGGATCCCTTCGGCCACCGCGGTGCCCATCCGGATCAGCTTCATGCCATTGACGTCTTCGGCTTTCCCCGCGGCGACGACCTCGGCCGCCTTCTGCCAGTTGATGACGGTGAGGTAATCCATGTCACGCACGGAGGCACCGGCTTCAACTGGCGGCTGCCCCTGCAGGATGCCACCAGTGGACATCTCAGTATTGAGCGTGTTGGAGAAGGACCAGCCGAAGCTTGGCCCCTTGCCCGCATCTGCTAGGTCATTCCAGTACGGAGGAAGCTCAACCGTGAAGGACTCCTCCGGCACGATGCGGCCCGTGTCCCGGTTGAACTTCCAGTAGGTCATCGCGCCGCGGTATTTCTCCTTGTACTCGGAGAGCGGAGCGTACTCCCACCCGATTGGCGTCGCGTACTGCGCCCCGTCGATGATGTACTCGGTGTTCGGCGTGACGAACGCTCCACCGTGGTTACTAATCACATGCGGATTCTTCACGATTTGCTTCGTCTCGAAGTCTCGCAGGTCAATCACGGCGATCCGGCCATGCGCCTTGTCGTTGATAAACAGCCACTGGCCATCGTACTCACCATTCGTCTCGGACAGGGCAGGATGGTGCGTATCGGCCCACGTGACTGGCTTACCATTGACATTCCCTTGGGCCAGCACGGCCTTCGTCTCATCAGAGAAGCCGTAACCCTGCCACGGCTCCGGCGTGAAGACACCGATAACTTTCAGCAGGCGCATCGAAGGAACACCAATCACGAGCACCTGACCAGAGTGTCCGCCTGACGCAAAGATGTAGTACTCATCAAGACGGCCGCTCGGCATGTACGTTTTGAGGGCGGCGCTCACATCCTCCGGAGTGAGCCCGCGCTGATTGGCGATCTGCGCTGCCACGTCCTCAATCGGTCCCGCGGCAGCCTTCTCGTGGCGCCCCAGAAGCGGCACAGCCGCCGCTGCGCCCGCAGCGCCCGCTGCGGAGCCTTTCAGCACCGCCCGCCGGTTTACCCGGCGCCGAATCACGTCCTGGCTACCCATGTCATGGCCTCCTTGCTGATATTCCCACCCGCGGGCAATCAAAGACCGTCCCGTCAGGTAAATCGCCAAATCCTTGGTAGCAGCCCCGGACACCGGCACGCCGCCAGCCAACCGCGATTACCTGGCAGAAGACTAGGAGGCCAGCAATTCCAACCGCGTATATCGGATGGGGAGCGACGTTGCAAAATCGTATCAACCCAACGCTCGCAATCGCGCAGCATTCAGGCTCCACGCCCTGACAAAACGCAAAGCGGCCCAGGCCGGAGCCTGAGCCGCTCGCTGGTTGTGCTTGTGCTGCACAACTGCTATTGCTGCACGCGCACCCAGTTCGCAATGTTCCAATACAACGCTTCGAAGAGGCTGCCCGCGATATTGTCCTCGACGAAGCCGTTCGCGATCGCGAATTTCTCCGCCGCGCGGTTGACTAGCGGGATGACGACGACATCGTTGATGATAATGTCGTTCATCTTGATGAACGTCTCCGCCGCCCGCTCGGCATCCGTCTCCTTCAACAACGATTCATACAGGGCATCGTACTCCGGGTTCTGGTACCGCGACTCGTTCACTCCCGACCAGCCATTGGACTTCTGGGCAATGTTCGAGCCATTTGGCCCGGCGTACCAGCTCTGCATGTACGTCAGAGGAAACGTGGAGGTTGGTGAATTGGTATACATCTCCAGATCGCGGAAGAAGTGGCTCGCGTTCTGATCGTTGCCAGCGGCGCTATCGAAGAACACCGCGGCATCCACCTACCAAGTGTCACTTTGAAGCCCACGGCCTCCCAGTTCTGCTTGTTGACCGCCTGCGTCTGCTGGCGAACCGGGTTGATCGAGGTGAAGTAGGTCACCTTCAGCTCGATGTCACCCTTCTTGCGGACATCGCCGTCCATGACCCATCCAGCCTCGTCAAGGACTTGCTTTGCCTTGTCAAGGTTGAATTCCCATGAGGTGTTCGGGGATTCCAACGCCGCGATGCCGGTCAGGATATTGACCGCCGGCGGCTCCTGATCACCGCCAAGATAGAACTGGTTGGCAATCGTCGCACGGTCGCTCGCCAGCGACAGTGCCTGCCGGACCGCCTTGTCGGTCAGGAACGGATGCGGCACATCCTTGTGGGAACGTTCTCCTTTGGACTCGTCGTTCGGATCGGAGAAATTGATGAGCACGCGCTCAACGGCACCAAGACCTTGGGCAATCACCTTGCCTTTGCCGCCCTGCTGCTCCATCTCACGGAGGATGTTTGGCGCCACCTGCAGGTTCCAGGCGAAGTGCCAGTCACCAGTCTGGAGGACTGCCTGTGCCGCCGAGGCTGCGTCGCCACCACCCTTGATGATGACGCGGGAGAAGAACGGCTTGTTCGGCTCACGATAGTTCTCGTTGATGACGTAGGTGACTTGGTCGTTCTCGGTGAAGCTCTCCACCTTGTAGGGTCCGGTGCCGATCGCGTTGCGCCGGAACTCGTCATTTGCCGCTTGCGGATCCTTACCATCCCAGAAATGCTTGGGATACACCGCTCCAACATAGGTGCCAGTGAAGGGGAAGTACCAGGCCAAGCTCCCCTCTTTAAAGATGAGCTTGACCGTCAAATCGTCGATCTTCTCGATGTTTTCGATGGCTTGGTAGGTCGTGAGGCTAACGGATTGGTTGGCCGGGTCGAGAATCCACTGCCAGGTGAAGATGACGTCGTCGGCAGTAAACGGCTCGCCATCGCTCCACTTGACGTCAGGTCGCAACTTATAGGTCACCGTCTTGAGATCAGGAGATAGCAAGCCGTTCTCCACGGAGGGGACCTCAGTCACCAGATTCGGAATCAGGGTGCCATCCGGGAGATAGTTCATCAGCGGCTCGGTGATGAGTGATGCCGCCAGGGAATCCTTGGTGCCGGTCGAGTTGTGCAGGCTCAGGTGCGTCGCCGCTTGCCACTGCAGAATCTTCAGCTCGCCACCCGCGCCACGTTGAATGTTTTCGGTTCCTACGGCGGGCCGCCCAGCCGGCGCTGATTGCGCCGCTGCTCCCTGCACTTTCACCGCGTTCAACACGAAGAGCACGATCGGCAGGCCAACGCCGAGCGACGTCGCTCTGGCGATGAACTCCCGCCGGGTTATTCTCCCGGCTTTCAGGTCTTGATACACGCGCCAAAACGGGCCTTCTTCATACCGCTCGACCATGGCTTTCGTTCCTCCTGCGCCTCCTCGCGCATCTACTAAGCCGACCCCCGATCACCGCGTCGGGGCACACAATGGTGAACCGGCTACGCTGCCGGTGCGGTGACCTCAAACTGGGTGTTTCAATCCCCACTCTGCATTACAACAGAGTGCAGAGGCTAACATATTGGCGAAAATTCGGTAACCCCCTTCCTTTCCCCTCACCAGGATTCGGCGATTTCCCGGCAATGGCTACACCCATCAGCATCGCTCGTTCACGCTTCACTGATCCTCTTAGCTCCCGTGACTGCCGAAAGAGTGTACACTGTTCACGTCTCCGGTCAAGGGGGAAGCGCGCGCCTCACCGGGATCCACCACTCCGGCCATGGTTCCGCCTGCTGGGTATCAGCGCTCGACGGTAAAGCGCGTCTTCATGCCTAGCGCAAGGTGGGGCACTCCGTCCGGGTCAGGTAATAAGCAGACAAGCGCGTAGGATCCAGGACGCAAACCGACGAGAACGAGTTCCCCGCTCTGCCCCGCGGGAATGGTGACCTGGCCGACAAACGTTACGCCTTTCGGAAATCCAGGTCCAGGCTCGGTCAGCAAAACATCCGTGGATACACCGGCTGCGAGCCGGAGCACCAGCAACTCGTGATCCTCTTTGCCCCGGTTCTCACCGGACAGCACCACATCCGGGCCCGGCACTCGCCGGGAAGAGAGGGAAAAGGAATAATCCTCGATTCGCACGCGGATCTGGCTGGCATCGGCCGGGGGAACTGGCGCTCGGCTCGCGATATGATCAACGCGCCACCGCGCGGTCGATGTCCCGCGTTTTAGTGTCCAGGTTCCACGCTGGAGTTGATTGCCAAACACGCTCTCTACTTCGGCGGTGGCAGTCTTCGCGTCATCGAGGCTCGTTCCGGTTATCGCGAGAATAGTGAGCGGAATTGCCGGGAGCATCTGGGAGAGTGCAAGATACTCCTCCCGGCTTAGCCGGTCGCCCCCACCATACATCTGGCCAAGAAAGCGCTCAGTAACCAGATCAGCCACAACGTCGGGCCTCCCTGCGGTGAGGCACGCTGCAAGCGCACGAATCACGGCCTCCACCTGCGCGACGCTCGCGGGATCGGCGGTAGCAGGCAACGCTTCCGGGCTTGCCGCCGGTGTCGCCAGCGCCGATGCGATGGGAGTCGCTCCGGCCGGCGTGGCCACCGTATCGCTCGGCACGGCGCACACCGAGCTAGCAGGATCTGTTCCGTCCTGGAAGATCGGACTTGCCACCGATTCAGCGGCAAACCAGCTACTCGCCAGCAGCCAGAAAGCAAAGCATGCTGTTCCCCAGCGCCACCAGACACGCCCCAGCAGGGACGTCCCTCGCCCCGCTCGATTGCGCATCCGCACCCTTCTCCCCTGTCTGCTCACGCCGACTCCTTCTTGCCTGTGCCATCCGCGTCGCTCTTCACTACTCTGCCCAGGATTGTAGACCAAGTTGAGCCGTATACTCGCCGAAATTCGTTCGTGTCGTGATGCGCAGCGGAGATGACACGTGGCAGATTGGCAGATATCAAGCGACAGCGGCCCAAATGGCCGGGACCGTCACAGCTCCAGCGACGAATGGTTCGAGATGCTTATGCGCACCGTGGCCCACCTCGCCGCCCAATTAGCGATGACCCAGATGCGACTCCGAGCCTTGGCCACGGCGCTTGAGGAGAACGGAGCGGTAGATGCTTCGGCGGTCCGCGCTCACCTCCGCGCCATTGCCGCTCAGGACACCGGTACTTACCTCCGCGAGAATCTCGGAGAAACCCTTTGCGAGATGATCGATGTCGAAAGCCTTGAAGCCGAGATCCGGGAGTTTCTGTCGTAAGTGCGGATTGCATCACCAATCGCAACGAGCATCGTGCGCGAGGTCGCTTTGCTGGTCACCTTTCCCGTGATAGGATGACGACATCACTGGAAATGGCACATACGTGCAAAGTCGCTGGGCGACCAGGATGAGGAGCGGTGCCATGTGGCGGACCACGGGAATCGGAATCGTCGTTGCGCTCGTTGCAGTTTCCCTCTTCGGGCTGCTGAGCGGCGTCTTCACATAGCGGCACGGCCATCGAAGCCGCCCGGCGCAGATGCACTCTGCCGAGCCACACTGAATTCGCCGTGCTCGTCCCCACAGAATCGTCACCTGCATCCGCTGAGCCCGTGCTGGTGCGGTCTGGTGATTACGATCTAATGCCTGGCGTGCGGTGATCGAATCGTGTACGAACGGCTCTGCGGTCGTACGTTCCGTTCGCACAGCGCACGAGTGCGCAGCGCGGAATCGCTTCGCGCGCTCAGACCGCAGCGATCCGCCATTTGGGATGCGTGGATGCGGCGGCGCACCGACTCCTGACGGCCGACTGCTCCTCGCGAGAGATTTCTCTCTGCGCTCGAAATGACGCAGGGTGGCTGCGCTCGGAATGACGGAGAATGCAGGGGATTCCTCGTTGCAAACTCCCGCGCTAACGCGAACGGTATGACGGGGTACCGGGCGGGGCGGGCGGCACGGCCTCGCCTGGGGGTTCCGCGACCCAGAAACCGGTGGTGAGAGGAGGGTGCGCGTCAGCGCGGATGCCGCGTCGTGCGCGAGCGTGACAGCACGCGACCTTCACGCATCCATAAGGACAGACACGCCGGGATTCAGGTACCAAATCTCCCGATCAGCCGGTGCCGGGCACCCTGCATCGGCCCGCGAACCGCTTGCTCTGGTATAACCTGCTGAGATTCGACGGCCGGGCAGTCGCAGGAGGTTCGCGCGCACTGTGCAGCAACAAACTGAAAGCATAGAACGACCGTATCAGGGCCGGTACGTGCTTGTTGCCTACCAGGTGACCAGCGTCGCGCTCATCGCGGTGGTTTTGCTGCAAGCGATTCTCGCGGGCAGAGGTTGGTTCCTCGATGGTGACATCATCAAGGTTCACGGGTATGTCGGGAACGCGACTTTTCTTCTGTCGGTGGCGCTCGCCTTGCTCGGGAGGGCAGCAACACGAAGCATTCGCGCGGTGGCTCCGCTAGTGCTTCTTGTCATCCTGATCACGATACAGACTGGACTCGGCTACGCCGGCCGTGATAACGCGACGGCAGCAGCGTGGCACGTTCCCAATGGCGTGCTCATCTTCGGGCTATCCGTGTTGGCCGGGGTGTCCGCCCTTCGGACGGTGCCGAACTCACGGCCAGGCACGGCGCGGGAGTGAGAGATCACTGCTCGCTTGGCGGTGGGTTGCTGTCAAGCAGCAGCTCCATCACCACGACATCTACCCATCGCCCATCGAGGACACCCTGCTCGCGATAGATTCCCACCTCTCGAAATCCAAACCGGCGGTAAAGGTGGATTCCGGCAGCATTGAATGGAAACCCTGCCAGAACAAGCTTGTGGTAACCAAGCCGCCGTGCCTCGTCGATGATCGCGGCGAGCAGGTGCGAGCCGGCGCCCTTCCCACGCGCATCACGCGCCACATAGATCGAGAAATCCGCCACGTACCGATACGCGGCGCGAGGATTGAACGGATTGATAGACGCCCAGCCAACGACCTCGGTGCCATGCTCCGCCACGAATACCGGATGGCGCTCTCCACGGCCACGGAGCCAGCTTCGGCGCTCATCCTCGGAGCGCAGCTCGGTTTCTAGCGTGGCGATCCGGTCACTGATCCCCTCGTTATAGATCCGCGTGATGGCAGGAATGTCCGCCTCTGTGGCATGCCGAATAGTCAGCGCCAGCGACCGCGGGTTCGCACCAGCATGATCTTTCTCGATCATCGTCAGGAACTGCCTCCATTGTTCGAGAGCCTGAGGGATGGTAGCATCGCACGCCTGCGAGCGCCGCGGCAGAGTTGCCACCAGGACACCATTCGGCCCATGCTTAGCATACGCTCTGCGCTGGACGCTCCCGATCGAGCAATGCGTCACATGCATCGCGATAGGAGCAGTAATCAACGAAGGCGCGGTCGAGGACGGTGCAATGCCGGAGGGTTCCGGTTTGCCTCATGATGATAGGAATTGATTGATGACCGACCCGAATGAGACACTTCCAGATTCGCCGGTTGCCGTCGAAGAGGAGATTAGCCAGGCTGAATTAGTGAGCGAGCAACATGAGCCCGTCGCCATGGTGACGCCGCCAGTTGACTTTGGGCCGGTTCCTGAGCCACCCGAGCCGGGTCCTGCCAATCCCTCGCCAGACGGGCAACGCATGGCGTTCCTCCAGCATGACGCGAATTACCGCATCCGCTTGTGGCTGGCAGCGCTCGATGGCACACCCCCCACGCCCGTCGAACTTACCTTCGAGCCAGTTCTGGACGACGATGGCCCCCAGTGGTCACCAGATGGCCAGTGGCTTGCGCTGACCGGTCTACACCCGGCCGGTGACCGCACCGCCATTTGGCTATTGCATGTCGAGCAGCATTTGTGCCGCCTGCTCGTCGATCATCCAGCCGCCGATCGCTCGCCGCGGTGGTCCCCAGACGGGTCCTGGGTTGCGTTTGTCTCTCATCGGGACGGCCGTGATGCGATCTGCGTCGCCGCTCCGGATGGGACCAGTGCGGCAAGACAGGTCACCTTCGCCCCACCAGGGCAGGATGACCGTGATCCGTGCTGGTCGCCCGACAGTAGCCGTATCGCGTTTTGCCGCCGGATTTGGGAAGGTGAGCAAACCGGCGATCATATCTGGACTGTGGACATTCGCACCGGAGAGACCAAGCAGGTCACCAAGAAGCTGGCGCGGCGCCACGGCTTGCAGTGGGCGCCGAACCGGGCACAAGTAGCCTATGTCTCCGATGAGGGAGAGTGGGACAACATCGCGGTCGTGAATCCGGACAATGCGGCTGGTTGGAACCTCGCCAGCGAGAACGGCGATAAGGCGTGCCCCCGTTACTCGCCGGACGGGAACCGCATCCTATACACCCGCCTGCAACACGGAGTAACGCGTCTCATGGATCGCGGCGTCAACGCCTCTAGCGCGGAGCCCTACGACCCCGGGAACGGCGTGGCCAGTGCTGGGCGCTGGGTTCCCGGCAGCGACGTCAAGCGCGTCCTGTATCGCTTCGCGCCAGCGACCGGCGCTCCGCGGTTCATCATCCAGGAAGCGAAAAAGGATACCGAGCGTGTGGACGTGCCGCTCGCGGTGCCGTGGGACGCCGGACGTCCGCTGGTCGAGCCCGTGCATATCGAGTTCGAGACCTGGAGCGGGTTGAAGCTCGGTGGGCTGTATTACCGGCAGGCGCAGTGGGTCGGTCGCCTTCCTGCCATTGTCTACTTGACCGACACGCCCCATCTCCCGCGCGATGCCCGATTCCGCGCCCCAGAGCAGGCGCTCGCCGCGGCCGGATTCGCGGTCTTCGCCCCGAGCCTCCACGGCACACCCGGCTATGGCCGCAAGGTCATCAACCTCTTGCGCGACCAGGCCGATACCGAAGTCGAGGCCAGCGACCTCGTTGATGTCATCAGGGCGCTCCAGCAGCGGGAGGATATTGAAGGAGACCGTATTGCGCTCGTCGGCTGGGGTCATGGAGGAACGCTGGCCCTGGTGTTCGCGGGAGGGCGGCCGGATCACGTTCAGGCGGTAGTGGCAATCGATCCCATCACCGATTGGGACAGCGAGCTAGATCACGGATCCAGCGCCTACCGCGCCTGGCACTTCCGGCAGTTGGGGTTGCCTGCCGTCCAGCCCGTGCGGCATCTCTTGCGCACGCCCGCGACCTTTATTGGCGCGGTGACTGTCCCACTCCTGCTCCTTGGGACCGATGCGGACGCGAGCCGCACCCGGCAGCTCGATTCATTGACTGCTCTACTGCGCGAGCTCAACGTGCCGTTCGAGCAGGAGGTATCGGTCGGAGAGTCACCATGGACCACGGCAGCGCGTGCGGCCGCGTTCGTCCGGACGGTCGTCGGTCCCAACCCTGCGCCACCCGCGGAGGCGATGCGAACCGAAACTATCTGAGCGCAATGCGGAGCTGCCGCCCCTGCAGCTGTTTGACCCCGCCCGCGGTGGCGGCCGCGAGCATTGGGAACGGTGGAGGTGCCCATGATGTTGCTTCGACTTGTGCTAGCGATTGCGCTGGCAGGCACCACCGCCGCTCCCGTCTACGCTCATGCAAGCCAGCCAGAGTTTGCCTTTGCGGTCCGCCTCATGGCCAGCGGGCTCGACCGGCCGGTCCATTTTGCTGTCCCAGTTGCTGTCCCAGCCGACGGCAGCAACCGCGTTCTCATCGTGGAGCAAACGGGACGAATCCGTGTCATGCGAAACGGCCGGCTCGCCGAACAGCCGTTTCTTGACTTGCGTGGGGAGGTGAGCTGCTGCGGTGAGCGAGGGCTGCTGAGCATGGCTTTCCATCCTCGCTTCGCGGAGAACGGATGGTTCTTCGTGTCGTACACCAACACCGCGGGAGACACGCGCGTCGTGCGGTATCAAGTGACGCCGCCGAGTGCCGACGTCGCCGACCCAGCCAGCGGGAAAACGATTTTGGCTGTCGACCAACCTGCCGCGAATCACAATGGGGGCCTCGTGGTCTTCGGACCAGACGGTTATCTCTACATCGGTCTTGGCGATGGCGGCGGAGGCAATAGCGACAACGGGCAGGATCTCGGAACGCTGCTCGGCAAAATCCTGCGCATCGATGTTGATCGCCTCGCGCCCGGTCTCCCGTACAGTATTCCGTCCGATAATCCGTTTGTCGCGACACCCGGCGCCCGTCCCGAAATCTGGGCTCTTGGGTTACGCAACCCGTGGCGCTTCAGCTTTGATCGCGCCACCGGTGACCTTTGGATCGGCGATGTCGGATCGGCGCTCTACGAGGAAATCAACTTCCAGCCTCGTGGGAGTAAAGGCGGGGAGAATTACGGCTGGGACTTGATGGAAGGCACGCACTGCCGCCATGCCAATGGATGTGATGGTCTGGGCCTCGTGCTACCGGTGAGCGGCTTCGCCCGCAATGAAGGCTGTGTCGTGACTGGCGGGTATGTCTATCGTGGCCACGCCATCCCGCACCTCGCCGGCACCTATCTCTTTGCCGATTATTGCTCAGGCGATGTGTGGGGCTTGCGGGCCACCAATGCAGGAGGATGGCAGAGGATAGGACCGGTTTCGACCGGCCTTCGCATCGTCTCCTTTGCGGAAGACGCGAACGGTGAGCTGTATCTGGTGGATCTTGAAGGGGGAATCTACCAAATCGTCGCGTTGTGATCCGCTATTCGCGGATGGCGCCCTACCCAAGAATCAGCATAGACCGTGCAGAGGAACGCGCAGCAATGCCTGCTCATCGTGCCACATCCCAGCCGCCGGTCACCTCGATGACCACCACAGTGGATGAGGCGCATCCTGCGTCTGAGGCGACCATAGCTTCACCGTCTTCCGTCCGGACGGGACTGCGGCATCACCTCCAGCGACCACTGGTTCGCGCCGGCGTGGTCTTCGCACTCGTGATCTATGCCTGGAGCTTCAGGCACACGTTTGTCGATGATGCGTATATCCAGTTCCAATATGCCCGGACGCTGGCAGCGAGTGGCACGTGGGGATTTTACGCCGGCCACCCCGCTAACACGGCAACATCACCGCTCAATGTGGGGCTCATCACCGCCGGCTCGCTCGTGACAGGTTCGGTGATACGGGCGGCGGTCCTCCTCACCGGCATCGAACTCGCAGCACTGTTGTGGCTCCTGCTGCGCCTTTCCCGTCGCCTGGATGGCAACGCGTTCTTTGCCCTGTTCGCCTTCTGCGCAATCGCCACGAACCTGCTCATCGTCTCGACGTTTGGCCTCGAAAGCCTCCTGTATATCGTGCTGCTCGTCGCCGCCGTGACCATGATGCTGGAGCAACGTCGCACGCTCATGATGCTGCTAGCCGCGTTCCTGACGCTTGCCAGGCCGGATGGCGTGCTGTTGGCGATCCTGTTCCTCGTCGCCGTACGGCCGCGCGCGCGTGACGCGGTGCGGTTGGCCGCCGTCTACGTTGTCGCGGTCGCTCCGTGGTTTCTGTATTCCTGGATTACCCTCGGTTCGTTCGTTCCCGACACATTGGTCATCAAGATCCAGCAGCATGCGTGGGGCCACAGCACATTCTTCAACGGCCTCCGGCTCTACTTCGATCGCTTCCCATACGAGACGGTAGCGACGCTGGCGCTCGCTCCTCTTTGTCTCGTGCCGTTCTGGCGCTGCGGCGATCACACGCGCCGCTTCGTGAGCATCCTGGCGGCCTATGCCTCCATCCATTTTGCCGCCTATTCGCTTCTCGGAGTTCCTCCATACCACTGGTACTACATTCACCAGGTCGCTCCTCTGCTGCTCATCGCCTCAATTGGCGCAACCTACTGGTCGACCCGCCTGCGCCAGAAATACCCAGCTACTGCCTGGCTACTGCCAAGTCTCCCAGCTCTCGGTCTGGTAGTGATGCTGGCACGTGAAGGCGTTCCACTGCGCGAAGCCCCGATCAACACGAACTGGGCAACATCAGCGGACTATCGCGCCGTCGGCCTCTGGCTACGAGACAATCTTGAGCCAGGAGCCCCGGTCGCAGTCTATGGTGAGGTAGGTACCGTTGCGTACTATGCGGATCAGATGCTCATCAACGAATTCAGCGATATGAGCGTTGCCGACACGCTCATCGAGCAAAGCGAGATGAAACGCACAAAAGGGATTAGCTGGCTCTTCGACCTCAATTTCCTTTGGCGCGGACACCACGATCCACTCCCGCCACCAGCATATGAGCTCATGTTTCACCCAGGGCAGGCACCGAACGGCTGTCCGCCCGACGATGGCGCCTGTGTCATGACCTGGGGCGGCGGCACGGCCTGGGTGCAGCCAACGACGATCATCCTGCGCCGGCGAGAAGCAGGCTAACTGGAAACTCCCGCCACCTGGCAGGGCTGACCAAGCAACTGCTGCGCGATCCTGCTCACCCAGGACGGATCTCCGCTGGTGAGCATGCGCAGGCTTCCTTGATGAGCGACCGAGGCGGCCAAGGCGCGCTCCCCGAGTACGTCACGCACGCGCCGGGCAATAGCCGGACCACTGTCAACGATCTGTACCGCCGGCCCGGCGATCTGCGCGATCGCGGCGCGCAGGAATGGATAGTGGGTGCAACCGAGCACGATCACATCAGCCCCACGGGCGACCGAAGGTTCAACCAGAGGACGCAAGGTGGTCAGAACTTCGTCGCCGCTGACCATGCCCGCCTCAACGAGCTCGACCAAGCCAGGTGCGGCAATCCGCTCGACGCAGATCCCGGCTGCATGCTCCCGGATCAGCCGGTCAAGCCGCTCGCTCGTGATCGTGCGCGGCGTGGCGAGCACCGCGATGCGGCCGGTCCGCGTCATGCGTGCCGCTGGCTTCACTGCTGGTTCGAGCCCAATGATGGGAACCGCGAAGCGCTCCCGCAGCGCGGGTAGCGCGATCGCGCATGCCGTATTGCAGGCAGCTACCATGAGCTTCACTCCGAGCGCATGGAGCATCTCCGCGATGAGATGGCAACGCTCGCTAATCTCCTCTGGATCTCGGGTGCCGTATGGACAATATGCGCAATCAGCGAAGTAGATGAGATCTTCAGTCGGAAGCGCCGACCGAAGCTCACGAACAATGCTGAGACCACCCACTCCCGAGTCGAAGATCCCGATTGGTGCCGTCTCAATCCCCACCCGGTCAACCACCCGCAAAGAAACCTCGGTCTGTTCTCAGCTTCCTCGCTGCCTGCGGCGCGATCACACCACGGCCCACCTGCCGAGAGACACTAGCCGCAGGGCTCAGTTGCTACTCGGCCCAGGAACCGAAAGCAAGTCCGGCTCACCCTCGCGCGCATCGAGACACGCCCGGAACCAATCCAAGGTTCGCAGCAAGCCATCTTCAAGCGAAACGCGAGGCGTCCAGCCCAGGATGCGTTGCGCTTTGCGAATATCCGGACACCTGCGGGTTGGGTCGTCCTTGGGCAGACCTTGGTAAAGGATAGGGGAGCGCGACCGAGCAAGCATCGCTATCGTTTCCGCCAACTGTCGAATTGTGATCTCGACCGGGTTGCCAAGATTGACCACCTCTCCGGCCAAGCCATCTCGTTCGCCAAGCGCCAGCAAGCCAGCGACCAAGTCGTCCACATAGCAGAATGAGCGAGTCTGACTCCCGTCGCCGTAAATGGTCATGGGCTCGCCGCGCAGCGCCTGGACGCAAAAATTCGGTACGACGCGGCCATCGTCCGGCCTCGACCGAGGGCCATACGTGTTGAAGACCCGTGCGATGCGGACATCAAGACCATAGTGGCGATAAAACTCGATCGACAGGCTCTCAGCGAAACGCTTGCTCTCGTCATAGCATGAGCGCGGCCCAATCGGATTGACGTTTCCCCAGTAATCTTCAGATTGCGGATGCACCAGCGGCTCGCCATAGACTTCAGAGGTCGAGGCCAGCACGAAGCGTGCCCCATCTCTCCGGGCAATCTCCAGCAAGGCGAACGTCCCCACGGAATTGACCAGGTGCGTCTCGATAGGGAACATCCGATATCCCACCGGACTCGCCGGGCTTGCCAGGTGAAAGATGCAGTCAAAGCGCCCCAGCAACGATTCTGCGGGCAGTGGCCTCGTGAGGTCATGCTCTATCACCCGCAGGCGGTCGTGTCTAGTCAAGCCAGCCAAATTCTCCCGGCGGCCCGTGAGGAAATTGTCCAAAACGACGACCGAGTCACCTCGCGCGAGCAGGCGCTCGACAAGATGGCTGCCGATGAAACCGGAGCCTCCGGCTACTAAACAATGCATCACCTAATCACCGCCACATTGCACGCGTGATCCATCCCAAAAGGAACGGACCACCCACCCGGTCGAATAGTACCGCACGGCTCGTCCCATCCATCGAGCGTCGCACTCACCGGCATTGAGGCGTCCGTTACAATCGGTGCCGCGCCGGCACGAGCGCCGAGCCGCGCGGCGCCTTGACATATGCTAAATAGCGAGGGCGGATCAAATGAGCTCGACGCGACTGCAAGAGTTTCGCGCGCATAAGGATCATTTTTTTGCTCACAGCGAACACTCGCCATTGCCACCTGAGGATCGAGCAAAGTTTGCCGGCTTGGACTATTTCCCGGAGAATCCAGCGCTCTCGTTCGTCCTTCAGCTCGAAACGGATGGTCCGGGCATCGGTGAGCGCGTTGAGCTTCCCACCACGGACGGACGCAGTAAGCCATTCGTGCGCGCCGGGCGCATCACGTTCACCGCGAACGGCACGCCGGTGACCTTTTCAGTCTTCAAGGAACCCGTGCGGGGCCGGTACTTCCTGCCATTCCGGGATGGCACCGCGGGCAACGAGACGTATAGCCTCGGCCGGTACCTTGATCCGCAAGAGTTGCCTGACGGCAAGCTGCTGGTCGATTTCAACTACGCCTACAACCCCTACTGCGCGTATTCGGATGGCTGGTCGTGCCCAATTCCCCCGGAAGAGAACGTCACACCCGTTCGCATCGAGGCCGGCGAAAAAGCCTATCGGCGGCCTGGATCGAGCAACGGCTAACGCCAGTTATCGATTCGAAGCATCCCCGGCCACGCTATCGCCGAATGGCACCGTCCGGTCCGGCGGCACGACCGATGGGCCAACACCAGACGCCGGTTCGCTCGCCTCGCTGAGGTTGTCGGCTTGATGCTCGTCCAGCAGGATCGCGTTGGCGATGACCTGATCCATATTCGTCACGAAGATAAATTCCATCTCCTTCCGGACGTTCTCTGGAATCTTCACCAGGTCACGCCGGTTCTCCTCGGGAGCGATCAAGCGGCGGATGCCATGGCGGTGAGCTGCGAGCGTCTTGTCCTTTAGCCCGCCGATCGCCAGCACGCGCCCCCGCAGCGTGATCTCGCCGGTCATCGCTGTGTCATTGCGCACCGGCCGGCGCGTGAGAGCAGAAATCAGGGCCGTCGCCATCGTGATTCCAGCCGATGGCCCATCCTTTGGCGTCGCCCCTTCCGGCAAGTGGATATGGAGATCGAGCTTTTCCTGGAAATCCCGGTCAATCTTGAGCTGGTCAGCCCGGGAGCGTGCATAAGAAAGCGCGGCGCGTGCCGACTCCTGCATGACATCGCCCGCCCGGCCAGTGATGGTGAGGCTGCCCCGGCCGGGCATGGTGGCCACTTCGACGGGAATCAGCTCGCCGCCGATGTCTGTCGTACCTAGTCCAATTGCCACGCCAACCTGGCTCTCACCTAGGTCGTGCTGGTAGCCGAACTTCTTCGGACCAAGATACTCTTCAAGCCGCTGCTCGTTGAGCTTGACCTTGGTTGCCTTGCCCCGCACGATATCTCGGGCAACCCGGCGGCAGATTTGCGCGATCTCCCGGTCGAGCTGGCGCACTCCCGCCTCACGCGTGTAATCACGCACGATGCGCTGCCACAGCTTCGGCGGTATTTCCAGAACGCCATCCGGCAAACCGTGCGCCGCGAGCTGCTTCTTCAGCAGATGCCGCCGGCCAATCTCGACCTTTTCCTCCTCGGTGTAGCCAGAAATCTCAATGATCTCCATCCGGTCGCGGAGCGGCCGCGGAATTTGGTGTCCATAGTTTGCGGTAGTGATAAAGAGGACCTTCGAGAGATCGTACGGCACATCCAAGAAGTGATCCGTGAAGGCATGGTTCTGCTCAGGGTCGAGAACTTCCAGGAGCGCCGCCGCGGGATCGCCGCGAAAATCATTGGTCAGCTTGTCGATCTCATCGAGGAGCAAGAGCGGATTGACCGTGCCAGCCTGCTTCATCGCGCCGATGATGCGACCCGGCATGGCGCCGATGTACGTCCGCCGGTGGCCGCGAATCTCCGCCTCGTCCCGCACACCGCCCAATGAGACGCGAACGAACCGGCGTCCCATTGAGGCGGCGATCGAGCGGCCAAGGCTGGTCTTGCCCACCCCTGGCGGTCCAATCAAGCAAAGAATTTGCGCGGTACCTGGATCGGTCACGCCGCTTTCGAGCCGCAGCTTGCGCACCGCCAGATAATCAAGGATGCGCTCCTTGACTTGCTCCAGTCCGTAATGGTCTTCGTTGAGAATGCGCTCGGCCTCATCGAGATCCAGCCGGTCTTCGGTCTGCTCGTGCCAGGGCAAGGCCAGCAGCGTGTCAAGGTAGGTGCGGACCACCGTCGCCTCGGCAGACACCGACGGCATTCGCTCAAGCCGTTGAAGCTCCCGCAGCAGCTTTTCTTCCACGTCTTTGGGCATGCCGCGGGAGAGAATGCGCTGCCGCAGCGCCTCGATCTCATTCCCGCCTTCGCCCGACAGCTCATCGTGGATGGCCTTGAGCTGCTCTCGCAGGTAGTACTCCCGCTGGTTCTTCTCGACCTGCTCCCGCACCCGGTCCTTGATCCGCTGCTCTAACGCCGCAACGTCAAGATCGCCCGTAATATGGACCGCGATCTGCTCTAAGCGTTGCAACGGATCGAGCATCTCCAGCAACTGTTGACGCCGGGAGGTTTCGGTGAGCAACTGCGTCGCCAGCAAGTCAGCCAGATGCCCCGGCTCGGTCGCCCGCTGCACCATATCCAGGATTTCCGGCGACAGGCGGTTCCGCGCCTCGTTGTACTTGACGGCAAGATCTTGCACGTATTGCAGCATGACCCGGCTTTCCACCGCAGGAACCGGGCTCTCTCGCAACTCCTCCGCCGCCACCGTAAAAAACTGCCGCGCCGTATCAAACTGGCTCAAGCGGACGCGGCTGATGCCTTCTAGCACCACCTGGATGCTGTTTCCTTGCTGGCGCTCAACGGAAACGATCTCCGCCAGTGCGCCAACGTGATAGAGGTCTTCAGGCCGGGGGTCCTCAATCTCGCTATCGCGATGCGCGGTGACGACGATCCGCCGGTCACGCGTCAACGATTCCTCTACCGCTTGGATTGACCGCGGCCGTCCTACCAAGAGCGTCACGATGTTGCGTGGGAAGATGACGACGTTCTTGAGCGGTAGCAACGGATAGCGCGGCGCGTACAGTTCATAACGACTCATCGCGCTCGTCCCCCTGCTCGCTGACGGTGGTGCATCGTTTCGTTCCTAACTCGCGTTCGCTGGTCGCTTGCGTGCGCCACTAGCACGCTTCAACACCGGCTGCGAGGTTGCTGGCGCTCCCCAGTTGGGCGTTGTCATTGCCTGATCAGCCACCGGCCAGTGTGCGCCTGGCCGAGGTGACGACCATCCCAAGGATACCATACCGTCCACGAAGGAGCGCGTACGTACAATACTTTCTTTCGCTCAACACCCTGAATGGCGCCACGCGGTCCAGCACTCCGCGGAACAACGCTCCTCCCTACAATGCCCGGAAACATCAGGGGTCGGGAGGGATAGTTGCAGATCATTCGTCCCCATTTTGGGGAACCCGTAAGGGCCAGGAACCTCATGACGTTCAACCTAGCCGCTCAGCCATGACACCGCGTGCCCCGCTTAGTGATCCCAGGTTGGAACGCCCGGGCCGACCGCTCCGTTTCGGCAGTTCCGATCGTGCGCCTCGCGCATGACGTTGACGACGACGTCGGGATCATCGGTCACGGTCATGAGCGCTAGGTCTTGCGGATCAATCTTCCCTTCTCCGACAAGCTTCTCTTCGAGCCACGCCATCAGCCCGCGCCAGTACTCTGTGCCAAAGAGGACGACCGGGAAACCCGTAAGTTTGCCGGTCTGGATTAGGGTGAGCGCCTCAAAGAGCTCGTCTAGCGTCCCATACCCTCCCGGGAAGATGACGAATCCGACGGCATATTTCACGAACATCGTCTTGCGCACGAAGAAATACCGGAAGTTGAGCGCGAGGGTGACATACGGGTTCATTCCCTGCTCGCGTGGCAACTCGATGTTCGCTCCGATCGACAGCCCACCCGCCTCGTGTGCTCCGCGATTACATGCCTCCATGATCCCCGGGCCGCCACCCGTGATAATGGCAAAGCCCGTTTCTGCCAGACGCCGCGCGACCGTTCGCGCCGCGGCATACATCGGATCATCTTCCCCGACGCGCGCCGAACCAAACATGGTCACTGCTGGCCCCACCTCAGCCAGCGCATCGAAGCCCGCGACAAATTCCCCCATGATGCGCAGCACCCGCCAGGGATCGCTGTGCGTGAACGCAGCGGCGCGCTTGCGGTCCTCCTCAGTCCAGCACAGCAGCAGGGAATCCTCGGTCGGCTTGCCAAGGCGAGCCGCGCGACTGAGTGTCGGGTTCGGAATCATGGTTGTGCTTGCCGGTGATTCCGGCTCGCGCTGATTCACCAGTTCACCTCCTCTGTCTGCTCCCTCCCCGGTGCTTCCTCCGCACTCTTGTCGCTGTCAATCCTACGCGATGCCTCGATCCGAGGATTGCAAACGCCCTGCTCTGGACGCCCACGATTGTGGCAGGTTTTCCGTTGCTGCTCTGTAAGATATCTTCGTTGTGCATCGGGGCGAGTCATCGTGACGACGTAACTCGCGCCAGGGGCGAGCCGGCAAACACGCCGCAAAAATGTAAAGGCGACAAACGGGTATGCGATTGGTTAGGTGCATGCCAATTCGGTCTCAGGTGGTCGGAAGGAGCCTCACCGCCTATGCCATGGCCATGTCAATCCTCGCAGCAGCACTTACTGGATGCATGGCGCAAGGATCTCCCACACCGCGTGTGGCCGTCACAGCCTCGCCGACCATCGCTCAGACGGCACCATCGCCGAGCCCTGGTGCATCGCCGGCCGAAGTCAAGGTATTCGCCCAGAACCCCACAGTAGGCACGGTGATCTGGGCCGAGCGTATTGATCCCGTGACCTCCGCGCCGGGTCCGCGCGTCAGGTCTTTTGGCGCAGAAACGCGGACCATCTATGCCGTGTTGCCGGTAGCCAAACTTTCCCCTGGCACGGTTCTGCGGGCGGACTGGGCCTACAACAACACCCCTCTCGAAGCTCTGACGCGCGCGGTCATCGTTCAAGAGCCGTACGCAGAAGGCTGGATCGCCTTTTCTCTTACGCGATCCGGGGAGACCCTGTGGCCGGCAGGCGAATATGCCATCACGGTCTCGGTCAATAATGA
This sequence comes from Thermomicrobiales bacterium, assembly GCA_042408955.1. Classification (GTDB taxonomy): domain Bacteria; phylum Chloroflexota; class Chloroflexia; order Thermomicrobiales; family UBA6265; genus CALGSZ01. Next base: position 56,280 of record JBHOQQ010000046.1, read on the forward strand.
GATTGCACAGACAGCAACGATCGCCATTGGCGGGCCGGGCGCGTAAGACACCGCTCACGGCGAGCACCGCGCCTTAACCGCCAGCAGAGGGGCATCGCGCACCCGATCGCACCGGCTCTCACCAGAACCCCGGCCGACGTTGCAGCGAGCGGGTGAAGAATGCTACGCTATGTCGTGGAGTTGGAAGAAAGTTTCGCGTTGACAACCGAAGACGCCCAGCCGCGCACAGTCCAGGTCTTGAGATTTCTGCTCACGACCGACGACGCGGGGAAGGGGCGGTGACCCAAACCGCCACGAGCTGGCCGAGGCTGACGATGCATCGATCAACCCAGTCCAAATGCTCTGGAGATCAATCGAATCCTCCTGGTTGCCAGGGACGAACCGAGCTTGCCGACGGGGAGCCGCCCAGTCCGGCCGAGAACCGCACAGAGGCGCAGGACCCGACAGTTCAGCCACGAACACCCTTCGTTTGGCAATTTGGCCAGCGCTTACTGATTCTCGACGAAGAATTCCCCAATTGGGTCATGGCTGAATTCCGCTTCGACAGTGAGCGCTGCCGCTATCTCGAAATTCGCAGGGCAACCTATCACTGGGCACGTGAAGCCATTGGCGTCGTCTTGAGCAGGGCATTCGCCTCAGGCGAAGACGCGGCCGAGGATGCGGCCCGCAGCCTTAATGCCTGGCTGACGAAACGATTCAGCATTCCCACCCCCGCGGCACCCAGCTCGCCCCAAGAGCCGAAACCCGCTGATCCCAATCCGTAAAACTCCTTGCGCCCGGCGCGACGATGCGCTGATGCCCCGGTTCCGAGCGCGATGCGGCGCTCGCCCTGATCTTCATCCAACCCAGAGTACGGGTGTGCTCAACAGCGGGGCTCGCGAGTCGCTTGCGCTGGAGCCGCTTCGTCCCGGCGCTGCCATTCCACAGGCGCACAAGCTCACGTGCGGCCGGTGAGGTACGACGTCTCGCCGGAGGCACGAAAGTCCTTGACTTCGACATTCAGCCGCACGTCGCCATTCCAGCGATCGACCGACAGCGAGACGGCAAGGTCAAGCATCCCGTCACGCTGCAGCTCAGCGGCACGATCGGCAGCACCAAAGAAGATGGCCGGCACGGTCTGCCGCGGGCCGGCGAGCATAAGGCGGAGGTGCTCCTGATTCTGCCCAACGCACTGCCACTCGCGCACCTGCACGCGTCGCAGGCGCAAGACTGGTGGCTCATTTCCGGCACCAAACGGCTGCAACTGATCAATGAGCTTGGCCGACTCAAGCGTCAGTCGCTCCAGGGGTAAATCGCTCTCAATCTGGAGGCACGGCTCCAATGGGACCGTGAGCCCCTGATCCGCCAAATACCTTTCGAGCGCTTCCCCCAAAGCTGGGATCTTGGTAAGAGGCACCGTCAAGCCAGCAGCCTGGCGATGACCACCCCAACCACTTAGCAACGCCTGGCAACGTTCCAGCGCTTCGACGATGTTTACGCCTGGCACAGACCGTGCCGAGCCCCTCGCTACTTCCCCATCAGTGGTCAGCACCACGACCGGTCGCCCAAATTCGTCGACCAAGCGGCTGGCAGCAGGTCCCAATACGCCAGCAGGCCAGGCCGGCATGCAGGCAACGAGGACACGCCGCTCTTCCCAACCAGGCTCAGCCGTAATCAGGCCGATCGCCTCTTCAACGACGGCCTGGGAACGCAGACGTCGCTCGCTGTTGAACTCCTCGATCTCGCGCACGATCTGATTTGCGGTGGCCGGATCGTCAGCCAACAACAGGTCAAGTGCCCGGTGAGGATCGGCCACCCTCCCGGCGGCATTGAGGCGCGGCACAAGCCGGAATGCTACCTGCGTCGAAGTAAGATGCGCTGGGTCGACGTTGGCGGCCCGGCACAGCGCAGCTAGTCCCGGACGTGCTCCCGACCGGATGCGCTGTAAACCGTGTCGCACGAGCAACCGGTTGACACCGGTGAGCGGCGCAATATCCGCAATGGTGCCGAGCACCACGAGATCGAGCAGCCCCGTTTCCGGCTCGCCGTTCCGGCCACCGACCGGATGGCCTTCCTGCGCGAGCGCGCTGACCAGGAGATACGCGACTCCCACCGCCGATAGTTCACGGTAGCGCCCGTCTGGCACGAGGTAGGCTGAGACGATGATGGCGCCGTCAGGCGCACGGTCGCCAATGTGATGATGATCGAGTACGACGACATCCAGCCCTTGGGAGCGAGCGATCTCGATGTTTGGCGCATCCGTGCTTCCACAATCCACGGCGATCAACAGGGTAACACCCGCAGCGACAAACTCCTCAATGGCGCGAGCGTTGAGGCCGTATCCATCTGACCGCGCTGGCAAGCGGAGCACGAGGTGATCGGGTGACGGGAGCACCGCCCTGAGCGCTCGTGCGAGCAACGCAGTGGCCGTGATGCCATCAGTGTCATAGTCACCGAAGATGGCAATCCGCTCTTTGCCGGCTATTGCGCTCTGGATCCGGCGAACTGCCTGTTCGAGGTTCGGCAGCAGCCAGGGATTCGGAGCCGGTCGCGGCGCCGCGTCGAGAAACTCCCTCGCCTCCTGACGATTGCGAATGTTTCGCCGGTACAGAAGCTCATTGAGCAGGGGATCATCGTGCAGCGTTGGCAAGGTAGCTGGAAGCGGCTCAGGCTCGATCCAGCGCATCGGTCGCCTCACCCGCTGGCTTGTGTTTTGCTGAACGTACGCCATGGCCAGATGGTACCAGTGCCGGCCGGTCTGAGCAATGCGCGATACCTCCATCAGTCTGGTATAGTGGCTGCGATACCCCGCCGAGTGAAAGTACGGCCCCGCTGATAAGGTCAGGCGTCGTGCTGGGGGAGCGCTGCGTCGCTTACCAGGGTGAACGACGTGGCGTGAGAGGGGGAATAACGTACATGGGGCTTTGGGACCGAGGGCGTGGTCCGGCAATCTGGTTGTGCTGGCTGATGGCCATAGTCATCGTACCGGCCGTTCTGCTCGCCAGCGCGGCGCCGTCCAACGCTGCCCAACCCTGGGCTCCGCCCACGCGAGTTTGGGTCGAGGCTTCCGGACATATCGTTGATGGCTTTTTCCTCGACAACTGGAGAGCGCACAACGACCTTTTCGGGTTGCCCATCACGGAAGAATTCGAGCAAGAGGTCTCGCTCGGCGTTGGAAAGCCCGTCAAACGCATCGTCCAGTATTTCGAAAACCTAGCCATCGCCTATGTGCCCGATGACTCCCGGCAGGACTGGCAAGTCCAGGCGCTATCCCTCGGTCGCGAAGCAATGACTGCGGATGCCGCCAAGTTGCGCCGGCTGAAACTCCCGAAGGTAGGTACCTGCGGCGAGCTTGGGCCGGAGGAATGCATCGCCTTCACGCAGACGAAGCACACGCTCCGGCATGGATTCAAAATATTCTGGGAAGCGCACAACGGCGCCCGCCTGATTGGTCTGCCACTCACGGAAGAATTCATCGATCGCGATGGCTGGACAACGCAGTATTTCGAGCACGCTGTGCTGCGCTGGAAGAAAGAAAAGCCGGTGACCGCCAGCGCGATCGGCCGCGAAGCAGCCAAACGGTTGAAGCTTCCCACTGCACCGAAACCCCGGCCGGATGGCATTCCCATCTACGACGAAGCGTTGTTTTCTCCGCCGCTAGGGGTAGGGGGCTATAACCTGGGCCCCGGTCCTGGCCCTCAGCAGGGCGGTTACAAGGAGATCGTGGTCTCGATCTCAGCCCAAGCGATGTGGGCGTACGAAGGGGGTCGAGTGGTTGCATCGAGCCTGGTTAGCACTGGCGTGGGCGACGTGCCTGAGACGGTCACGCCAACCGGGTATTTCCAGATCTGGCTTAAGTACGACACACAGACCATGGAAGGCACGATCAGCGACGAGTACTACCGGGTCGAGAACGTCCCGTGGGTGATGTATTTTGACTACGCGGGCAACGCCCTGCACGGCACCTACTGGCATAACAACTTCGGCACGCCGATGAGCCACGGCTGTGTAAACCTGCCGTTGGATGTCGCCGAGTTTCTGTACCAGTGGGCGCCAGAGGGGACATTGGTATCAATTATTCCGTAGGTAATCGCGATAACCGTCCTTTGCAATCGCCGTCCAGCATCGCCTTAGAGGTGCACGATGGCCACGCACGACGTTTTTACTCCCGCCGAATGGACACTGCTGGCTGAGCTTCCGATCAGGGTGATCGCGGCTGCCGTCGCGGCGGAACCGGCTGGCGAATTCGGCACGATCAAGGAACTCGTCGCCGGCCTGACAAGCTTGTCTTCTGGAGCCATGGTCAGCCGGGAGAATGCTTTGATTCAGGTGGTTTTCGATATCTATAAGCATGAGGGGAAAGGTGAGCAACGCACGCTTGAATTGAGCGATCAGGCAGGCGATCAGATCATTCCCGATACCCTCGAACGATGCCGGCAGGCATCCGAAATCCTCGCTCGCGCCGCAGACCCAGACGATGCAGAAGACTTCAAGCGGTGGCTCTACCGGATCGCCGAAGAGGTGGTCGCCGCCTCCAGCAGTGGCGGGTTTCTCGGCCTCGGCGGGCAGCGCATCACCGACGCCGAGCACGCATTCCTCGATCGGCTCGCCGAAGCGCTAGGTCTGCGATAATACTCCCTCGCCAACCGATGCATCATCCATCGCACGGTCTAGAACAAGCAGCGAAGGGGCTTGATGGCCTTTGGGGAGTCGAGTTGCGCGCAATGAATACCGAATCACCGATCAGCGAGCAGAAGCCCTCGGAGCAGAAGTATGACGCCATCGTCATTGGCTCGGGCCACAACGGCCTGATCGCCGCCGGCTATCTCGCAAAGCACGGCAAGCGCGTGCTGGTGCTCGAACGGCGCGACGTCATCGGCGGCGCCACGGTGACCGAGGAATTCTGGCCCGGATATCACTTATCAACGTGCTCCTATGTCTGCAGCCTGTTGTTGCCAGAAGTAGTGCATGATCTTGAGCTCAAGCGCCACGGCTACCACGTCCGGCCGTTCGAGCCGACCTATTTCTGCCCCTTCCCCGACGGCCGCTATTTGATGACCTTCCTCGACGGCGAGCGGACGCGCGCGGAGATCGCCAAGTTCTCGAAAAACGACGCCCGCGCTTACGGTGCCTACTGGGAGATGTGGGACCGCATCGTTGCTCGCATGCGCCCGCTGATGCTCCGCCCCGCTCCCTCCTGGGACGACATTGCACGCGCGTTCTCCGGGCCACAAGGGCTGGACGACTGGCGCACGCTGACGATGGCGAGCATCGCCGAGGTGCTCGACCGCTTCTTTGAGTCAGAAGAAATCAAGGCGCCGCTCTGCACCGGTGGCGTGATCGGCGTCAACGCCGGCCCCCGCACGCCGGGCACCGCTTATGTCAAATTCCATCACCTAATCGGGAACCTCAATGGGCACCAGGGAGCCTGGGGCTTTGTCAAAGGTGGCATGGGTTCGATTGCTAAGGCGCTCGCCTCATTCGGACGCGAGCATGGCGTCGAAATCATCACCAGCGCCGAGGTTGCCGAGATTGACATCCACCATGGCAAGGCACGTGGCGTCCGGCTGCTGGACGGCCGCCGCTTCGAGGCTGGTGTCATCTTGTCCAATGCCGATCCACACCGGACCTTCCTCGGCATGGTCGGGGAGCGCCATCTCCCGTCGGACTTCGTCGAGGGCATCAAGCGGCTGAAGGTCAAAGGTTCAGTGGTCAAGGTTCTGCTCGCGCTTGGCGAATTGCCGAACTTCACGTGCTATCCGGGCACTGAGGTAGGACCGCAGCACACCGGCGGCATCACTATCAACCCGTCGGTGGATTACCTGGAGCGTGCCTGGGATGACTGCAAACGCGGTCACCCCTCTCGCCGTCCCTTCATGGACTGCTACATCCAAACGGCGACGGAGGACGGTCTGGCCCCGGCCGGCAAGCACACGCTGAGCATGTTCGTCCAATATGCGCCGTACGATCTCGCCGAGGGGACGTGGAAAGAGCGGCGCGACGAGATCGGGAAGACCATCATCGAGACCTTCGCTCAATACGCGCCGAACCTGCCCAGCGCGATCGAGCACATGGAGGTGCTCGGACCACCAGACATCGAACGGATCATCGGCATCACTGGTGGCAACATCTTCCACGGCGAGATCATGCCGGATCAAATGTTCGGCTTCCGTCCCGTCCCCGGTTACGCCGACTACCGCACCCCGGTCGAAGGCTTGTACCTCTGCGGGAGTGGCGCCTGGCCTGGTGGCGCCGTCTTTGGCGCTCCCGGCCGTAATTGTGCGCTTGAAGTGCTCCGCGACCTGGGCGGCGACGTTCCCAATCTCGCATAACCCGGAGGATTGCTGGATGACGAGACCGCCTCAGCGGGTCGTCGCCCTCGTACGGGAAGCGCTCTGAGTGATCGGCTCCATGATCTCGCGGAAATTGTCGGGAACCACCTAAGCCGGACCAGCCGAAGCCAGCTTACCTCCCAGGTGACCTCTCGGATCCTATCGTTGGGTCGTTGATGGCGCGGGCCTTAGGCCCTGCTCTCTCCTATCGGGACAAGGCTCACGCAGCGAAGTCCCCCCAAAGGGCCTGAGACGATACGACACCCGACACTACCGAGTCGGCTTCGGCTGGGTTGCTGGCTCAGCACGGGGACTGCCCAGCGCGAGACGCGGCAACGCCCAGGACCGTGACGATCGAGGCTGGCTGTGTCGTTCAGGACGGACTGGTGGGCGCGGCCTGCGCCGCGGCGATCGCGTCGCTCGGGATCGCCTTCGATGGCCGCGACGTGATCGCCCGCACCGCCGCCGGATCGAACTTCGGCACCCGCTCGGCGGTGAGCAGGCCATTGCGTTCCTGCTCGGTGTCTGTCAGTTGCGTGTAGCAAAATCCCGCAATCGTCGGGCAGTCGAGCACCGCGCCAACAAGATCAGCGTAGCGCGCGAGAAACGCATCCTTCCCGCGAACGGTGCCGTATCCGAACGCGCCCTCTCCCGCCTCATCGGCGTCGAGGATTCCACCAAACTCGGTCAGCATGACCGGCTGTCCCCGGTGTCGAAAGCCTGGGAGAACGATGGGATGGGGTCCAGGCTGCACGTCCTGCAGGGTCCGCTCCACGGCTTCAGCAGAGCCGTAGCGCTCCCGCAGCACGTTTCCCTCGGCGGCGTAGTCGTGGATGCCAAGGATGTCGGTGACAAGGTGCTCCCAGCCGTCGTTGGCAACGACGGGCCGCGTCGGGTCGAGCGTTTTTGTCAGCCAGTAGAGACTTTGGACGAACGCCTGCTGCGCTGGGTCGCGCGCAACATTGGGCACGCCCCAGCTTTCGTTGATCGGAACCCAGGCGACGATGCATGGATGACTGAAGTCGCGGCGCAGCACGGCGATCCACTCGTTGATCAGCCGTTCAGCCGCGGCCGGCGTGAAGACGTAGGCGTTGGCCATCTCGCCCCAGACGAGCAGTCCCAGCCGGTCGCACCAAGCGAGAAAGCGCGGATCTTCAACCTTCTGATGGATGCGAACGCCGTTGAAGCCGAGCTCCTTTGCCAGCTCTACTTCGCGCCGGAGCGCCTGCTCAGAGGGCGCGGCCAGGTGTGATTCCGGCCAGTAGCCCTGCTCCAGGGCAAACCGCAGATAATACGGCCGGCCATTCAGGAGAAAGCGGCCGTCCGCCACGCCGACGCTGCGCAGCCCAGCGTAACTGCGAACCGCGTCGATTACCCGATCCTCATCGAGCAGCATAAGCTCCGCCTCGACGAGGTTCGGGTGCCGTGGCGACCAGAGCCAGCGGTCGCGGTCCATCAGCAGAGCGGCTGCATCGAGCCCAATTGCCACGCTGGTTTCGATACCCCCCACGCGACTCGCCACTTCGGCGATTGGCGCTCCGTGCAGCGACAACCGGGTCTGTAGACGCAGCGGCTTTGGTGGCGGAGCATCGAGGCGCACGTCGAGACGAAGCTGTGCGCGGTCAAGGTCGGGCGTCCAATGAAGCTCAGCGATGAACGTCGCAGGGAGAGGTTCGAGCCAGACCGGCTGCCAGATGCCAGTCGTGCGGTGGTACCAGATGCGATGTGGTACCGGCTGCCAGTCCTGCTTGCCGCGTGGCTGCGCCAGATCATCCGGCCAGTCTTCTACCCGCACGACGACCACGTGCTCATCACCGCCATGCGCTAGAGCGCTGGTGATGTCGGCCGAGAAGGGCGTGTGGCCGCCTTCATGCGCAGTGACGAGACGTCCATTCACCCACACCTGAGCACGGTAATCGACCGCGCCAAAATGCAGCCAGAGCCGCTCCTCGCGATCCTGACGGACCTCAGGGAAAGCACGCTGGTACCAGACGACGTGATGGGGCGAGGGATCGCCGATCCCGCTGGCCCGCGACTCCGGGGGAAACGGCACGCGGATCGCGCGGTCAAACACATCGGTGCGTTCGTGCCAGCGTTGGCTCAGGCCGATGTTGGCGTCATCGAAGGCAAACTGCCAGACTCCGGAAAGATCCGTCCACCGGTCGCGTGTCAACTGCGGCCGGGGATGCATCGTCTCAGGTCGCACGGTTCCCTCTCATCGCTGCGCGAAGCGGAGCATCAGATCAACTCCGCAGCCCGCCAGAGCGCGTCCATTGCGCGCGCTGCCTCCTGGATGGCTGCCAGCGGATCCGTCGCCGCCAGGCTCTCAAGACGCTGGCTGAACGGCTCTGGCATGACTGGGCCGTCGTACCCGATCGCCGCGAGCCGGCGCATGAAGCCGGTAAGGTCGATCACACCAGTTTCCAGCGGGAGTGCGCGCACATTGTCGATCTGCTCGTCGCGCGGGATGCCTGCCGGCGCATCGTTGACGTGCACCGCTACGACATCAGCGGCAGTGAGCCGGTCCAGGTCCGCCACGGCGCCGCCCGAGGTGTAGAGGTGCCAGGAGTCGAGCAAGACGCCGACGTTCCCCGTTCCGATCGCCCGCGCCAAATCGAGGATCCCATCGAGCGTAGAGATGAATTCATGCCGGAACCTGGCCCGAAACGTCCGAGGGCCGATGAATTCGATTCCCAGGCGGCAACCCTCGGCGCGAAGAATCTCGGCGATCGGGCGAAGGCGTTCAACGTGCCAGGAGAAGTTATCGCTGTATTCACGGTCGTCCGAGCCGGGCATGACGCCAGTCGTGGCGCGCAAGCAGCCGAGATCCCTCGCCAGATCGGCCAGGCGCGGCAATGCGCGTAGATCATCCTTCCACTGATCGTCCTGCCTCCAGGCCACCGGCAATCCCCAGTAGCCTGGGCGGATGCCCGCTTGGGCGAACAGATCGCGCACGTACGCGACCCCTCGCTCATCCGCAAGCCGGGCCGCCTCGCGCACATCGAACACCAGTGAATCAAAGCCAGTACCCCGAGAAAGGGCGAGTGACTCAGGCAGCGGCAGGCCACGGATGCCGATCGCCCCCAGGTTGAGCGTCTTCTCCATCATGTCGCTGCTCCGCTCACGCGCCGCCAGCCGCTACTGCGCTGGCCGCCCGCAGCCGCTCCACCGGCTCCGGAGCGGCGATCGGATCCGCCGGCAGATGCATCACCCGGCCTTCAGCGACGGAGCGGTAGGCAGCCTTGGTGAGTTGAAGCACGCGCGCGGCAGATTCAAACGTGGCGAGGTTGGGCGCGCCCCGCTGCACCACATCCAGGAAGTGGGCAATTTCGGCGGAGAACGTATGGACCGGCTCGAACGTCTGGACCGCCGCCTCCTGCCAGCCATGAAGCTGGTGGAGCAACCGCTTCTCATCCCCCGCGATCGAGCCGCGCTCGCCCATCACTTCAAAATGCCAGCCGCCGACGGTGTCAAATGCCCAACTGGTGATGATGTGTCCGATAGCGCCAGAAGCAAACCGCACCATCAGCAGGCCGGTATCCTCGGCTGGCAAACCGGGCACAAAGTAGCGATCCACCATCGCCACAACCTCGGTCGGGCGGTCATCAGCCAGGGCCAGCAGGCGGTAGCTAGCGTGCCAGCCGGTGTCCAGAACCTCGCCCCCGCCCATCCGCGCCAGATCGGAGCGCCACGCCCACGGGCTCTCCCCCGGTGGGAGGAATTGAGCCGGGCGCCGGCCTGCGGTTTCTCCATGCTGAAATGTCTCGATCGAGCGGACGACGAACCGCCGCCCCAGCACGCCGGTGGCAAGGAGGCGCTGCGCCTCAATCAAGCTTGGTTGGAAAAGCTGGTTGTGGGCCATGACGAACGTGACGCCGGTTTGCCGCAGCGTTTCCGCGATCGTTGCCGCATCCTCAAGAGAGGTGCACAGCGGCTTCTCGCAGAGGATCGCTTTCCCCGCTCGGGCCGCGCTGACGATCGCCTCGGTATGCAGGTGATGCGGTAGGCAGATATCCACTGCATCGACATCCGGATCCGCCACCAGCGACGCGATGCCATCGTAGATGCGTGCCCGCCCGCCGGTGAACTGGTCAACAATGGCCTGTGCTCTGGGCAACGACACGTCGGCCACGGCGATGATTTCGGCGCGTGGCGCGCTCTGTTGCCATCCGATAGCATGCTGCCGTGCGATGCCCCCTGCTCCGAGAATGCCCACGCGGAGTGTGCCGGTCACGTTGTCTCCTCCGTTGCTGTGCCATTTCCTGTGCCTTTACTCAGGGATTGTCGCATAGCGCTGCACCTGGTGCTGCGATCTCGCCACGCGCGGCCTTGATCTGGAAGTGCCAAGCGCGGTGCGCTCGGGCAAATTTCGCTATGCTTATTCACACGCGAGACAATGCAACGACAAAAGGACGTGGGTCATGGTTGCCAAGGAACAGACGCAAGCACCATTTGAGCGAACCCTACCCGGTCACTACTTTACGGCCCCAGAGATTTACCAGCAGGAGCAGGAGCGCATCTTCTCCCAGATGTGGGTCTGCGTGGGCCGAGCCGATGCCATTCCCGAGCCCGGACAGTATTTTCTCACCGACGTTGGGCCGGAAAATGTGATCGTGATCCGCGGGCGCGATGGCAAGCTGCGCGGGTTTCTGAACGTCTGCCGCCACCGCGGCGCGCGCGTCTGTACCGAACCGTGTGGTCAGGTGAGCGGTGCCCTCCAATGCCGCTACCACGCCTGGTCGTATGGCTTGGATGGCCGTCTGATCGGCGCTCCAAATCTGCTCCGTGATGAGCGCCTTGACCGTGACGCCTATGGCCTCGTCCCGGTCGCCCTGGAAGTATGGGAAGGATTGGTGTGGATCAATCTCTCCGATGCTCCGGAACCGATTGGCGCTCAGCTTGAGCCGTCGATCATCAAGCGTCTTGGCTCATTGGAGCGGTTCGCGCGCTATCGCCTCGGGGATCTCAAGGTCGGGCACTCCATAACCTATGAGATCGCTGCCAATTGGAAGCTCATCGTCGAAAATTTCATGGAGTGCTATCACTGTGCGCCGGTTCACCCCGAGCTTGTTCGCCTTCTCCCCGATTTCAGGAACGGCACCTCGTATCAAGGCCGTCCCGGCGAGGGTACCGCGTTCGCCGACGACATCGAGGGATTCACCCTCTCTGGTAAGCGCGCCCGGCCACGCCTCCCTGGGCTGCTTCCCGAGGATGACCGGTTGTATATCGCGTGGGTGCTCTGGCCAAACGTCTTTATTAACCTCCTCCCGGATCACATCATCCTGCACATCCTTCAACCGCTTGCGCCAGACCGCTCGCGCGTTGTCTGCGACTGGCTGTTCGATGCCGCCGAGGTAGCACGCCCCGACTTCGATCCCAGCGACACGGTCGCCGTCTTCGACATCACGAACCGGCAGGACTGGGACGTATGCGAGCTGACCCAGCTCGGCATGAGCTCCCGTGCCTACGCCCACGGCGGCCTCTACGTTGAGAACGAGCTGCACATCGCCGCATTCCGCGACTTCGTCTTGGAACGTCTCGGTGCGTCGCTACCTGCCTGATTCCCTGATGATCCGAGGATCAGGCGCGGAACGCTGGAGGAATGGTTCGCATGAGAAACACGGCATCTATCGTCATCATCGGTGGCGGCATCGTCGGGTGCGGCGCTGCCCTCTACCTGAGCCGCCTCGGCTGGCACGATATCGTCGTTCTGGAGCAAGGACCGCTCTTCAAGGCCGGGGGCTCGACCTCGCACGCCCCGGGCATTCACTTCCACACGGGCGGCTCCCGCATGATGACCGAGTTCGGCAAGGAGACGATTCGGCTCGTCTCCAGCCTAGAGCACGAGGGCGATCCGTGCTTCCACCAAGTAGGCAGCCTGGAGGTCGCGACCACGCCCGCGCGGTGGGAAGATTTGAAGCGAAAAGCGGGATGGGCCAAATCGTGGGGCGAGGATGCCTGCCTCCTCAGTCCGGAGGAAGCGCGAGAGAAGCTCCCATTCCTGGATGCCAGCAAGATCTTGGGGGCGTACTATGTCCCGTCCGACGGTGTGACGAAAGCGGTCCAAGCGTGCGCGGCTATGGCGAACCTGGCCAGTCCGCACGCCGAATTCCATGAGCGTACGCCGGTCACCGGCATCGAGGTTTCCCGCGGCGCGGTGCACGGTGTGATCACGCCCGCCGGCCGGATCGCCACCGACCGCGTGCTGATCTGCGCCGGCATCTGGGGACCGAAGGTCGGCAAGCTGGCGGGAATCTCGATCCCGCTGATCCCGGTCGAGCACCAGCTCGCCTGGACCACGCCCTTACCGGAACTCGCCGGCGAGACGCGCTGGGCCTTTCTCCCCGTCCTGCGCCACCAGGACCGGGACATGTACTTCCGGCAGCGGCTGGATCACTTCGCCGTCGGCTCGTACCAGCACGACCCGGTGCTCGTCGAGGCCGAGGCCATCCGCCCTCACGGGCAGCCAGACGACATGCCAGCGTCCAACCCATTCGACCCGGCAGCGTTCGAGCCAGCCTGGCAGGAGGCGCTCTCGCTCATCCCAGCGCTCCGGCAGACGCGGATCGCCGAGGCATACAACGGGATGTTCTCCTTCACTCCGGACGGCTTCCCGCTCATCGGTGAGGCAACGGATGTCGCAGGTTGCTGGGTAGCGGAAGCGATCTGGATCATGCACGCTGGCGGGGCAGCCCGCGCCGTGGCGGAGTTGCTCACTCACGGCAAAGCCTGGGTTGACGTGCGCGAAGCCGATCTCAACCGGTTTGAGCCGCACGTCCACAGCCCGGCGTATGTGCGTGCCCGCGGGCGGCAGCAATATATCGAGGTTTACGACATCATCCACCCCCTGCAACCAATGGCGGAGCCACGGCCGCTCCGGAAGAGCCCGTTCTACGAGCAGGAGCGACAGCTCGGCGCAGTCTTCTTCGAAGCGCGCGGCTGGGAGCAGCCCCGCTGGTACGAGGCGAACGCGCCGCTCGTCGAGCACTACCAGCCGCGGGAGCGCACCGGCTGGGCGGCGCGGTTCTGGTCGCCCATTGCCGGGGCGGAGCACCTAGCAACGCGCGAGCGCGTCGCGCTGTTCGACATGACGCCTCTGCCGAAGCTGGAGGTCGCAGGGCCCGGCGCGCTGGCGTTCCTGCAACGAATGACGACCAATCAGCTCGACCGCCCGGTCGGGTCGGTCGTCTATACCCTGATGCTCGACGAGGCCGGGGGCATTCGTAGCGACATGACGATTGCCCGGCTTGCGGACGACCGCTTTCAGATCGGGTGCAACGGTCCGCTCGACTACCACTGGCTTCGCAAGCACCTGCCGGACGATGGCCGCGTCCATCTCCGCGATATCACCAGCGCACTGTGCTGCATCGGCTTGTGGGGACCGCGCGCCCGCGACGTTCTGTGCTCCCTCACGAACGCGGATCTCTCCAGCGAGGCATTCCCATACTTCGCTGCCCGGCACATCTACGCCGGCGAAGTCCCGGTGACTGCGTTGCGCGTCTCCTACGTCGGCGAGCTCGGCTGGGAGCTATATGCCCCGGCGGAATACGGCGGACGGCTTTGGGATCTGCTCTGGCAGGCCGGCCAGCCGCACGGGATTATCGCCGCCGGCCGGGCCGCGTTCGACGCGCTACGGATCGAAAAGGGCTACCGCCTCTGGGGCACCGACATGCACACCGAATACAACCCGTATGAGGCTGGGCTCGGCTTTGCCGTCAAGCTGGACAAAGGCGAATTCATCGGGCGCGGCGTCCTTATGCGCGCGAAGGAGCACGTCACCCGGCGCCTCTGCTGCCTGGTGCTGGACAATCCTGACACGGTGGTGATGGGGAAGGAGCCCGTGCTGAGCGGCGACCGCGTCCTTGGTTACGTCACAAGCGCCGCCTACGGCTACGCGGTCGGTGAGAGCCTCGCGTACGCCTATCTCCCGGTCGAATGCGCGGCCGAGGGTACGCCGGTCGAGATCGAATACTTCGGCAAGCGCTACCCGGCGCACGTGGCGCGGGAGCCACGCTTCGATCCAGAGCGGAAGCGGCTCCGGGCATAATGGACGCGCATTTCGTGTCGTTAAACGATAAGTTCGAAGCGCAATGATCCGCTTCAAATCATCGGATCACGGCGCGCCACGTATTGACAACCTTCGGGAAAGGTGTAGCATGGGCAAGACGTAGCATCCAGTCTAGGGCTCCGGAGGCCGGCAGCAGTCACTCGTTCGCAACCCGCGAGATGACGGAGGTGTCACGAATGGCCTGGCGCATGACCGGACAACTTATAGAGACCTGCAGTTGCAATATGTTTTGCCCCTGCTGGTTTACCGTTCAAGAACTGATGACCATGGACCAGGGCTGGTGCGCAAGCGCCATCGCCTTCCGCGTTCGCGAGGGGAGTTCCGATGGCATCGATCTGAGTGGACGCTCCGCTGTCTTCGCCGTCGATTTTCCCGGACCAACCTTGTTCGATGGCAACGCCACGGCCCGCCTTTACATCGACGAGCAGGCGAGCCCCGAGCAGCGCCGGGAGCTTGAGGCGATCATGAGTGGGCAAAAAGGCGGTCCAATGGCGGCGCTCGCTTCGTTCATCAGCACCTGGCTCCCGGCGCAGGCGGCGCAGATCGGCGTTTCCGATGAGGGTGACACCATCACCGTCAGCGTGGACGGCATTGGCCGCGTCGAATCGCGCCTGTTGCGAGACGGTCAGGGTCAAGGCTTTACGCTGCGGGGTGGCGGCTTCGTGGCCGCGCTTGGTATGGAAGAGGTCGACTTGGCGCCAAGCGCCAGCCGTTGGACCGATCCAGATCTGCGCCGGTTTGAGACGAAATCCGGCGCCCGCGGCAATTTTGCCTGGAGCGCCTGAGCGGCGATGCCTCCCTCAACTCCAGGTGCGGCTCAGTCCCCTGAGCCAGCGGCTTCGTCCCGGCTTCCCAGCCGGCAGCGGCGAGCTCATTGGTTACCAGCTACGCCGATCGTGCGCAGCCAGTTCGTGGTGTTCGGACTGCTGGTCGTCCTCACAATCAGCGCCTGGGCACTTACCGTGCACCAAGCCCACACGATGAACATACCCATGGGGATTATCGCGCGGGGTGGCAGCACGGCAAGCGATTCGGCCCCCGCCGCTGGCGACATGCCTGGCATGGCCATGGGCAAACCGGACGCAAACGGGATGGAGACCGTTGCCTCCTCAGGCATGGCGGGCATGGCTGAGGCCGGCTGGTCGTGGGCCGGGTTCATAACCTTTCTGCTCGCTTGGGCGGTGATGATGGCGGCGATGATGTTCCCCGCCGCCGCGCCCATGCTCCTCCTCTTTCAGAAGATCAACGCTCAACGCCAGGCAAAGAGCGGCGCTTTCGTCCCGACCTGGGTATTCGGTGGTGGCTACCTACTCATCTGGACGGCCGCTGGTGCCATCACATGGGTGCTGGTGCGACTCGGTAATGAGCTTGCGACCTCGCTGGACGCCGGCAGCCGGACGACCTGGGCACCCATCGCTCTAGGTGCAACGCTCGGCGTGGCCGGCCTCTATCAGCTCACGCCGCTTAAGCGCGTCTGCCTCGATCATTGCCGCACGCCACTGGGATTCGTGACCCAACACTGGCGGGATGGCTATCCCGGCGCGTTGCGGATGGGACTCGTGCATGGAGGCTATTGCCTCGGCTGCTGCTGGGCGCTCTTCGCAGTGTTGGTGGCGGCCGGGGTCATGAGCTTGGCCTGGATGGCACTCCTCACGCTCGTTATCTTCGCCGAAAAAGTGCTCCCCCTCGGCCGGCACGCTTCCATCGGGGTGGGAGTCGCATTCCTAGCGCTTGGGATCATCGTGGCTGCCGGCGCCGCCGGCCTGCCCTGGATCGCCTGATCTCTTTTCATGATCTGCCCATCGGTGCGATGGCGCTTACGCATCCACCGATCCGGAGGAGACATTCCGGCGATCTCCCCTTCTGCAAATCATCCCTGCTCCACCAGCTATTCCATCTTGGGGCAGCCTGAAGACACGATGCCTCGGCTTGAGTCAGGCGTGTGTTAGATGTCATCCCGAGCGAAGCGAGGGATCTCCCCTCGATTGCGCTCACATCACCCGCGCACCAGAACCGTGATGCGGTCCAAGGAGCGCAATGCCAGGGACGAAGATTCTGAGCATCCCGCGATCCGCAGCGGCAAAGATCTCATCGTATCTGGAGCCTGTTGGCACGGCCGCACCCTCGCACCATGCAGCTCCACCACGCGGCAGCGCAGGTCGCAGATGTCACCTCGCTTGGTCGTCTCCTGGACGCAGCGTCAGTTTCCCGTCCGCGTAGGCTCGTTCCTCGGCATCGGTCCAGAGAAGGCGCGGCGGCTGGCTCCCCCAAGGAGGGCGCTGCAAACCCTCGTAGCGGTCGAAGACGATCGGTGGCTGCGCTTGCTGGCGGGCGGCAGCGTGGAGCGCCGCGTCGTCGAGCGGACCAGCGACGTAGAGGAGAAAGGCAAAGACGTGCGGCCCCTGGTCGGTATGCCAGTCCCGGCCGGCGTAGACATCGGGATTGCCACCGCCCCAGGCCATCCGCGGGCTGCGCAGCAACGTCCATTGCCAGACGTTGCCATCCAAACTCAGGCTATAGGCATCGTTCGTCACGAGTGCCAGCGGCTGCCCAGCGACTTCCACCCGCGACCAGCCAAGGACCGGCCACTCGGCGGGATTCGGTTTCCGCTCGACGCTGCCTCCCGCCAGCCCGTCCGT
>JBHOQQ010000047.1:0-11194 GCA_042408955.1 Thermomicrobiales bacterium
GCGATTCTGGCCGCGTACCATTCCGCTGGCACCGGGCGGGAAATTCGCCTGCCCTGGACGCCCCCCGCGTACCACCGTCCCATCGAGCTTTGGAAAGGGCCATTGCCGGACTAATGCGGCCGATGCGACCGAGCGAGGCGGAAGGAGTGGGCCATGGGGAACACCTACCACATCGGCATTGACCTGGGCGGCCCGAACATCAAGTTTGCCGTTATTGACCGGACCGGTCATATCGTGCAACGTATGGTTGTGCCTACCCATGCGCACGAAGGGCATGACGCGGTGATCGGCCGGATGATGGCCCATGCCAAAGAGTTGATGACGCAGGTTCCCGGTGAGGGCAAGGTGACCTCGATCGGCGTCGCGGTTCCTGGTGTCATTGACATGGATGCCGGGGTGACGAAGTTCCTCACGAACTTCCCCGGACACTGGCCGGACGTTCCTGTCGGGCCGCGGATCAGCGAGGCGACCGGTCTCCCGGCGTACCTCATCAACGACGTGCGCGCCTTCACGCTGGCCGAATTGACGCTTGGCGCGGCAAAAGGTGTCACGACGGGTTTGTGCTTCGCGATCGGCACTGGAATTGGTGGCGGAGTCATCGCTCATGGCAAAGTGAACTTCGGTCTTGGTGGGGCAGGGGGTGAGCTTGGCCACATCATCGTTGATCCGTCCGGCCCGCGCTGCAATTGTGGCAATCGCGGCTGCGCCGAAGCGTTCGCCAGCGGTCCGGCGATCGTGGGTGAGGCGCTGCGACGTATCTTGCAAGGGGCTACCACCAAGCTGCGGGATGCCATCGACGACGACCTTAACCGCATGACACCCTCGATCATCGAGCAAGAGGCCGAAACCGGAGATGTCGTCGCAATCGAAATCTTGGAGACGGCTGGCTTTTATCTTGGGATCGCCGTCGCGAGTGCGATCGCGGCGCTGGCTCCCGAGGTGGTCATCATTGGGGGAGGGAATGTCAAGCCGGGCGGGGTGTTTTGGCGGGCCATTGAGGAGACGGCGCGCAGTCATTCGCACGTGACGGAAATCGACCGAATCGCATTCAAGCCACCGGAACTCGGCTATGACGCCGGGATGGTAGGGGCGGCTTTGTGGGGGATGCAGTCCGCTGGCTACTCGGTGGCGACAGTGTGATGCGGTGATTCAAGGATGAACAGGAGATCATGACACATCCAATTCGCGCGCTGATCTTCGACATGGATGGGCTGCTGGTGAATAGCGAGCCGCTGGCTGCCCGGGCAATGGCTGATTTTCTCGCTTGCTACGGCCACCAGCCCCGCCCTGAGGTTGCAGAGAGACTACTGGGGCGTCGTCTGCCCGAAGCGATCGCCATTGTGCGGGAGGCGTATGGCCTTGCGCCCAGCGTTGATGAGCTGACACGTGTGTACGGCGAGATGCGTTTGGCTGCGCTACGGGGCAGTGTTCAGCCAATGCTGGGGGCTCGGGAAATTATTGCATGTGGCCGGCAATTGGGTTTGCGCCTCGCGCTAGCGACGTCGGGCACGCGCGAGCATGTTGATGTGTCGCTGGGCGAAACCGGCCTCGCTGCACATTTTGACGTTGAGGTGACTGGCGATGATGTTCGGCGTGGTAAGCCAGCGCCCGATTTGTTCCTCCTGGCCGCGCAGAAGCTTGAGGTGCCTCCCGCGAACTGCGTCGTATTGGAGGATGCGCCACTTGGGGTTGAAGCCGCGAAGGCGGCGGGGATGCGCGTCATCGCCGTACCCAACGAGCGAACGTCGTCCTTACCGTTCCCTGTGTCGCCTGACATCACCGTGCCGAACCTTCAAGCGGCGATCCCATGGTTGCTGAGCCAGGCAATTGACCGTGCGGTCCAAGCGCCGGTGGTGTCGTCCCTGGATGGTGCCCGGCGGACGGCGCCGTAGCAAAGCGGCCGGTGCGCTACCATAGTAGAAGGGTGGCGAGAACCGCTCAGCGGAGGGTGGAGGAGAGCGAATGACTGTACGAGTATATTTGCAGGCAGCACGTCTCCTCCCCGGTCCGCCGCAGCCTGGCGATTTGCCCGCCGAGCGCGTGTTCATTCATGCCTCAGAAGTACCCGAGTTGTGGGTCGAGACGGAGAGCGTTGCAGTTCCGCCACCGGGCCGGGCAGTGTCGTTTGCGCTCGTGCGACCGCTCGATTTGGGGATCGAGCGGATCGTTGGGACAGTGGAGCGAGCCGTGCGCAAAGGGACGAGGCAACGGCTGAATGTGACGAGCGGGGAAGAGGCGAGCGGCCGATAATCGGCGGCGGGGAGAGTGATGCCCGTGGTGCGGATTGTGGCCGCGACGCGGAACCGGGCGAAGGTTTTAGAACTGGAGCGGCTGGTTGGGGAGGCGGCGATGGTCGAGCCGCTCCCACACGACATATCCCGTGAGCTCATACCAGAACCCGAGCACCCCACTACAACAGCAACCGCCGCCACGTCCAAGGCACTGGCCGCTTCGGCGTTCATCACCTGCACGCTCATCGTTGCGACCGACGGCGGACTCCTCTTTCCAGCACTACCTGGCTGGCAACCAACTTTGACGCGCCGCTTCGCCGGTCCGGACGCGTCAGACGAAGAACGTGCACGCCGCCTCCTTTCCCTCGCTGCTCGCCTTGAGGGAGAGGAGCGCCACATCTGGTGGGAAGAATCGCTCGCGGTCGCCCGTGACGGCGAGGTGCTGGCCACTTGGACAGCGCGCAGTGGTCCGGGCATCCTTGCACGGGAGGTCACGCCCGAGCAGATTCGGGCAACCGAGGGCTTCTGGATCTCTTCACTCTGGCTTTGCCCACAGTTCGGCAACCGGCGGCTCATGGATCTTGCATCCGACGACCGAGACAGCCTGAACGACCATTGGTGCCAACTCGGCGCTCATCTTCGTGATTTCCTGTCGCAACGGGCGTGATTTCAGCGTTCCCACCTTGGCTCTTGCTGCTGCCAGCACCTGCCGATCGGCTATGATGGTCCCACGGAACGCTGACGAGTTCTTGCCACCACGCCCGCGCCGGCTTCGGAGGAGAACGGCAGATGACCGAAATACCGGCTCACGCTGGTGCTCCAATCCGCGTTGCGCCACAGCTCCGCGAGCGCGTCTGGGGTGGGAAACGCCTGCGCAGCGATGGCCCACCGGTTGGAGAAGCGTGGGTCATCCACTCTGACAGCGAGATCGTGGCAGGGCCTGGCACAGGCAGCACCTTGGGAGCGCTTGCTGACGCGTGGGGAGAGTCACTCGTCGGGCACCATATCATGCGGCGGCATGGCGCGACGATTCCTCTGCTCATCAAACTCATCGACGCGGCAGAATGGCTCTCTGTCCAGGTTCATCCTGACGATCACACCGCGCAGAAGCTTGAGGGTTCCGACCATGTCGGAAAGACGGAAGCCTGGTATGTGCTCGCGGCTGAGGAGCGCACTGAGATCATTGCCGGCATGCGAGAGCATGTCACCGCGGCGGAGCTCGCGCGCGCCATCATGACAGGAACGGTCATGGATCACGTCGCGCGCCTGCCCGTCCAGCCTGGACAGACGGTCTTTATCCCCGCTGGCACGATCCACGCCCTAGGTCCGGGCATCATGGTGTATGAAGTCCAGCAGAACTCGGATCTGACGTACCGTGTCTACGATTGGGGACGCCCTGCCTCAGCGGGACGCGAGCTCCACCTTCACCAGGCGATCGCCGCAGCCAACCCGGCCGCGCGGCCGCACTCGCCGGAGCCGATCCGGCGGAGCGAAACTCAAGAAACACTTGTTTCCTGCCCGTATTTCTGCCTTGAGCGCGTGACCATCGGCCCTTCGGGTGCAACCCTGCAGACACTGGGCCAATCGTTCCACGCGCTGACAGTGATCGAGGGAGCAATCACAGTTCGCACTCCTGGCGGGGAAGCCCGCGTGGGTGCGCATGACTCGCTGGTCATTCCAGCCTGCGCTGGCGGGTATACGCTGACTCCTTTCGGCATTCCCAGCGCGCGGGCACTGGTAGTCTGGGTGCCGGAAGAAGGGGGGAGCTAGGCGGCAGATAGGGGTTAGGGGCTGGAGGCTGGGGGCTGGGGGTTAAGGACTGGGGAAGCGGCGAGCTTCGAGCTATGAGCTGTCAGGTGTCAGCGTTCAGCCGATAGCCGATAGCCGGTAGCCTCCCCAGCCCCTCGGCCCCAACCCCTAACCCCTAGCCCCCATCTGACCCCCGACCCCCGACTCCTGACCCCTTGCTACGTGCCCATGACGTTGCGAAGCTGACCGAGCCGGTCAATCTCGATGACGACCTCGTCGCCAGGTTTCAGCCATGGCTTATCCGGCCGACCCATCGCCACTCCTTCAGGTGTGCCAGTGATGATGAGGTCGCCGGGGTCGAGGGCGAAGTAGCGGCTGATGTAGCTGATGAGTTGTGCCACCGGGAAGATCATGTCACCGGTATGCGAGTCCTGCCGAACCTCACCATTGACGAGGCATCGGAGGCGAAGGTCTTGCGGATTGCCAACTTCGTCCGCAGTGACGAGATACGGGCCAATGGGTAAGAACTTGTCGAGTGTCTTTCCGAGAAGCCACTGGCTGGTCCGCATCTGAAGGTCGCGGGCGCTGACGTCATTCGCGCAGCAATAGCCAAACACGTGGGACAGGGCATCTTGCTCTTCCACGTGGACAGCACGGGTTCCGATAACCACGCCAAGCTCGACCTCGTAGTCGTATTGATGGGCAACAGGTGGCATGGGCACGACATCGCCGTGGGCCGCGATCGCATTGTGGTATTTAGAAAAGAGCACCGGCACCTCTGGGATCGGCGCGTTCGTCTCGATCGCGTGCTTTCGATAGTTGAGCCCGACACAGACGATCTTGCCAGGATGGGGAACGCAGGGTCCGTGGCGCAGCCCCAGTTCATCGAGGAGCCAGGGCTCTCCCGGAGGAGCGATCGTCGCCCGGCGCACAAGCTCCTGCAACGCCTCCACGGCGCTGGAGCCGCCCGTCAGAACGGCATCCATCCTGGTTGGCACCTCGCTCAGGCCGAGCGCAGATGCCGCGGCGGCGACGTCAACAACACCCGAGTCGATTTTGACGCCGAGGCGAAGCGATTCCCCTTCCCGGAAGGTCAAGAGTCTCATGTGATCTGCCCCTTTCCATGCCGACGGCGGGCACGTGGAGCCCGCCGCTTCCCAGCCATGACGGTAGGTTACCAAACCATCGACGCTTACGAGGTGGCGGCGGCAACCGTTGGACGCGCGGCACCCAGGTAGCGCTCCGCGAACCGCACGATTCGCCGGCAGCCTTCGGTTACTGCCTCGTCAGAGGAGGCGAGGGAGATGCGGACCATCCCCTCGGATTGCTGGCCAAAGGTGTCGCCGGGAGCGGCCGCGACGCGCTCCTCTTCCAGCAGCCGCCGGGAGAGTTCCCGGCTCGGTAGGCCAGTCGCGCGCAAGTCGACGAGAGCATAGAACGCCCCGTTGGGCACCACGGGTAGGAGTCCGGAAGGACCGAGGATATCCCGCACGATATCCCGTCGCCGGGCATATGCGGCTCGCATCTCCGCGACGCAATCCTGCGGCCCCGTCAGCGCCTCTTCGGCCGCGCGCTGCGACACCGCGGGAGCGCAAGAGACCACAGTCTCCATCAGTTTGGCGGCGAGGCTGACGATGTCTGGTGTCGTGATTGCCCAGCCCAGCCGCCAGCCCGTCATCGCGTAGGTCTTTGAGCAGCCGGAAATGGCGATCACTCGGCCATCATGATCGAAGTGAGCGGCTGGTACGTGCTGGCCTTCAAAGACGAGCGCCTCGTAGACCTCATCAGCGATGACATAGAGATCGTGATCGGCCGCGAGTTGGATCATCTGCTCGACAGTCGCCTCCGGGAAGACAGCGCCGGTTGGATTCGACGGATTGGTAAGGATCAGCGCCTTGGTCCGCGAGGTGATGCGGGCGGCTATGGTGGCCGCGTCTGGCAGGTAGCCGTTCTCGGGAGCGCAGGGGTACGGCACGGGCGTGCCGCGCAGCATCTGCACAATGCTGACGTAGTTCGGCCAACCCGGATCGGGGATGAGCACCTCGTCGCCCTCGTCGAGGAGCGCACCGAGCATGGCCATGATGGCGTTGACTGCTCCCGCGCTAATCAAGACCTGCTCAGGCAGGATCGTCCGTCCCCAAGCCGCTGAATACCGCTCCGCAACGCAACGACGCAGGCTTGGCAGCCCTGCGTTCGGTGTGTATTTGGTGTAACCGGCGTAGGCATCCTCCCGCGCTGCTTCGATGATGTGGGCGGGCGTGTTGAAACTCGGCTCCCCGACCTCCAAATGGATCACATCCGAAAGCTGGGTGGCAAGCTCCATGACTTCCCGAATGCCTGAGCGTGGTAAGGCTCCTGCGAGTCTCGAGTGGGGTTTCATGAACAGGTATCCTCCGTGCTTCCTCGTTGCTCATGCAAACAGGGTAGCATGAGCGTTGGATGCTTGCTTGCGATCCGGCCGTATCGCGGCCAACCGGGGTGTATTGACGCCGGATGGTATTCTCCTGACTTATGAGCGGGTCGGGTCTGGCAGCCACGCCAGTGACTCATCCCACCGGACGCCGGCTTTGGCATTACGGTGGCCTGATGCTGATTCCCGCCAGCTACATGGCTTGGCGCTATCCCCTCTGGCCGAACGCGCATCACCTAACCGACGTGGGCAAGCTCGCGCACTATGAGGCGCGGCCGTTTGCGGCGTGGGCGGCATCGGTGCTTGCCATGTTCGTCCTGTATCTGCTGGCGATTCGGGAGTGCCGCCGGCTGCCGGTGGAGCAGGCCTGGCTGCCAGTCTTCACCTGCGGCGCGATTCTCGCCGGCGTCATGGCCTCGGTTTACCCGGTAAATGCGATTGATCTCTTTATCTACGCGGTCCGCTCTCGCCTCTTCACCGCCTACGGTGAGAATCCCATCGCTGTCCGCCCGATCGAGTATCCACACGATCCCTGGCTGCCGTTTGCCTCGCAGCAATGGGCCGTAGGTGTGTCACCGTATGGACCGCTCTGGAACTGGCTGGCGGCACCGGCAACCCTCATTGCCGGAGATCGCATCGAGATCGCGCTGGTCGCACTCAAGGTGCTGGCCGCCCTGAGCGTGCTCGCCGGCGCGTGGAGTATTGGCCGGGCGGTGGGTGCGCAGCGCCCGGATGCCGCAGCTACCGCGGCGCTGGCCTACCTTTGGAGCCCGCTGGTACTGTACGAAGGCGTCGCCAATGGCCACAACGACGTCGTGCTGGTAGTACCGCTGGTGCTGGCGCTGCTCTTCTGGCGCCAGCACCGCGATGCATGGGTCATCCCAACCCTGGTCGTCTCTGTGCTGATCAAATACGTCACGGTTGTGTTGCTCCCGCTCGCAGTGGTTGCCCTCTGGCGCCGCCAGCCGAGCGCGCGCGAGCGGCTCCGCGTTGGCTTGCAATCGGCGGTGGTGAGCCTGGCGATCGGACTGTTTGCACTGGCACCATTCTTCGATCTGACCGCGATCCGTCAGAGCATCGAGCAGCAGAGCAGCATCGTGATGACGTCGCCCGCTGCCTTGGCCGTTGACGTCTTCCAACCTGCGTATACCTATGACGAGATCGTGAGCTGGGCAAAGCGAATCGGCATCTTCTGCCTGGCTGGGGCGCTGCTGATCGCGATTGCCGTGGTCTGGGATGATCCGGAGCGCTTCCCACGTGCCGGGTTCGAGGCCATGTTTCTGTACTTGCTGGTGGCATCGTGGACATTCCGGAGCTGGTATGTGCTCTGGATCGTGGCGCTGGCTGCCGCCCTTCCCCTAGGCTGGCCACTGTGGCGGGCTACGGCCTGGTCGTTTGGCGCGATCGCGATCTATGGGCTGTTCATCTGGGGTTGGGAATGGTGGAAGGTGGATTTTTCGACGGTGTTGCGGCCTGGCATCGCGATCCTGTTCGGGCCGCCGGTGCTCGCATCGCTTGGAGAAATCGCTGTCTTGCTCGCTCGCTGGCGCCGGCGGGGCAGTCAAGCGACCGCGCCGCGCGGCGCCGAAACAGTGAGGCAGCGGGTTGATTAGATGTGGATCGCGTGGCCGAGCCAGTCGTGCGCCGCTTCGCCGATGACCTCGGAGATCGTCGGGTGAGGATGGACAGCGATGGCGAGTTCCTCTGGCGTGCTGTCCACTAGCCGCGCAAATCCCGCCTCCGCGATCAGTTCCGTGGCGTGGGGTCCGATGATATGGACGCCGAGGAGATCGTTCGTGTCGGCATCCGCAACGATCTTGGTGAACCCGTCTGGGTGACCTTCGATATTGGCCTTGGCATTCGGCTTCATCGGGAACCGGCCAACGCGGACATTGTGGCCTCGCTCTCGCGCCTGCTTCTCGGTGAGACCGACGCTGCCGATCTCTGGCTCGCAGTAGGTGCAGGACGGAGAATTCAACTCATCGAGCGGGAAAGGATTCAGGCCGCAGATGTGCTCGACGGCGATGATTCCGTGATGCATAGCGGTGTGAGCGAGCATCTGCCGGCCATTGACATCGCCGATAGCGTAGATGTGCGGCACGTTGGTGCGCATCATGTCATCGACGACGATGTAGTCTCCCTTAGTCTGAATGCCGACTTCCTCTAGGCCAATATCCTGGATGCAGCCCTCGCGGCCAACGGCGACGAGGAGCACCTCGGCTTCCAGGATCCGTTCCTTCCCACGCGGATCGGTGACGCGCATGCGGACGCCGTCCTTGGTCACCTCGATGTCATCGGCACTCGGCCGGGCACCCGGCACGAGATCAATCTTCTGGCGCTGGAAGGCGCGGGTCAGATGCTGGGAAATCTCCTCATCTTCCTGAGGCACGATGTTGCCGACCAGGGTGACTTTGGCGCCATACCGGTGGTAGATCGAGGCCCACTCAACGCCGGTGGCTCCCCCGCCTCGGATGATAAAGCTCTTCGGCAGGTGATCCAGTACGACGGCGTGATCGGAATTGATAACGACGTTGCCATCGAACGGAATGCCCTTGATTGGCCGGGGTCGTGAGCCGGTGTTGATAATGATGTCTTTTGCCTGGATGCTGAACGGCGCGCTGCCATCGTTCGGCGTCACGCCAACCATGTTCGCGCTCAGCAGCCGGCCTCGGCCCATGAAGACGGGAATCTTGTGCTTCTTCTCAAAGAGGTAGAGCAAGCCCCGGTATTGCCCCTCAACGATTTTCTTGGAGCGGGCAAGCGCGGCCTCGTAGTTGAAGGAGATGTCGCCGTTGATCTCGACGCCGAACTCGCTGGCGCGCTTGACTTCATCGAAGACATCGGCCGACTTGAGGAAGGCTTTGGTTGGGATGCAGCCCCGGTGGAGACAACAGCCACCAAGGATGAGCTCCTCGACGACAGCGACATTGAGCCCGAGCTGCTTGGCCCGGATCGCGGCGACGTACCCCCCGGTCCCGCCACCAAGCAGTACCAGATCAAACTGATGGGTCGGGCTTGCTACCTCAGGCATCGGTCTGGTCACTCCCCTGCTCTGTCCGTCGCGGCGAAGCATCGTCCGGCCGGGCCCGCCGCGGTTCGCCCATGGTGGCCGGAACCCGCGTCTGGGCAAGTATACGCCCCTCTGACCACGATGATGGGTTCGTTCCCCTCTTGCCAAAATAGAACATATGTTCTAATCTAGGGCAGGGGTAGAGACGAGTGAGTCAGGGTCATCCTCAAATCGGAACGCCGCGCCATCATCCGTGGGTAGCATGCCCGCTTGAGGCACCCATTGGTGGCCAGGCAAGGGATGACACACGGCAATTCAGCGTAGGTGGGGTGCGAGATGGGGAGAGAGGGTGCGACGATCGCTTGTGTCTGGGTGCCGCATTTCTCACTCCGGATCGCGCTGCTGGAGCGGCCGGAGCTCGATGGCTTGCCGCTGGTCTTGCCAGCTCCAACAGGGAGCCGCGCCGTCGTCGCAAGCTGTACACCGGAGGCGGCGAGGCACGGAATTGCTCCCGGCCTGCCCCTGCGCGAGGTTCCCGCGCTATGCCCGAGCGCGATCGTGCTTGCCCCGAATCCTGCCCGGGATGCCGACGTCGCCGCGCGCATCACCAAGGCGCTCGATCAGGTCAGCCCGCTGGTCGAGCAGGCGAAGCCTGGCTGCTGGTATCTCGACCTGGGCAAAGGGGAGATCACCCTGTCGGCGGTGACCAGTCACTTGCTTCGTCTGGTCTCGCCCGCGCTGCGGCCACGCGCTGGCATTGCGCCGGGCAAGTTCACCGCGGCGGTGGCGGCACGGCGTGCCACGCCTGGCAACGCCGTCATTGTCCAGCCGGACGAGGTGCGCACATTCCTGGCTCCAGTGCCCATTGCCTGGCTGCCGGTGTCTGAGACGCTGATCCGGCGCTTCCAGCGGCTTGGTCTGCGCACGCTATCTGATCTCGCGGCGCTGCCTGCCCCAGCCGTGGCAGCCCGTTTTGGACCGGAGGGGCAGCGAGCATGGGCGCTGGCGACCGGCGCCGATGATACCCGCATCCTGCCAGCGAGACGTGAGGAAACCGTCACTGCATCCTGGGTCTTCCCGGCCCCGGTCACCAGCCGGGAGGCGCTGCTGCTCGGGCTGGAGCGGCTGGTCAGCCGCGCGTTTGCGCGGTCAGCGCTGCACTACCGGCAGGTGCGGCAGGCGCGGGTGCGCGTGCTGATCGAAGATAACCGCTCCTGGGAGCGGCTGTTCACCTTCCGCGAGCCACTTGGACACAAGCGGCTGAGCGAGACGCTGCGTCATCGGCTCTCGCAGCTCGATCTCCCCGGCGCGGCCGAGGGGCTGGTGATTGAGCTGATTGGCCTGACGGGAGAAACGGCCTGCCAGGAGCGTCTACCCGGCTCACTGAGCGAACTGCGCGTGCGCCGGATGCGTCCGCTCATCGAGGCGATTGGGCAGTTGAAGCAGCGGTATGGTGATTCACCGATTTACCGGGTTGTGGAGGTGGAACCATGGTCGCGGATACCCGAGCGACGGCACGCGCTGATGGCCTACGACCCCTGAACCGGCCCCAACCGGTGACGGTTCAGGTGGTGGATGGCCAGCCGGTGCTGCTGGTGGAAGGAAGCCGGCGGCGTCGCGTACTACGGATTCAGGATATGTGGCAGATCGACGATGAATGGTGGCGCGAGCCGATCAGCCGCCGCTATTACCGCCTGCTGCTTGAGGACGGCGTGATCCGCACGGTGTATCACGATCTGATTCGCGGCACGTGGTTTAGCCAGAGCTATGCCTAGGGGGCGAGGGGTTAGGGGC
>JBHOQQ010000072.1:0-21722 GCA_042408955.1 Thermomicrobiales bacterium
CTGGTGCTGAGCGAGCTTCCATTACCTGCATCGACGGCATTGCCCGTCAGTAGCGCCGTGCGAGGCGTCCTCCTCGCGCTCGCCACCGGGCTGATCGCCGGATTCCTGCCAGCCATCCGGGCGGCACGCGCGAGCGTCGTCCAAGCGCTGCGTGACTGAGCGGTGAAAGTATCCTGAGGGAATATGGAGGAGCAGCCACGTGCCGTGTCTCAGGCACCAGCGGCTGGCGATGAGCCCTCGGTATCGAGGTCAGGCGCGGCCAGCCGGACCGTGTAGACGAACCGGTCGCCGCGGAGGAGGCTGCGGCGTAGCTCGACCGGGCGGTCACCGGCAAACGCGCGCCGCTCGACCAACAAGGCGGCGTCGCCCGCGGCCATGCCAAGCAGGGCTGCCTCCGCCCGGGTCACCGCGACGGGCCGCAGCGTCTCTTCCGCGTGCGTGACACGCACCCCGCAGCGATCCTGAAGGAGATCGTACAGTGTCGCTGCCGTGAGATCCTGCGCCGAAAGCCGTGCTCCGCAGCCGGCTGGCAAGAAGAGCTCCTCCAGGATGACCGGCTCATCATTCACGAAGCGGAGGCGGCTGATGGAGCAGACGGGTTGGTCCGGTTTGCCGGTGAGAAAGAGCGATGCGGCGGCGTCAACGGCCGTCTTGATCGAAAGGATCTGGCTGCCGGCCCGTTCGCCGTGGGCGGAGAGCGTCCGGAGGAAACTGTACAGGCTGTGCAGTGGTTGCTCGATCGGTGGCTCAGCGACGAAGGTGCCGATACCACGACGCCGGACGAGCAATCCCCGCCGGGCCAGCCGCGTGAGCGCCTGATTGACCGTTTGCCGGCTCAGTCCGAGGCTGGCAGCGAGGTCGGGCTCGCGAGGCAGGAGAGAGCCTGGGACGAGATCACCCTGGCGGATGAGCCGGGTCAGACTCGCGATCAGTTGCTCGTACAGCGGCATCCGGCCGCGCGGGTCAAGCTCGCGCGCAAGCACCGCGATGAGCCATTCGGATTCCGATGACCGCGGTGTCCCAGGCATCTCCTTCGCATCCTATGCGCTGATGCCAATCAACCCGAGAACGAGAACAGCGAGAACCAAGGTGGCAAAGGCCGCGAAGAGCCAGTCGCGTTGCCTGATAAAGAGGCCGAGCGTGAGCGCGACGCGCGCCGTTGGTGTCAGGATCAGCGCCAGCAGGCCAAGCTGGATGTACGCCGTGGCCGAGCCGTCCACGAGGCCGCGCGCGATCGCTCCAGGACGGACGAGCGATCGCGCTTCCCCACGTCCGAGTACATCATCGACGGTGGTGGGACCGCTATGACCTACAAGCGCCAGGCCAAGACCGGCCAGCATCGTTCCCGCCGCGAGCAACACGCCTACCAGGAGTACCCGTCCGATCCAGACGGCTCCGGACTCATCAACAGCCTGGCGCCGGGCCATCGTTTCCACGCGTGGCGCGACAGACGAATCGTTCAGATACATCAGGCAATCCCCAATCCACGCAAGATCATTTCACCCGCGACGATCGCGAGCATCACCACAAAGAGCCCACGCACGGTGGCGCTGCGGAAGCGGATGAGGAGCCGTGCCCCGATCATGGCCCCGGCAAGGACGCCGAGGGCAACCGGCGCCGCGACGAACGGCAGAATATCGCCGCGCCACAAGTAGATGCCAGCGCTCGCCGCGGCGGTGACACCGATCATGAAATTGCTCGTCGCGGTCGACACCTTGATCGGCAATCTCATCGCCGTGTCCATCGCCAGCACCTTCAGCGCCCCGGAGCCGATGCCCAGCAAGCCAGACACGACCCCGGCAACAGCCATCAGGGCGAATCCTGCGGGCACATTGGTCGCCGAGTAGGCAACGTCGCCGCCGTGAGCGCGGTCAGGATAGCTCCCGGCAAGGCGCAGACGGCTAGCCCAGTGGCTTGAACCTCTGGCTGAAGCGGTGTCCTGGCCGCCCCGTCGCAGCGTCGGCGCCGCCGTCAGCAGCAGAAGCGTGCCAAACAGGAGGAAGAGCGCACGCTCGCTCACATAAGGCGCAAGGAGCGCGCCCCCAACCGCGCCGAGCGTGGTCGCGACCTGAAGCAACGTGGCAATGCGCACGTTCGTCAAGCGGTCGCGCACCAAAGCAGCGCCAGCGCCGCTGGAGGTGGCGATGACCGAGACGATGCTGGCACCGACGGCGAGCCGGATGTTGAGATGAAAGCCGATGGTGAGCAAGGGGACGATCAAGACGCCGCCACCTAATCCGACCAGGGAGCCGAGGAGACCAGCGCCAAACGCGGCAACGAACAAAAGCGCGAGAACACAATCGAGATGGTTCATGGTTGCTCCGGCACGAGGACAGGCGACGAACCGGCTTGAGCAAGCTCCGAACCGGCTTCATGTATGATACATGTCTGGTGAGCTTGTTCGCCGGTAGCCGATGGTCGCTGGGGGCTAGGAGTTAGGGAGGGGTCAGGAGTCAGGGGTCGGGGGTCGGTTGAGGGGCGAGGGGCTGGGGAAGATACGAGCTTCGAGCTTCGAGCTTTGAGGTGCAAGCTATCAGCCGTCAGGGGTTAGCCGATAGCCGGTAGCCGATTGCCGGTAGCTGATCAGTGGTCGGGGCGCGATAAATCGCGCCCATCCTTGACAGGTAGGGGATGGGATCTGTGCCCGCTCACAATGGTCAGGAATCAGGAGGCGGGAGGCGGTAGGGGAGCGATGCATTGTGCCCGGTCAGCCCACGCTCGGCAGACGGCATCGCGCGGGGCAGGAGCACGGGGCGAACCTCCCAACTCCCTCGCTGTGCTCGGGACACGGCTCACCATGCAGACCAAGCCCCCTCAAGGGGGCTGCCATCGTCACCGGTCGTGGCACGACTAGCCGGCTTTAGCCGGCTTCGTGGTGTCAGCGCGGGGCTAAAGACCCCGCGCGGGAGCGGGCTCACGGCCGGGCTGGCGATTGCCGTCGCAATTGGAGGAGGGGCCATCCTCCGCTGCCGATTGCGCGGGGCTAAAGTTCCCGCGCGAAGGGGCTGAGCGGACAATCTGACCGAGACGACCGGCGGAATTCCTGGAGTCCCGCGCGATGGCCGGCATCGCCCGTCAGGCATCGGGCGTCCGTGAGTCCCGGCGCAGAAGGGCTGGGCGCGATGAATCGCGCCCCTACGAACGGCTGACACCTGACGGCTGAAAGCTCGAAGCTCAAAACTCGGAGCTTCCCCGACCCCTGACCCCTGACTCCTGCCCCCTCCCTAGCCCCCAGCCCCCAGCCCCTAATCTGCCCCCTCCCTGCACCCGCTTGACCTATCCCTCGCTATCTGCTAATATTCAAATCCCGTTGAATACGCGACGGAGAACGCTCCATGACGCTGCAAGCATTCAAAGCTGATCTCTTCAAGGCGCTCAGTCACCCAACGCGCATCCGCATCCTTGAGTTGCTCCGCTTTGGCGAGCTCTCGGTCTCCGAGCTTCAGGTCCGGCTCGGCATTGAAGCCTCCTCGGTCAGCCAGCAGCTGGCGATCCTCCGCAATCGCCAGATCGTCGCTGGGCGCAAAGAGGGCACGACGGTGTACTACCAGGTGACCGATCCACTGGTCTTTGAGCTCCTCGATGTGGCTCGGGCAATGTTCGACCGGCACGTCCTTGCCCTGCAGGCGCTGGCCGAAGAAGTCGCGGAAGGCGATATGGCGGTGACAAACGCGGGAGATCCAGCGTGAGCAGCACAGGGGAGAGCCATTGGCGCCACCGAGCCGCCTCGCCCTCCTCGTCTCGCCATCGGCAGACAGCGATGCAATCCGCTGCCGCCACCACGAGCGCACAGCCCAAGAGGCAACCTGCGTCCGAAGTGTCAGGGCGGGCTGAGCCGAATAGCCACCGGTTCCTGCGTCCCGAAGAAAACCTGCGGGTACTCTTGATCGATGATGACCGGGCGATGCTCGATCTCCTGGCCGTGGTCTTCTCGACCGAGGGATACCAGGTGACCGCGGCAACAAATGTTCAAGACGCCCTGGCTGCGTTAGAAGGAGCAGAGCAGCATGTGGTTCTTGTCGATGAGCAGATGCTCCGGCACGGCAATTCCAGGCTCTACGAACGGCTGATGATGCACGGCATGCCGGTCATTGTGCTCGATCCGGCTGATCCTGAGCATCCTGCCTTCCCTCAAGCCACAGGTGTACCAACGCCGCCGGATGTCGAGCTTCTTCTTGCGCTGGTCGCTCATTTCCTTGCACATCCTAGGCCACGGAGAGCATTGCCTGCCTGAGCAGAGGAAGACGTCTGCTCGTTTGCACAAGGGATGACCATGATGCCGGACGCAACAACCGACGAAGCAGCCTCAACAGAAATACAGGTTATCTACGAGTATCCAGGCGCGAAGCCGCGTTTTCCGTATCTTCTGCTTCAGGCGGGACCAGCATCCTACTACAAAGTGCTGCTGCGCGGCAGCTTTCTGTTCATCGGCCATGGCCGAAAGCTCGTCGACCGGGGCCAAGGTGAGCTTGATATCCCCCATGCTGGTGCGCAGTGGAGACCGATTGGCGATTTCATTTACGCTCATCCGTCCGAGGCACAGGCAGCCTTCGCGCGCTTCCGGGCATCACCTGCCGAGATGCTGAAACGCGTCTTGACAGGACGGAAACCTTGATCATACTTCGTCGCGAGGCGACGAGGATGGATACCGCTGGTGGGAGGGCGGTCCTAGCCTGGATGAGTGGCGACTGAGCGCAGTGCCGCGGTCGCGCGGGGCTCGAGCGCGGGGATCAAGCCAATAAGCCGGCCAAAGCTGCCCGAGGGATCTCCGGTATCGGTGAGTCTTTAGCTCCTCTCAGGGGGCACGTCTACCTGAACGCGGACCTTTAGCGCAGGCCTCAAGACCCGCGCTGAGCTGACAAAGCCGGCTCGTTTTCCACACACGATGTCCTTTTGGCTCCCTTTCAGGGAGCTCTTCTGCGTGAGCCTTGTCCCGAGCGCAGCGGGGGAAGACGCAACGGAGGCCGCGCGCTCGTCGTCACTCCGAGCACCCTGCCGTCACTCCGAGGCGCAGCCGAGGAATCTCTCGTGATGCGCTGTCAGCCGTCAGCCATCAGGGAACCGTACGCCCCATCCTGACGGCTGATTGCTGGGAGCTGAGAGCTCGTTGAGAGATCCCTCGCTTCGCTCGGGATGACGGTGATGGGTACCGAGCACCGGTGGCCGGTGATGATCGGCACGTTTGGATGCCGCTGCGCACTCCCGTGCTCGCGCGAACGGGATGGCCGATGACGGGTGCCGGGCGCCGCTCGTGCATGATCCGAAGGCGGCGCGGCCGTCTCCAGCGACTGACCGCCAGGCGGTAGAAGTCCGGTGTTGTTCACGATGCGGTTCAGGAACCAACAAGCCTGCACACACCGCAGAGGCCTCCACCCTCAGTCCGTCCACCAAGGGATAACTGTATGGTCCGCACTCCTTGGCGAGCACCTCGCCAAAGATCTGCCAGCAGCCTGGCGAGCGCAATGTCGCTTGCAGCGGCCCTTGGATTGTGGGGACCAGCGCTCCACAGCCGAGCCAACGCTCCCATGGGGTCCTCCGGGTCATCCAGTATTTCCGCCACCTCCGTGTTCATGCTCTTGGACTCATGGAACCGGCGCTAGGACGCGACGCCGTTCCCGTTTCCGCCAGCTTCCCGTGTGCTCGGCAAGTAACCACAACAACGGTCAGATCATGTGCCGTGATAGCCAAGATGGGCTACCGGTTGATCGCCGCGGACGCTGCCAGCGTTGCCAAGGCGATTGTCTCCTGCTCGCCCAATCAGCAAACATATTCACAAAACATGATACGTTGTGCTATACTCTCGAGGCGGAAGGAGGCAGCATGACCGAGCGAGCGTACCCGGTGCCTGAGGAAGTCACCCTGACGAGCCCCGAAGCACAGCAGGAGGAGATTCTTGCAAAGTTCTTTCACGGGCTCTCAGATCTGACACGCGTGAAGATCGTCGAGCTCTTGCTCGACGAGGGAGAGAAGAACGTCTCCGAGCTCGTCGCTGCCCTGGGCCAGCCGCAAAGCCGGATCTCAAATCACCTGGCGTGCCTGCGCTGGTGCGGGTATGTCGACAGCCGGCGCGAAGGCAAATTCGTCTATTACCGGATTGCCGATCCGCGCGTGCGGCAGATGATCGAGCTCGCGCGCGGCGTGATTGCCGATCACGCGGCCGCCATCCTGAGCTGCACGCGGATGTAGCGCCGGCTCGCCCGGGACCCCACGCGATGCCTCATCGCGGGGGAACCCGTCGCCACGGCAACAGCCACGAGTGCGAAGGAGGCAGCGATGCGCCTGATCGCCTTGTCCAGCCGGAAAAGACCTCGAGGGGAAACGCACTCTGGCATGCGCTGGGGCGTGGCCG
This sequence comes from Thermomicrobiales bacterium, assembly GCA_042408955.1. Taxonomy (GTDB): domain Bacteria; phylum Chloroflexota; class Chloroflexia; order Thermomicrobiales; family UBA6265; genus CALGSZ01. Next base: position 6,350 of record JBHOQQ010000072.1, read on the forward strand.
GTGCGCTGCTGGCCAGCCTCTGCTGTGCCGGGCCGCTCGTCGCCGTGCTTATCGCTGGGGGCACGGCCGCCGGCACGGTGGGGCTCGTCCGGTACAAGTTGGAGTTCATCGCCGTGGGGCTCGTGATCACGCTGCTCGGGATCGGCTTGTCGCTGCGGAAGAGCAACGCCTGCTGCTCGATTACCACCTACCGGCGTAATCGCATCCTCATCCCGATCATCAGCCTGCTGACCTTTGCGCTGCTCGTTGCCGGCTCCAATCTCCTCCTGCTCAACGACCGGGTCATCGATGCGGCATCCGGTCGCCTGGGCCGCGAGGCTAGGCCCGGAGCTGGCGCTCCTCAGCCACCGGCTCCTGAGATCCGGCAACTCGATGTCGCCATCACCTCAGGCGTCTATTGCCCGGCCTGCCTGCTGGCGATCCAGCAACGGCTGATCGACACCTCCGGCGTGCAGACCGTCAGCTTCAGCAGCGGGGCAGATGGCATCTACGTCGCGCACATCGTCTACGATCCTGCTCGTGTCAGCCAGCCCGTGCTCCTGACGGCAATCGCGCAAGCGCCAGGCGCCATCACCGGCACGTATGGCACCAAAGTGCTGCACGAGGGACCGGCGTAGCGAGGCGTGCGCACTCCCTGGTTCGCGAGGGAGACGATATTCCTGGGTAGGCTTTCCGCTCGCCGTTGAGTGCGGAGTTAGGAGGGATCCATGCGTCTTCGCACGCTGATCGCGCTGAAACTCGTCTGCTGTGCCGGTCCCTTTCTCGTCTTGTTGCTGCCGCTGTCGGGGTTGTGGGTGGCAATGCGCATGCTTTTTGAGCAGGCGTGGCCAGTAGGGGTGATGACCGCGGCGAGCGTCGCTATCGTGGCTGCCCTTGCGCTCCGGATCGCCAGGGCGCGGCACCAAGGAGGTTGTGATGTCCCAGAGCGGACAGGTACGCCAGAACGAACGAGAGCGGTTCCAGCAGATTCGCCAGGAATGGCTCGATTGCATTGAGCGGCAGCGCAACACCGCGGCGCAGGCGGTGTGTCTCCGCGCCTTCACCTCGATCACCAATGGGCAGGCGCTCCCACTTGCGGAGGCAGCCGCGCATCTGAGCCTGCCGACTGAGCAGTTTCAAGCGTTGATCGAGCACCTCACACGCCAGGGCCGGCTCACGCTCGATGAACCCGGCACCGCGATCGCCGGCGCGGCCGGACTGTCCCTTCTCCCCTCTCGCCATACACTGATCCTGGACGGGCGCCGGCTCTTCACCTGGTGCGCCTTCGATGCCGTCGGCATCCCCGCGGGTCTGGGCACCCATGCGCGGATCCTCAGCCAGTGCATGCACTGCGGAGCGCCGGTTCGCGTCACCATCTGCGACGGGAAGCTGGCGGAGATGTCGCCAGCCTCCCTCAGCATTGCCATCGTGCCGCCGGACGAGAGCCGCGCCGTCCGCGACGGCATCTGCACGGAGATGGGCTTCTCCTGCGGCTGCCAGCGAGCGGCGAATGGCGAGCGCTTCTGGGTCTCGGTGGAGGATGCGATGGAACTCGGCCGTGCCTGCTGGAGCGAAGATGGTGTACCTGGCTAAGCGGGCGTCATCTCTCGGAGCGCAGGACACCGTCCGTGCCGGTCACCGGGTACGGGGACGTGCCTCGCGAGCGTTTACCCCGCACGCCGGAGTGGAAATGCCAACCGGAAGCCCGGATCACGCGGGATCAACAAGAAGCCGCTGAAGCACCGGAGCGAGTATTCTGACGAGGCGGTCGGGCGGTGTGGAAGCCAGTGGTTCGACAGCCACAACGTACCGCGCCATGACCAGCCCGACGACCTGCGCCCCGAGCAAGCCCGCTCGGAGCGCCGCGTCGCTGGTGCCCAGAGCGTCGGCAAGGGGAGCATACAGCTCCTCTTCGATGAGGCGCCTGAGACGACGCGCGGCGATGTCGTCGGTCGCGGCAGCCCGGACCAGGCCGACGATGTGCGCTCTGCTCTCGCGATTTTCCATGGTGGCGATGAGGAACTGGGCGAGCCGCTCTCCAACCGTGCAACGCTCACCTGCAAGCAACTCTGGCAAGATCACGGAAGGATCGAAGGGCAGCTGCACTGCTTCGACAAAGAGCGCCTGTTTTGAACCAAAATAGTGAACGATGAGCGCCGGATCAACCCCGGCGGCCTGCGCAATCGCACGCAGGGTGGTGCGATCGTAGCCGTGCTCGGAGAACGCCGCTCGAGCCGCCGCGATGATCGCTTCGCGTGTCCCGCTCATGCCTGGCCGCCGCCCCGTTTGGGCGCGCGGCCCTAACGTTCCTGCCACCTTGCCCTCCTTCGGGTCATCCCCATGAGAGAAACACCGATTGGCTCTCCTGCTGATTCTCGTTGCTTCCCCTGCGAAGCGCGCGTTGTCTCGCTCACGCGTGGGCTGGACCCGTCATGGTTGCGAGCCAGAGCCCTACCGCCACGTCCCTGCTCGCGGTACCCAAGCTGGAAGTTTGGGCGGCCCACGCTGCCGGCGCTTCGTTGCTGGTCCGTGCATCGGTCACCATCGTAGTGCACATCATCTACATCAGCGATGTGAGCGAGCCGGTTCTCGGTGAGCCGATGCGACCGCCGAACGTAGCGGTCGCAACCTCCTTGACAATGAATTCAACATTCGTAGAATTCAATGATGATTGAATTATCAGGAGCCCTGGGTCAAGGAGGTACGGGATGGAGCGTGCAGCAAGCGAAACGTCACGCGAGCAAGTCCGGCGGATGCTTGCTGTGGTCAGCCTCGGGTTGATGATGGTGGTCTCGGCGGTGTCCGGGCTCAACACGGCGCTGCCCGACCTGGCCCGAGACACCGGAGCAACGCAGACGGAGCTCCTTTGGATCGTTGATGCCTACACCGTGGTCTTCGCGGGACTGATGCTGATCGCGGGAGCCCTCGGTGATCGTTACGGCCGCAAGCCCGCCCTGATGGCTGGTCTCGGAATTTATGGAGCCGCTGCTGGCCTTGCCTTTGCCGTTGCCGATCCTCAGATCCTCATCGTCTTGCGCGCTCTCATGGGCATTGGTGCCGCGTTTGTGATGCCGGTCACGCTCTCCATCATCACAACGGCATTTCCGGAGGAAGAGCGGCCACGCGCGATCGGCCTGTGGGTCGGCGTCGCGGGCGCTGGCGCCGTGCTCGGTATCTTCGTGACGGGTGTGCTTCTCGAATTCTTCGCGTGGAATTCCTTCTTCGCCTTGCAGGTTCTCCTGGCAGTCATGGCACTAGGGGGTGCTGTCGCCGTACTGCCGAGTTCTCGCGAGGAGAATCCTCCAGCACTCGATGCCGGGGGCGCAATCCTTTCCCTGTTGACGGTTTCAGGCCTGGTGTTCGGAATCCTCGAGGGTGCGGATCAGGGGTGGCTTGAGTGGCACGTCATTGGCGCCATGCTAGCCGGAGCACTGTCGGCCTGTGCCTTCGTCATCTGGGAGCTGCGTCAACCCCGGCCACTGCTTGATCCTCGCCTCTTCCTCTTGCGAGGGTTTAGCACCGGTACACTTTCGATCACCATGCAATTTGCCGCCGCGTTCGGCTTCTATTATGCCGCCATGCAATATCTGCAGTTCATCGCGGGGTATTCTCCCCTCAAGACCGCCGCTGCATTGCTACCCATGCCTCTCGTGACGATACCCCTCGCCCGGCGTGCTCCGTATCTGGCACGTCAGTTTGGTATGCATCGCACTGGCGCAGGTGGCCTGCTATTGCTGGCGCTGGGCCTCCTTACCATGTCACGCATAGAAGTCAATTTCTCCTACGGCGTCTTTGCTGCAGGCCTCGTGATCTTCGCAGCCGGAATGGCACTTGCTGGTACGCCAGCAACGACGGCGATTGTGTCCGCGCTTCCGCCAGAAAAGCAAGGCGTTGCCTCAGCCGTCAACGATGTGTCACGCGAGTTCGGCAGTGCCTTTGGCATAGCGCTATTGGGAAGTATCGCCAACTGGCGCTACCGAAATGAACTCACCTCATCACTGAACGGGGTTGCTGTCCCTGGTCCTGTCATCGAGCATGCAAAAGCGTCTATTGCCTTCGTTCAATCGGAGGCGGTCCAGCGGCTTGGCCCAGCAGGAGAACCGTTGGTGCATGCGGCTGAACGCGCCTTTGTCGAAGGGATCTCCGCGGCTTTGGTGACAGGAGCCATCCTCGCTCTCGTGGCCGCCGTTGTCGTTGCGCTCCGCGGTCCACGAGCCGCGGCCACCCAACTCGTGTGGAGTGATGCGAGTGACAAAGCGGTCGACTCACGAGGCCGTGAAGGCGTCGCATGAGTATGCCTGACAGATCCCCTTGGCAGGCGTCGCGCACTCCACCCGCACGAAGGAGTTACCTGATCCGACAGCGAATGCCGTGCGCCCAGTTGCGGTCATTGACACTGTCACGCGGCGCAGCAGGAGAGCTTAGCGACATCCCGGGCAAACGCCTGGGCGCTGAGCTTGAGCCCTTCGGCCATCGTCAGATACGGCGCGAAGCTCTCGACGAGATCGGCAACAGTCAGCCGGTATTTGACGGCGAGGGTGGCCGCGTAGATGACATCCCCGGCGTTGCTGGCGACGACGTGCGCGCCCAGCAGGTGATCCGTGACCGCGTCGGCGACGAGCTTGAAGACGCCGGTCTCCTCGTAGTTCACCAGCGCGCGGGGCACGGCTGTCACCGGCAGGACGCTCGTCTTGACCTCATGCCCAGCGGCGCGCGCCTGCGCCTCGGTCAAGCCGACCGTCGCCACCTGCGGATCGGTAAACACCACGCCTGGGAGCGCCGAGAGATCGACCTGCCTACCAGCGCCGAGCAGCGCGTTCGCGGCGGCGAGGCTGCCCTGATACGCGGCGACATAGACGAATTGTGGCGCGCCGGTCACGTCGCCGGCGGCATAGACGCGCGGGTTGGTGGTACGCAAGTATTCATCGACTACCACCGCGCCACGCGCATCCATCTGGACACCGGCGGCAGGAAGATGCAGGGATTCGGTGTTGGGCACGCGGCCGGTGGCGACGAGCACCTGCTCCGCCACGAGGACGCGGTCCTCTCCCTCGACCCGGACCTGTATCCGGCGCATCGCTCCGTCACGCTCGACGCGCTGAACCTGAGCGCTCGTGAGAACCTCGATGTCCTCCCGGCGCAGCATCGTGCCGATCGCCTCCGCCACCTCGGGTTCGTACTCCCCAAGCAGCCGGGGACCGCGCTGAAGCATGGTCACCTCCGTGCCCAACCGGCGGAAGAGCTGGCCGAGCTCCAGGGCAACGTAGCCAGCGCCGATGATCACGAGGGAGCGCGGGACGGTGTCCAGCGCCAGCGCGGTCGTGCTCGTCAGGGGCTCGGCCTCGATCAAGCCAGGGATCGGTGGCAGCGCTGGCCGCGCGCCAGTTGCAATGAGCACGTTCGCCGCGCGAATGACGCGAGAACCAACTGCGAGCGTGGTGTCATTGACGAAGCGAGCGTCACCCTCGCCGAGGATCAGATCCCAGCCGTATTGCGCGACGAGATCGGCATATTTCTCCTTGCGCAGCCGCGCTACCAGCCGGTCCTTCTGAGCGACCGTGGCAGCAAAGTCAACGCGGCCAGCCTGAGTCTCGATGCCTTCGAACGGGTGGTGCCCGGCATTGTGGTAGACCTCCGACGCCCGGATGAGCGCCTTGGACGGAATGCAGCCGATGTTGACGCAGGTGCCGCCAAGGGTGCTGCGCTCGATCATGACGACGCGGGCGCCCTGCTCGCGCGCGGTGATCGCCGCCGCGAAGGCCGCCGCGCCGGAGCCGATGATCGCCAGGTCATAGCCCTTGCTTGCCCCGTCCTCCTCGGGCCGCGCCGGGTGGTCGAGGATCCGGATCTGCCCTGGACGATATCCTGCTTCCCGTACAGCCGCGGTGAGTTTGGCCGTGGCGTTCGCAGGAGCGGTGAAGGTAACCTCATTTCTACGGAAGTTCGCGCGTGCCTCCTGCGCTCCCGCGGTGATCAGCGCTTGCTCGACGATCGCCTCACAGTGGGAGCAGGTCATCCCTGCGACGGACATGTGATAGCGGTGTGTCAACGTACACCCTCACTTTCTGACTGAGAGCCACTTCCCACGCTCTGCGGAGCTAGTGTCACTGATGCGCGCCGAACTCGTGCCGCGGGCGTGGCCTCCTTGCCGCCATGCTGTGGCCAGAGGAGTAGAGCGAGTGCCAAGACGAAATAGGCGCTCAGAGCAGCGACCAAAAGCCCGCGATGATCCGCGAGCATGCTCCCCAGAGCCGTTCCTCCAAGGAGGGACAGCCACAGCGGCAAATGGCACGGGCAGGCGAGGAACCCGGATACGGCCAGGACGACGCGCTTCATGCCGCGGCAACCTCCCCTTCCGGCACCACAATCAGGGTCGCTCGCATCCATGGCTGGAGCGTGCAGAGGTAGTCGTAGGTGCCCGGCTCGGTGAAGGTATAGCTGAATGACTGGCCGGCCGTAAGCACGCCAGAGTCCGCGACCAACATGCCATCTCGGAAGATGCTGACTGTATGCTCGGACGGACCAGTATTCTCAAAAGTGAGCGTCGCGCCGATCCGAACCTGGGTTGCCCCTGGAAGGAAGAGGGAGTCGAGGATGGTGACCGAAACGTCCTTCGCATCGGAAATGCCCGGTGGCCCACCGCAGCAGAGCAGTCCGCCGGCGGGGACAGCACCGAGATCGGGTGCACTGGCTGTTCCCGTAAGCCCTGAGGTGAGAAAGAGGGTAACCGCGGTCTTGTTGCCATCTGCAGCGAGCCGGGCGAGCCCGGCGTAGCCAGATCGCTCTATCTCCCGCAGGCCAATCGCCAGGAATCCGTCCTTGACCGTTCCGGCGATCTCCCCGCAGGCAACGGTACTCGCGGGGTCTTTGATGCTCTTGCGGACGACGATCGCGTGCGGCTCGTCCAGCAGCGTGGCAAGCGCCACCTTGAGCACGACCGGCTCTTGAGCCTCGGTGTCGTCCGCAGACATCTGCGGACGGGGCGACGCGACCGTTATCTTACCAAGAGAGAAACGAGGCTTTGCGCTGGCATCCGCGCAGCTCCCTCGCGCAACGAAGGCCGCATGCCTTGGCACAGCATCTGGAGCAACGTTCTCTTCCTGTGCCCCCGCAGACAACTCTCCGGTGGCGAGAGCGGCGAGTGCGACAAGCAGCCCGCTGAGCAGCGCCCGAGACGTCCAATAGCGCATGTCATGGTCCTCCTGATACGCGCGAACCTGCGATCAGACTATCGGTCTCTCTCCTTCGCCTTCTCCCCAACGAGCAGCTTCGCGCAAGCGCCGCACGACGCCATCAGGTCGCCAGCGCTCGCTGTCCAAACACGCTGCGCGGCACTGGGAAGGCGACCGGCGAACGCACCTGGCGTCACCATCACCTCCACGGGCCAACGGCGAGGCCAGTATAGAGATCATATTCGAATATGTCAATGTGAATTCGTCGCTGGATTGCCTAACCATACCGTGGCACGCACTACTTTCGCGGGAGTACCTTCTCTGACACGGTGGTGTGGCTATCGAACATATTGAGTTTTTATGATTCGTACGCTATGTTGGGCCATGCCCCGCTCAATCCGTTTTGTTTCAGCACCGTGACGGGCGCGCCGCCCAAACAGGAGTTGCCTTATGCGCCGGACGATGATCCTGCTGGTCAGCGCGGTCTTGCTGTCCCTTGGCCATGTTCTTTCCCACGTGCCGCTCGCCGCAGCCGGAGAAAGCCGCGACGTCGTTGTCTGGGCGGAGCTGTCCAGTACGTGGCCAGCGGTTGGATGCACTGTCGGTATCACTGTGGCGCTTTCCTCGGGTGGTGCCAGCCTTCAGGGAGTACCTGTTGCCGTTGCGCTCGCTGTTGACGGGGACGTCATCGCCACAGATGAGGCAGTGACGGATGGGGACGGACTCGCGGTGTTGGCTGTTGACACGACGAATACCTACGCTGGAGCGGATGGGTGGATCGATGTGAACGTCGCTGGCAGCTATGTCAGCGGCTTCTCCCTCTACCCGGTCGATGCTGCGAGGTGTGAAAGCGAAAGCGACACGTTTATGAAGACGGATACCATATCGGTAGATGGCGCCAGCGAGGAATCCGCAACGAGCCGCGCCGGCGCGGTCTTCATCAATAATGTCCCGACGTCCTATGTCCAGCAGCGCAACCTCAGTTGCGAGTACGCCTCCCTACACATCGCGACCGCAACGTTCGGTCAAGGCATTTCGGAGTATGCCTTCGATGACGTGGTCGGCTAGTCGGAGAATCCGCATTGGGGATACCGTGGTGACATCAATGGCTGGTGGGGCAACACCGACGATTATGGCGTCTACGCTGAAGCGCTGGTCCCGGCATTGGCCGCCTTCGGATTCTATGGAGAAGCCTTTTATGGAGATGGCGACCCGGCGGCGCTCACGAGCCGGATCGACCGCGGAATGCGCACGCTTGTCTGGCTCGCGCTCCGGGGCGACACGAGCTTCTACGCCTATGCCGAAGATGGCACTCGTTATAAGCTCGCCGCGTACATGAATGTCGTTGTCGTCTTTGGATACGATGCGGGCGGCGTCTACGTCGCAGACCCAGCCATTGGAGCCTCGCGTTACTACACCTGGGACGAATTCATGCCGATGTGGAACGTCTTGGACGGCATGGCCTTGGCAGTTGCCCCGGCCTAATGAAGCGACAGTCCCTTGCGCCGTCCTGGCGTGCGGCTCACCGTCGCGGACGTCGCTCCCAGACCGGCGTCGCTTGCGTCCGTAGACGGTCTCGGCACGTCACAGGCCGTGTCCGCCCGTCGTGATGACCGCCGGCGCACTTGTGAATCGAGGAGCGCGGCTCCCCGCAGCGCCAGAACGCCGGCCCCGGCCACGGCCAGCGCGGTCTGCCGGTACGTAAACAGGTCGTAGAGCGGACCGATAGCCATCACGGCCCCGCGATCCATGTCCCAGAGCAAGCGCAGGGCGGCCAGGCCCAAAGTTGTGCCAGCGAGCACGGTATTGCCAAGCCGCGCGGCCCGATCCCGAGCGAGGTGCCGGCCGAGCAGCGAGAGCGCCGCAACTCCCAGGAGGAGAGGCACTTCAAAACGGAGGAGCGCTGCCAGCAGAACGCGGCCGCCGATCGCCCAGAGGGCGAGGCCGAGCCACTGTAAGAGGATGGGACCACAGCAGCCAGCGCCGGCCAGCGCCGTGGTACCCACGAGAGCGAGAAGCTCCAGGAAAGCTCGCACGCCGCGTTTCATGGGCTACCTCCCTCGCTGTGCGCATCCCAGGTTGCCCTGCTGGGCAGCGGTGCGCCATCGTTGGTAGGATACATCATATTGACAAAACCTGATGCGTTGACTAGAGTGAGAGCCTGGTAGGCGGGTCACTGAATAGGCGGAGTTGTTCCGTTCGTTGGCGCTCGATCGTGCCGCCCGTTTGCATCATCCAAACTCGTGTTCGAGAAGGGAGCTCCATGCCTTCCTCAGCCGCTACCGATGTTCCGTTCGCGCTCGCCTTTGGCGCGGGCTTGGTCGCCTCGATCAATCCATGCGGCTTTGCGCTCCTCCCATCACTGATCGCCTACTACCTGGGCTCGGAAGCATCGGCGCCAAGCCGGAGCGCGCTGGGCCGGATTGCCGACGGGTTACTGGTGGGCCTGGTCGTGACGGCTGGCTTTCTCGCGGTCTTCACCACTATGGGAGCGATCGTTGCCCTCGGCGTGCAGCCCATCGTCCGGGCCACGCCCTGGGTAACGATGGTCATCGGAATTGCCCTCGTGGGCCTTGGTGCCTGGCTGCTGGCGGGGAAGGCAATCAGCATCCATCTCCCTGGCATCACGGCGAACGCGGGATCGGGGTACCGATCGCTGTTCGTCTTCGGCATTGCCTATGCTCTTGGATCGCTCTCCTGCACGCTTCCGGTCTTCATGCTCGTGGTCTCCTCCGGCCTGGCCGCCGGATCGGCGCTTGGAAGCGTGAGTGTTTTCCTCGCCTATGGCCTCGGGATGGCGACCGTGTTGACGCTGCTTTGCCTGGGAACGGCGGGGTTTCGCGAGCTTTTGGTGCGGCGGATCCGTCGTGTCTATCCCTTCCTGAACCGGATCAGCGGCACGCTGCTCGTCCTCGGCGGCGCCTACGTGATTTATTACTGGATATCGCTCTTGAGAGGGAACAGCCAGGGTGGGGCGATCCGCGCCTTCGAGGATCTCCAGGGCGTGCTGCAACGCCTAGTCGCCCAAATTGGGAATCAAGCTTGGTTCCTGCTCGGAGTCGTTCTGGTTGGGGCAGCCCTCGTCTCCCTTGCCATCCGGCTGATGCGGCAGCCAGAGCCAAAGGAGGCTGAGATGGCGGCAACGGAACGATGGGACCGGTGGGACGTCGTCAACAGCGCCGAGGAGAGATGATCGTGGTTCACTGCACCCGTGCACATCACACTTCCGTCAACCGCCGGCAGCCTTCCAAGCGGCGGAGACCCCAGCAGATTGTGCTTCTGGGGCTGGTGGTGATCGCCTTCGCCGCGCTGATTGGAGGAGCCGGGTTCGTCTGGCTCAAGAGCACCCGGACAGGGACCCCACGCGATGAGACATCGCGTGGGAACCCATCGCCAGCACAGCCAGCGGACATTCAGCGAGTGCCGGAGGTTGGGCAACCCTTCCCCGACTTCACCGTCACCGATATTGATGGCCGGGTGGTCTCCCGCGAGTCTCTTCAGGGGAAGCCTGTGCTCATCTGGTTCACCACGTCCTATTGCGTCCCCTGCCAGGTCGGTGCCACACAGGTGGCGAAGCTAGATGACGAGCTGGGTGGAGGGGCATTTCAGGTCCTCGTCATCTTCGTTGATCCGCAGGATCCGCCATCTGCGCTGCGGGCTTGGCGAGACCAGTTTGGCAGGAACGACTGGTTGATGGCGTTCGATACGAATCTGGCTCGCACGGTCCAGCTCCGCGCCCTCGATACGAAGTATCTGCTCGACGACAAGGGCGTGCTCCAGAACGTGGATGTCAAGATCGCGGATGACGGTTATCTGCGCGTCATTCGCAGTGTCGTCGAAGGCACGGTCTAAGTGAGGCTATAGGTGAAGGATGGGTGGTCTCCCTGTACCGGTAAGAACGGGAGCTGCGTCCTTAGACGCGGGCTTGTACGTGGAACTCAGCCTTCCAAGGAGGCAGCCTGAGGCGAGACGAGGGGCATCACGAGCTCGGCTCGTCCTCAGAGTCCTCACCTAGCGTTGGGCAGGACGCGAGCTGGGCAGCGTGGTCCCGAGCGATGGTCCGGCCCAATAGCAGGAGGGCATGGATGCGGGGATCGGCTACTCGATAGTAGAGGTACTTGCCCTCGCGCCGGTGCGCGACGTAGCCACAGTGGCGCAGGCAAGCGAGATGACTCGAGACCCGGCTCTGGGGAACGCCAAGTGCCGTGACTAGCTCAGAGACATTCTTCTCGCCGCTCAGGAGGAGCTCCAGGATCGCCAGCCGGGTGGGGTCGCTGAGGCCATGAAAAAAGCGGGCATCGGTTTCCGCTGTCTCCCACTCGAGAGGGATTGCATCTTGCCTTTGTACAGTGACCGATGGAGCAGACATCGATCCTCCATTGGTGATCGCTGTGGCTGCAGGGGCCAAGGCCGTGCCGCTCTGGGGAATCACCCCCAGTCCCTCTTCATTCTAATGGAAGCAGAGGAGCTTGGGCTCGGTAGATACGGCTGGCACCACAGTTTCATGCGTTGCAGCGGGCTCAGATGAGAGAACCCAGGACCCGTGTGGCTTTTCCCGCCGCCCAGTTATCCCATGAGCATTGCCAGCGGCAGGGGGTGATTCGTATTGGTTAATCCTGATATGTTGGTATGGCTCATGCATGCAAGGCTGCCTAGGCTGCACGCGGCCTTATTGGAGCAGCTGGAGGACCGGTGAGGGAGAACGCGATCTTGCTCCGGTCATGTCGAGTACCGACCTATGCGCTGGGAAGACGACGAGCCGCAGGCTTGGAGATGCTCGCGTGCCAGATCTCGCTGTGGCGAAGGAGGCGCTACGCATGCCCACGGAGATTCATCGTGGAGAGGTCCAGTGGCTCGTGGCCGCCGGTGCGCAGGTGGTCGACGTGCTGCCGCCGGAGGGGTATGCCGAATTGCATATCGCGGGCGCGGTCAGCATCCCGCTGCGGCAGTTGAACGCCGAGTCAGTGGCGCGGCTCGACCGCAACCGGCCAGTCATCATCTATTGCCACGACTTTCAATGAGACATGAGCGCGCGGGCCGCGTGGCGGCTCGAGAGCCTTGGCTTCAGCAGCGTCTTTCGCTACACGCCGGGGAAGGCCGACTGGCTCGCCAACGGCTTGCCGGCTGAGGGCAACGCGGCCGGCAGGACGACGGTGGCGGACGTCGCCCGCCGCGACGTGCCAACCTGCCGCCTGACCGAGACGATCGCCGAAGTGCGCGAGCGGGTCGCGGCGAGCGGGTGGCACCAGTGCGTGGTCGTCAACGAGCACAACGTCGTGCTCGGGCGCGTGCGGGCCAAGAAACTGGTGGACGATCCGAAGGTGCCCGTCGAGCGCGTCATGGAGCCGGGCCCGACGACCTACCGCCTGGGCCGTCCGGCTGAGGAGGCCGCCGCGCGTGAAGGAGCGGAAGGTCGAGAGCGTGCTCGTCACCACGACGGACGGTGAGCTTGTCGGCGTCTTCTACGCCGACTATGCGGAGAACCCGGCGCACCGCGGCGGAACGGGCGAGCGATGACCGAGCCCGGCGCCGATCCGCCCAGCGAGGAGCGCACTCCTCTGGGCTGGCGGCAGCGCAGCCGCCGGCCGCGGATGCCCGCAGCGTGCCGAGCCTGACGGAGAGCACGACGAACGGCTATCTCCCCAGCTATGCCTGAAGCATCCGAGCGACGGCTCAGGACGTCGTCGCGGCCGGCGAGGGGACGACGCCGAGCTGCTGGAGCAGGCCGAGCGTGTCGTAGAAGACGCGGATCTCGGTGATGCGGCCGTCCGCGACGCGGAAGATGTCGGCACCGGGCAGATCGACCGGCCTGCCCGTCGGGGCGAACTCCAGCCACTGGCCCTGGTGCGTTCCGGTCATGCGGAACCGGGTGATGATTCGCGATCCGCACGCGATCTCTTCTTCGATCCGGAAGGCGAGATCGGGGAAGGCAGTGCGGAGGTAGCGGATGAAGCCCTTGAAGCCCTCCCGGCCCTGGATGATCTCCCCCCAATAGGCAGGGCCAATGAAGGAGACACCCTCTGCGATGATCTCATCCGCGACGTCCACCTGGCCGGCAAGCACTTCCGTAAAGTAGCGATGAGCGAGCGTTATGTTCGTTTCGAGCATCGTTGGTCCTCCTTGATCGATTGCCAGCAACCCCCGTGGCCGGGCCATGCGCCTATTACCAAACGAGGCCGAGCATAACGGGACGCTCTGGGGTTCGCATCGCGTGAACGCGCTATTTGCGGAGGTACCGGGGCAGACGACCAACCTGGAGGCTGACGAGCCGTCCAGAGCCATCGGCAGCGGTAGGTATCAGCGACGCCGTTCGCGGCGGGATGCCGCTCGTGGCGCCACCAAGTTCGCGAGTTGAAATGCCGCAATCGCCATCCGGTCCGATGTCCGCCGCGCGGTGAGCGCCACCGCAAGTTCACACCAAGCGATGTTGCGCGACGCTTAGTTCGAGACAGGAACTGTGCCAGACCGGTCGCGGATACGCCCACATCTGCGCGGATCGCCCGCCTTCATATGAGGTGCCTTCTACCGCAGCAGGCCGTGCTCCATCGCGAAGAGGGTCGCCGCAGCGCGGGAGGAGACGCCGAGCTTGTCGTAGATGTGGCGGACGTGGTGACCCGCCGTGTGGGGAGAGATCGTGAGGTGATCCGCGATCTGGCGGTTGGTGTAACCGCGGGCGACGAGGCGGAGGACTTCGACTTCCCGGTCGCTGAGGCCGGCGGGCCAGGCGTGCGCCGCCGCCGCGCGATGACCAGCCGCGACGAGGACGGCTTCGACGGCCTCCCCATCCAGCGTCCCGGCCCGGGCAGCGGCGCGCACCGCCGCGGCGGCGGCCTCCGGCGCGGCGGCTGGCCGGTGCGGGCGTGGCTCGGTCAACGCTTGATAGACGTCGGCCGCGGCAAGGATACGAGCGCTGACCGAAAGGGCAGCTCCTGCGAGCCCGCGGTGATACCCGGAGCCATCGAGCCGCTCGTGATGGAGGCTGGCCAGGGCGCCAGCGCGGGCCAGGGCCGGGGAGCGAGCGAGGACGCGCTCGGGGTAGTAGGGATGGAGCCGCACCCGTTCCCATTCCTCGTCGTTGAGGCGACCGGGCTTGTTCCAGATGCCGTTCGGCACGCCGGCGCGGCCGAGATCGTGGACGAGCGCAGCCCGGCGCAGGGTAGCCCGGTCACCCTCCGAGAGGCCGCAACGCCCGCCGGCAGCGCCGGCCAGCGTTGCGACACCGTGCGAGTGGCCGCTGAACCAGGGCGCCTTCAGGTCGGCGAAGTCGGCCATCGCGCCGAGCGCGGTATCGAGATCTGCCAGGGAAAGGTGCCGGGGAGCGCCCGGCTCCCGGCTGAGGACGGCGTCCCAGGCAGACTCGACGGAGAGGATCGCGAGCAGGCGCCGCGCGTGACGGCAAAAGGCGCCGGCGATCGCCGGGTCGTAGATCGTGGCAGACCGGCGCCGGACGGCGGCGACCGCGGCCTCCGGTCCACCGAGGCGGTCGAAGACCTCGGCATCGGCAGCCAAGCGGGCGATGCGGATCGAGAGAGCGATCTCCTCGCCGCGCGCACCCGCCGGCCAGCCGCGGCCGTCCCATCGCTCGAAGACTTGAGCGACGGCGCGTTGCACGGGCGGCGGGAAGCCGAGGCGAGCCGTCAGGCGCTGAGCGACTTCACAGGAGGCGGCGAAGAAGGACGGCACGGCCTCGCGGCCTGTGGCGAGCGCCGTCGCGACCGTCCGCAGCCGCCTCACCACCGGCCGGCCCGCTCCGGCATGGCGCGCGACATCGACGAGGAGTTCCCGCGGGCGGCCAAAATCGAGGGTATACGTCCGGGCGTGAGCGGCGAGTTCGTCGTCGAACCAGGTGGAAAGCTCGAACGCATCGGCGGTGCAACCGATCCGCTGTAGGAGCGCGACATCGAAGAGCTCGCGCTGCTGGCCGGCGTCGAGGCCGAGCGCGCTCGCGAGTTCCATGGCCAGCAGGCAGGCGCGGAGGGTGTGTTGCAGCGGCTGCCCGGCGCCGAGATCGGTGGCGAGCGAGAAACAACCGAGCACCTCGGCGAGCCGCGCGCGGCCCGCGTCTCCCCCGGGCATGGGCTCCCTCCTGATCCAGACCACCACGATCCTGGCCGGTTGCCAGCATGGATCGCCGGCCGGGATCGTACGTCTGTGCGGGGCGCGAAGCAAGCGCATGAGCGTGGGGAGTCACGCTCAGACGCGAGCATCGCTCCTCGCCTCCG
>JBHOQQ010000049.1:0-11488 GCA_042408955.1 Thermomicrobiales bacterium
GGCCGGGAGCCCACGAGCGAAGAGATCGCGCTGGTCATGGATGTGCCGCCGGAGCGTGTGCGGGAGATCCTGAAAATCAGCCAGGAACCGGTCAGCTTAGAGATGCCGATTGGCGAGGAAGAAGATTCGAACCTCGGAGATTTCATCGAGGATCACAAGGCTCCCGCCCCGGCCGAAATCGCCAGCCGGCAAATGCTGCGCGAGCAGATGGAGGATGTCCTGGGGACATTGTCTCCACGCGAACGAGAAGTGCTTGTTATGCGCTTCGGTTTAGAGGATGGCCGGGGTCGCACGCTCGAAGAAGTCGGGCGCGAATTTGGCGTGACGCGCGAGCGGATCAGGCAGATCGAGGCCAAGGCACTGCGCAAGCTGCGCCATCCGTCGCGAGCGAAGAAGCTCAAGGATTTCTTGGAGTAAACCGCCAGCGCCTCGCTCCAGCATGAGGTACGGGCCATCCGGACATCCACGGGATGTCCGGTGCCGAGCGTCATGCTTGGCAGCGGGCACGTATGCTTAAAAAGAAGCCGCGCGCCGCTCGGTGCGGCGGAGCGTTTTTGCGAAACACGTTGGGGGACCTGTGCTCGTTGATCGCGCTCGCATTTATGTGAAAGCTGGGGATGGTGGCAACGGCTCGACGTCGTTTCGCCGGGAGAAATATGTGCCCAAGGGTGGGCCGGACGGAGGAGACGGCGGCAAGGGCGGTGATGTCTGCCTGCGTGTCAAGCCGCATCTGACCAGCCTCCTCGCCTTTCAGTTCAATCAGCATTTCCGAGCCGAGAATGGGAAGCCAGGGCGGGGCAAGCGCATGAACGGGCGCGCTGGCGCAACGCTCTATGTCGACGTTCCACCGGGAACGCTTGTCTGGGACGACGAAACCGGAGAGTTGCTGGCTGACCTGACCGAGCCAGGGCAGATCGCCATCGTGGCGCGCGGGGGGCGCGGCGGGTTCGGGAACGTCCACTTCGCATCCGCGACCAAGCAAGCACCGCGGATCGCCGAGCTTGGCGAGCCAGGCGAGGAACGCACCCTCCGTCTCGAATTGCGCCTGATCGCGGATGTGGGGCTCGTTGGCTTGCCCAACGCCGGAAAGTCCACTCTGCTCGCTGCTGTGACACGGGCTCGCCCGAAGATTGCCGACTACCCGTTCACCACACTTGAACCCCATCTGGGCGTTGTGCAGGTTGGTGGCAAGGACGGGCAGACGTTCATCCTGGCTGATGTCCCTGGCTTGATTGCTGGCGCCGCGGCGGGTGCGGGTCTTGGCCACGAATTCCTGCGGCATATCACGCGAACGAAGGCGCTTATCCACGTGATCGATGCTTCGGGAGGGCTGGAGGGCCGGGACCCGCTGGTGGACTACGAGACGATCATGGCGGAGCTGCGCGCCTACGATGCGACGCTGGCTGCACGGTCGATGGTCATCGCGCTTAACAAGATCGACCTTCCCGAGGCACACGCCAATGCACCACGGCTTCGCGCCGAATTGGAGCAACGAGGACATCCGGTCTTTGAGATCTCAGCCGCGACAGGGCACGGCGTGCAAGAGCTGATGACCGCCGTGGCGGCTTTGTTACGCGAGATTGGCGAGCGAGACAAAGCCGCTGCCGTGCCGGTCCAACGGCGCATGTTTACCCTTGAGGAAATTGACGAGCGGCAATGGACTATCGAAGAGGTCGGCCCTCATCGTTATCGGGTACGCGGCAAGGCGATCGAGCGGCTGACGCGCATGACGAATTGGGCGCTGGACGATGCCGTTGAGCGATTTCAGCGCGTGCTTGAGGCAAGCGGCATCTCCGCCGAGTTGGAGCAGCGCGGCATCGCGCCTGGGGACATCGTGGAGATCGCCGGGCATGAGCTGACATGGGGCGAGCCAGAAGAATTGGGTGAGCCGGTACGCCGCCGGCGTACGGCAGCCGAGCGCAAGGCGGGCATCCGGCCAGAGGAATAGCCACGTCCTAAAGCAACGTTGAAACAGATGCTGGCTGCTCCGGGACCCCACGCGATGCCTCATCGCGTGGGAACCCGTTCCGGCACCTGAGGCGGCTCCACCGTCGCAACGGAAGCGCTCGACATTTTGTCGGCATAGACGCCCCGATAATCTGGCGGAAGCATCTGGGCTAGCTTGATCATCATGATCTCGGTGGCGTCTTCCGGAGTGGTTCGCCGGCCATGAATCTCGCGCGGAATGCGGAAGGGCTCCCCAAAGACGATGCGCACGCCGCGATGGCCGGGATCGGGTAGCCGGCGCTGCGCCTGCAACCGGCCTTTGGCTCCATTGAAGGGCAAGCGCTCCGTCCCCGTAATGGCGACTGGTAAGACTGGGACATCGTTCCGGAGTGCCAGCAGCCCTGTGCCAGCGTGTGCCTGCCGCAAGGCGAGCGTTTCGCTGCGCGTACCTTCCGGGAACATCCCGACCGCAACGCCAGCCGCGAGCGCGGCTTCTGCTCGCCGAATCGCGCTGCGATCAGCCTTTCCCCGGTCAACGGGAAATGCGCCGACCAGGCGGACAATCCATTTGATGACCGGAACATGGAAGACTTCCTTCTTGGCCATGTAGTGGATGGGGCGCGGAAACACCATCACCATGAGGATGGGGTCGGCATTGTGCAAATGATTTGAATAGACGATCACTGGCCCGACCGGCGGAATGCGATCCAAGTGCTCGATCTGAAGGTGGAGAGCGCGGCGCACGACGGCAAGGAGGATCGCGCGGACCACGCGGCGAGGGCGCCCGCGCAACGTGTAGCGCTCGACATCCATCACTCGCGCCTCATGTCCTATCGCTGGTGATATTGCCGCGCTCCCCGCATTGCTCCTTCCAAACACGGAGCGCCAGTTGTGCAATCTCTTCCACAATTTCGGAAATGGTGCGCCCATCGGTCTCCACAATCGTCACGCCCGGCGCCGCCCGCAATGGAGCTACCGGACGGGACATGTCAGCAAGATCACGTTTCCGGATCTCTCGCAACACCGTTTCGTAATCAGTGTGACAACCCCGCGACTGCAATTCCAAGTACCGGCGCCTGGCTCGCTCTTCTGGGCTGGCGTTCAGGTAGATACGCACGCCAGCGTCCGGAACAACGACCGTGGTGATATCGCGTCCAGCGATCACGACGTGGCCTTTGCTGGCGAGATCGCGCTGGATCGGGAGCAAGGCAGCCCGGACCTCGGGGATGGCTGCCACCTTGGAAACAACGGCATCGACGTCTTGGCTGCGGATCGCCTCCGTGACGTCTTCCCCGTGGAGCAAGATGCGCTCGCGATCTTCTCCTGGCGCTGGTGGCAGGATGCGAATCTCAAGCGACCGCGCGAGCCTGGCGATGCGCTCCCCATCGGCAATGGGCACTCCTTCGCGCAGCGCGGCGAGCGTAACGGCCCGGTATAGCGCCCCTGTGTCTAAGTAGGTTGCGTTCAACCGTCGAGCAAGCGCCCTCGCGATGGTTGTCTTACCGGCCGCTGCCGGACCGTCGATCGCGATCACGGTGCAGTGGTCGCTCGGCTTTGGAGGGGCTTCGCCGGCGTTGTCGCGTGATGACATCGTTGCTGGTTCCTCGTGGCACCCTGTGTCCGGGTGCGTGGTCTTTACCCGGTTGGCTCCCTTGCGAAGGCTGCTTGGCTGGCTCCTGCGCCGAGCGCGATTCTCCTGGCCGGTGACCACGTCGAGTCGTCGCTGGCTCATGTCTCGCGCGGATATTTCGCTCAGGCTCGGAGTCTCCTTTCTCGGATTTGGTTGTGTCCGTACTTCCTTGGGATGGCTGGCGCCGGTGAACAATGCGCGGTTGCTGGCGTCGCGGCAGCGGAGATGGCTCGCGATCGAGGTGAACCGCTTCGAACAATGTGGCAAGCTCACCAGGTGTCAAATCGCGCCAAGCGCCCACTGGCAAGCCGGCGATGCTGAGCGGACCGAGCCGAACCCGGCGCAGACGCTCCACCGGAATGCCCACCGCGTCCATGAGACGGCGAACCAGGTGGTATTTCCCCTCATGGACGACGACCTTGATGAGAACGCCTTCGGGAGTTTCCCGCAGCAGCCGGACCTCGCGGGGAACGATGAGGCTGCCATCAATGACGATCCCCTTTCTCAATTTTTCCAGTGCGGCTGGACTTGGCCGGACCGGAGTCAGCAAATGGTATTCCTTTTCGAGGCCGTACCGTGGGTGCATGATGCGATTTGCAAGTTCCCCGTCGTTGGTGAGCAGGAGCAAGCCCGATGTGTCTCGGTCTAGCCTGCCCACGGGGTAGACTCGCTCCGGCACTTGCACGATATCCATGACCGTGCGGCGATTGCGCTCGTCTCTGGTCGTGGTGATATAGCCACTCGGTTTGTTGAGCAGGATATAGCGCTTCGGTTGCGGACGGATCAGCTTGCCGTTGACGCGGATCTCCGCCTGCTCAGGATCGACCTTGGTGCCAAGTTCAGTGATTACCCGGCCATCCACGGTGACGCGACCCGCGCGGATAAGCTCCTCCGCTTTTCGCCGTGAGGCCACGCCGCGCTCGGCAAGCACTCGTTGTAATCGTTCCATGAGGCTGGCTCCGTGGCTGGCCTGGTGGCTAGCTCAATTCGGCTTAGCCGGCAGCTAGCTGAAATAGCGGCCGCTCGGCGATCTGCGTCGTGCCGAGGAAAAAGAGCAGGCTCCCAACGGGCTGGTCTGGGAGACCTTCGGGACCGAGCTTCAGGCGGTAGCGAAGCGCGTCCGCCTTGCTCGCTGGAATGACGATCGCAGATTGGTCCTTCAGAGTCACCTGCCAAGCTGCAAGCTCGTCGGTCAACCCAGGAAGGTCGTTCGGATCGGCTGGTGAGAGCCAGCGAAAATCGCGTTCGAGCGCATCGAGAATCGCGCGCGCGTCAGCCCACCGCAAGTCAGTGTCCGGGTCGATCATGCCGTCGGCATCGTAGGCGAATTCGCTGCCGAGCACAACGACGATGACCCGGTTTCGGCCATGAACGTACTTGGCGACGACCAAGCACGCGCCAGCCTGGGGCAGTGAGCCGGTTTTCACCCCGTGAATGCCCGCTTCGCCAAGGAGGCGGTTGGTGCTTCTGAGCTGGTATTCATGCGGTGGGGTGCCGAGAGAGACGATCGTTTCGCGCTGCTGCTTCACGATTTTTGCGAGGGTCTTGTCGTGCAGCGCCGTCTCTGCCAGAACGGCGAGATCACGCGCGGTGCTGTAGTGGTCAGGGTCGTACAATCCGGCAGCATTGGTGAAATGCGTGTTTCTCAAACCTAAGTCCGCGGCTAGGCGGTTCATCTCGTCAACGAATCTCTTGGCCGGATCTCCGCTCTGATTACCGAGGAGCTTGCCGCCAACCACCCGAGCCAGGACCGCCGCCGCGTCGTTCCCGGACTGGATGAGCAAGCCGTACAGCAACTGCTCGATCGTCAGGACATCACCCACTACCAGACCCATTTGAGATTCATCGGCCGCGATTTCAGCCACATCGGCATCCTCGATTGTCACAGGCTCATTGAGATCCGCGACCGAGCGCACAACAACGAGGGCGGTCGCAATCTTCGTTGTACTAGCCGGTGGCCGGCGCTCATCTGCGTTCAGGGCATACAACTCAACCCCGGCGGTGACATCGATGGCGAAGACAGCCTGAGCAGAGACTTGGGGCGGTGGTTGGAGAAACGCGGCAGTCGCGGCGCTGCCGTGGGCGGGTAACCAGAGCGGGACGAGCGTCGCGCAAATCAACGCTCCGATCACCCAGCGTTGGAAGTGTGCGTGCGTTGCACAAGACGTAGCCACGTTCACCCGACCGCACAGAGCTACCACACCGGTGCAGCATTCCGCCGGTGCACTCCACCCGTTCCCGAAACGGAGTATACGTGCACCGGCTGGGCGTAGCCATCCTGGCGAGGCGCTGGCCGAGTTGTGCTTATCTCAGCTCTCATGCTATTCAAACCTGGTGGGCCATCGCGGAACGTGAGCAAGCCACGAGCTGTCCCGGATGATTCCTTGACACCGGAACCACATGACAATCAGGACGCCACCGCGCTCCGAGGAGCACCGCTCCCCGCGGGATGGAGCGCTGGCCGTTGTCCTCCCGCGATGCGGCAGCTTCAGCCGACCTCCGTGGCCAGGCTATATCCCGAGCGGCGCGGGGGAGCGGAGACTTTAGCTCCGCGCGGGAGCCGGTACCGCGCCGGTCAGCGCCTTAGCCGGGCTAGACGTTCGCTCCCCATTTGTAGTGCTTATAGCGTGAAGCCCAATCCACACCCTGCCACGTGGTGATGGTGATGGGCCGGACAAAGAAGAGCCACCGCGGCTCGTTGAGCGTGGGCACGAGGTAATCCGGTCCGTGGGGGCCGAGGTAGCGGTACGACATCTCCTTGCCGATCTCGACCCATTTGCCTCCAACGTTAGGGCGCTCGATCAGCTCAGCCTTCCCTTTCACCAACACCTTACGCAGCGTTCCGGGCTCGTCGATCGCCAGGAAAACGCGAGGATCGCGCACCATGTACTCGGCCCATTTCGAGCGCTCCCGCGGAATGATGTAGAACCCTTCGTCCTTATACTGAAACCACACCGGAACGACGTAGGGCCAGCCTTCCTCATCCAAAACGCCAAGCCGGCATAAGACATCGGACTTCGTGAGAAATTCCACCATTTCCTCATGCGTCATGCGGCCAACCTTGCCGCGCCAGCTTTGATCTGTTGCTTGCTGCTCTGACATAGCCTTTTCTCCTCCGTCGCTCGGATCAGGAGCAAGGGAGAGCCCTCGCTCCCGCACAGCCGTTTCTTTGTTTCACTGGCGTGATTGTCTAGCAAAACTCTGCTCCGTGCTAGGCACTGGAGCGCGTCGTCGTTGACATTGCAGGCGTTCTCCATTTGGCATACATCATGTGCGGCGTCTTGTGGGCTCCTCCGGTCACCGAGCGTTGCAGAATCGGGAGGACGCACATGGAAGACATTGAGCTGCCTGAAGTCTCATTGGGCATCGAGGTAGTGGACCGCAACGAGAGGAGCTTGGGCAGGGTCACCGCGGTTCATCCCGGCTATGTTGTCGTGGAGCGTGGCAGGTTGTTCCGGACCGTGCTGTACATCCCCCGGGAAGCCTTGGCGGTCGAGCGGAACCGGGCGCGCGTCGGGATCACGCGGGAAGAGGCTCTCGATCTTGGCTGGCAGTGGGAGCCGGGAACGATACCCTACGGGACCGATCCTCCGCCGCATGTGCCCATACCGCCGCCGCCGGCTGGCGCACCTGGAGAGGTCGGGCCTGGCCAGTGAGCGGGGTTGACTTTCACTGGCGTCAGACGGCGCTGAGCTGTGCCACTGGTTGCCCGTACTCGACGAGCTGGCCGTCGTTGACAAGGAATCGCTTCAGCATGCCTGCCTGGGGTGCGCGAACCTCGTGGTAGGTTTTCATCACCTCGATCAGACCCAGCAGTTGCCCTGCCTCGACCGGCTCACCCTCGCTGGCAAACACAGGCTGGTCAGGACCATTGCGCCGGTAAAACACGCCGAGGACCGGTGCGGTGATGGTGATGAGCGGCTCAGGCTCTTGCAGACTGGAAGCTGCCGGGGCGGACGTTTCAGGTGGGACGATCGCAGGCTGGCCGCGCGAGAGCTCGAGGGTCAAGCCGATGCTGGCTATGCTGAGCCGCAGCGTCGTCACTCCAGCGGCTTCGGCAGCCCGAATCACGCGCTCGACGCCTTCGGGGTCCCACATCGATTCCGCTGGGAGTTCATCAATGGCCGTGGTAGCTTCCGTTCCAGTTGGCATGCCGGAAAAGAGTCGCTGGTCTTCGATGATCGCTTCAGGGCCGAGCCTCTCCAGGTAGGCGAGCGTCGCTTCGCGGGCAGCCTCCGGGGAGACCTCCTGGAAAGTGACGCGGTCTCCAGGACGAGCCTGGGCGAGCCGGTCGAGATCAGCGCCGATGACCGTTGCTATCTTGACATAACCGCCAACTGTCTGCCTGGCCGCGAGGAGCACGATTGGCTGCCCATCGCCCGGTACTTGCACGGCGCCGTTCGCGATGCCTTCCGAGACAAGATCCGCACCATCACGGTGGGTAATACGGGGGCCTTCCAAGCGAACGCCGGTGCGATCTGCCTTTGCCGAGACTCGATAGACCTTGCTAAGAAGCGTCGCCAAGCCTTCCTCGCTGAACCGGTCCTGTTGTGGACCGAGCGTGACCCTGGCTGTTACTGCCCCTTCGTAGGCCGGTGGCGGAAGGGCAAGGCGCCGGCGGAGCAAACGATCCGACGACGTGGATGGTGAGCCAATGGCAATCACGTCGCCCGGCTGGAGTGGTCTACCGTGGTAGCCGCCGAAATGCCCAACGAGATCGGTGCTGCGGCTGCCAAGAATTGGGGCAACATCCAGGCCACCTGCAATGCACAGATACGCCCGGGCTCCTGTTCCACCAGGTGGCACAAAGCTCAATTCGTCCCCGGGAGCCACGCGAATCGGCGTCCAAAGGGCGGTTGGGCCGTGATTAAGGCGGGCGCCAAGATCGGCACCGGTCAGAGCGATGACAGCGGGCTCCTCGAATCTGAGGGTTGGGCCGAGCAAGGTGATTTCCAAGCCGGCCGCATCAGGGGCATTGCCGACCAGCCGATTCCCGAGTATGAGGGCAGCGCGATCGAGCGCGCCACCCGGCGATATGCCGTAGCGTGCCCATCCGGGCCGGCCGAGATCTTGAATGGTCGTCAACAGACCCGCTGTGAGAACGCGAATCATGGCACCGGTGCCTGCGAATCAGTATCAGAGCCGCTGACCTTGCTCGCTCCTAAGTTGAGGTCACGCTCGATGCGGCGGAACTGCTCGGGAGTGATCGGAACAAACCGGACCGTGTCCCCTGGCCGGAGCAGGACTGGCTCAGCGCGCTCCGGATCGAACATTCGCAATGGGGTTCGGCCGATCAAGCGCCAGCCTCCTGGAGTTTCCAATGGGTAGACACCGGTTTGAGCGCCGCCGATGCCGACGCTGCCAGCCGGTACACGCGTTCGCGGGTTGGGCAGCCGTGGAGTCTCTAGTTCCGGAGGAAGACCAAGGAGATAGGCCCATCCAGGGGCGAATCCCAGGCATGCGACGATGTATGACGCCGAGGTGTGGCGATCCACCACGTCCTGAGGAGTAAGGCCCGTATGATTGGCGACGAATTCGAGATCTGGTCCAAATTCTCCTCCATAGACAACAGGAATGGTGACCTCGCGGGACTCCCACTTGGCATGGATGGACGTTGAGATCGCAGCACGCACGTCTCTCTCAAGCCGAGCCGGATCAGTCGTCATGGGATCAAAAACGAGGAGAACTGTCGTGTAGGCCGGTACGATATCCACGACTCCGGAGATGCGTGCTTGCTCGATGGCAGCCGCCGTCCGCCACACGACCTCCACCGTATCGCGGCTAATGGCCTCGCCGTTAGGCAAGCGGATGAGCAATGCAGAATCGGCGAGCGGCAAAAAGCGCAGCGTTGGAGTCTCGGTCATGGCATGAATGGCGGGCGAATGGTGATACCAGCGGCTTCGAGCCGGCGTCGTACCTCCCGGACGATGGCGGCCGCGCCAGGAGTATCCGAATGCGTGCAGATCGTGTCGGCCCGAAGGGCAATGTCTTGACGGTCAATCGTCTCGATAGTGCCGGTGGTGACGAGCCGAACCATCCTCTCCGCTGCGACGTCTGGATCGGTAATGAGCGAGCCGGGGATCCTCCGGGAGACCAGGCTTCCGTCGGCGTTGTAGGCCCGGTCGGCGAATGCCTCCGAGGCGACGCGCAGGCCAGCGGCAACACCGGCAGAGAACAAGGCTGATCCAGGCATGGCAAAAAGGATAAGGGCTGGGTTGAAGTCTCTGATGGCCGCGACGATGGCTTCCGCGAGCGGGGCGTCGTGCATCGCCATGTTGGTGAGAGCGCCGTGCGGCTTGACATGACGCAGGGGAACCCCTGCCGCTCGGCAAAATGCATCGAGAGCGCCTAGTTGGTACAGCACGTCGGTCCGCACTTCGTCCGGGCTTGCCTGGAGTGGACGACGTCCAAATCCCACCAAATCGGGAAAGCTAGGGTGAGCACCGATCGCGATGCCGTGGGTCTTGGCCGCGGCGACCGTCTTCTCTATCGTGCGAGGATCGCCGCCGTGAAACCCGCAGGCAACGTTGGCGCTGGAAATCAGCGGGAACAGATCCTCGTCGGCGCCGATGCGGTAAACGCCAAAGTTTTCTCCCAAATCGCTATTGAGATCAATGGAGAGGTGATGAGCCATCTGACTTCCTTCATTCACTCTGTGACGGTGCAACTGATTCGAGCGGAGGCCGGCGGTGCGCCCACGGTTGTAACGCCTCGAAGGCAGCGCTTGCCCGGAGGACAACAGCATCTTCCCAGCGCCGCCCCACAATCTGGAGCCCAATTGGGAGCCCGTCATCTGTCCACCCGGCTGGGACGCTCGCGGCAGGATTGCCGGTGAGGTTGAATGGGAACGTGAACGCAGTCCATTGCATGCCGTGGACCGGCTGACCCGCGACCTCGGTGGGAAAATCGATGCCAATCGCGAACGGCGGCAGCGTCATCGTCGGTGTCAGCAGGAGATCGTAGGTCTGAAAGAAACGGGCCGCCGTCAGCTGAAGCTCGTTGCGGAGTATTTGCGCCCGCGCGACATCGAACGCACTTAGCTGGCGTCCTCGTTCGACAATCTGCTCAAGTCCGGGATCAAGTTGTCCCTGCCACTCTGGGAGAAGGCGGCTGACTTCGCCACCGACGAGGCCATAGAAGAGGACGTGGAATAGCTCGCACGGGTCCGGCCAGCCGGGGTCCGCTTCTTCAACGTAGCAGCCAAGCTCGGTGAATCTCCGTGCTGCGCGCTCGGTGATTGCCCGGACCACTGGATCGACCGCCGCGTAGCCAAGCGTCGGACTCCAGGCCACGCGCAACCTGCGGATGCTTCCGTCGCAAGCGGCCAGATAATCGGTTTGGGGACCAGGAGCGGAAAAGATGTCTCGGTAATCCGGACCGGCGATCACGTTGAGCATCATGGCGGCGTCGCGCACGGTGCGGCTCAACGGTCCCTCGGAGACGAACGTTCCAACAACCGAGGGAGGGTACATCGGGACCAAGCCGAAGGTTGGCTTCAGACCGAAGATGCCGCAGAAGCTCGCTGGTTGCCGGATGGAGCCTCCGCCATCGCCACCGGTGCCGATCGGGCCCATGCTGGAGGCGACCGCCGCGGCGGTCCCTCCGCTCGAACCAGCCGCGGTGCGGTCGAGCTTCCAGGGATTGCGCGTTGGGCCGAAGAGCGGATTGTCCGTTGGAGATTTCCAGCCGAACTCTGGCGTGTTCGTCTTGCCGAGGAGAACCGAGCCACTCCGCTTGAGCCGCTCCACGATGGGAGCATCTTCGTCCGGAACGTGGTCAGCATAGACGCGCGAGCCGAAGGTGGTGCGAACCCCTTGCGTTGGGGAAAGATCCTTGATGCTCAACGTGATCGCTGGGCCGGACTACCGAGACATCTTCTCCGCTCCTGGTCCCCAAACCGATTATCTGGCC
>JBHOQQ010000050.1:0-17006 GCA_042408955.1 Thermomicrobiales bacterium
CGCGAAAGAGGTCGGTTCACGCAACATCACCGTCAACGCGGTTGCGCCCGGCTTCATTCAAACGCGGATGACCGACGTCTTGCCGGAAGAGATCAAGGACATGCTCCTGAAGAACACACCGCTCGGACGGTTCGGTTCCCCAGAGGATGTTGCCGGTGCCGTCGCCTTCTTGCTTTCCGACGACGCGAGCTTCATCACCGGCCACGTCTTGACCGTGGACGGCGGTCTGTTTATGGCGTGACGCCAGGCGCGAAGCGGGAGGGGCCGGATAGGGGTTAGGAAGGGAGTTGGGGGACAGGAGTCAGGGGTCAGTGGGGCTAGCGGCTATTGGCTATCGGGTCATAGCTCACAGCTCGAAGCCCCTAGCCCCTAACCCCGAAAAACTGACCTTCGACTCCTGACTCCTGACCTCTTCCGGGCGAGACCTGTGCCCGCCCGATCGGCTATCGGATCGCTCTTGATGGCTGACGGCTGAGACCTGACGGCTATAGGCGATTGATGATGTTCCGGAAAATTCTGATCGCGAACCGAGGAGAAATAGCGCTGCGCATTTTGCGCGCCTGCCGCGATCTCGGCATCCCGGCGGTGGTGGCCTACAGTGAGGCCGACCGGGACTCGCTGGCCGTTCGGCTTGCGAACGAAGCGGTCTGCATCGGGCCTGCCCCGGCCTCTAAGTCGTACACCAATATTCCGGCGGTGATCAGCGCGGCGCTGGTGACCGGCTGCGATGCGCTCCATCCCGGATACGGCTTTCTTGCCGAGAACGCTTATCTGGCCGATGTCTGCCAGCAGGTCGGGGTTACGTTCATTGGCCCGCCTGCCGATGTCATCGCGAAGATGGGCGATAAGGCGGAGGCGCGCAAGCTGATGCGAGACGCAGGTGTGCCGCTTCTCCCAGGGACAGAAGGCACAATCCAAAATCTCGGAGAGGCCCGGCACGCCGCACGAAAGATCGGGTTCCCCGTGATGATCAAGGCGGTGGCCGGTGGGGGCGGCCGCGGGATGCGTATCGCGCGAGACGACAGCGAGCTTACTCGCTTGTTGCCGCTGGCCCAAGCAGAGGCGGAGTCAGCGTTTGGCAACGGCGCGGTGTACCTGGAGCGCTTCTTGGAGCGGCCCCGCCATATCGAGGTGCAGGTCCTGGCTGATCATCATGGGCATGTCTATGCCATTGGCGAGCGCGATTGCTCCCTTCAGCGCCGCCACCAAAAGGTGCTCGAAGAGGCGCCCGCGCCGAATCTGCCTCGGAAAGTGCGCGAGAATCTGCTTCGCGCGGCAGTGAAGGGCGCGAAAGCGGCTGGCTACCGCAACGCCGGCACACTAGAGTTCCTCGTCGATGCGGACGGGCATTTCTATTTCATGGAGATGAACACGCGCATCCAGGTGGAACACCCGGTGACCGAGGAGACGACGCGCCTCGACCTCGTCGCTTGGCAAATTCGGATCGCCGCTGAGGAGCAGTTCCAGATCGATCAGCGTGACCTTGAGCCGCAAGGACACGCAATCGAATGCCGCATTACCGCCGAGGATGCCGCGAACGATTTTTCGCCGAACGTCGGCACGATCGACACGTTCATCATGCCGAGTGGACCGGGTATCCGGTTCGACACGCATCTCTACGCGGGATACACCGTTCCCCCGCACTATGATTCTCTGCTTGGCAAGCTCATTGCTTGGGGACGGACACGGGACGAGGCCATCGCCAGAATGGAGCGGGCGTTGTCTGAGCTGATCATCACGGGTATCGCCCATACCGGACCGTTCCTCCGCGACCTGATCAACGACCCGGCCTTCCGGCGTGGTGAGGTGCACACGGGATTTATCGCTGAGGTTCTGGAGCGCCGGGCCGCTGGTCACGTTGCCCGCGAGCATGGACACGCATCGTTCGGTGGAGGAGTGCAATGACGGACGGCCAGCCAGGCACACGACCAAGCCGGCGGCCAGCCCCTCCGCCACGCGGTACGTCAGGACCGGGCAAGCGCGCCCCGCTCGGTGCGAGGCGGCACCAAGCGCGCATCTTGGCGTTGCAGATCTTGTACGAAGTCGATCTTGCCGGGCATGACGTCGACGAGGTGCTAGCACGTACCTTTCAGGAGCAGCCGACACCTGCTGACACCCGGCGATATGTGGAGCGCCTCGTCCGCGGTGTGCTGGCTCACCGTGAGGAGATAGACCGGCTCATCGAGCAGGCAGCGCCAGCCTTCCCGGTCTCGCAACTTGCCTCGGTGGACCGCAACGTGCTGCGCATCGCGATTTACGAACTCCTCTATGAGCCAAAGGTGCCGGTCAAAGCGGCGATCAATGAGGCGATTGAGCTTGCCAAGCGATTCGGCGGTGACAGCTCTGGCCGCTTCGTGAATGGCGTGCTCGGTACCATTGCAAGCCGGATTGGGAACCGGACTGCGCCGGGAAGCTCCGCGCCATCAGGTGTCAGCCGTCAGGAAGGGCGCGATTCCTCGCTCCCGGACGATTCCTCAGGTCAAATGGCTGAAAGCTGAGAGATCCAAGGCAGCCATTCGCCGGCTTTGGTACCTGAGCGCCTCTGCCGCTCCGGCGACGACTGTCCCGATCAGCGCTTGCCAACCTGGGAATTTTCCCAGGTTGCGTCCCAGGACCACTCCCGGCGTCTGATGCTCACGCACACCCTACGCTGAGCCATGGTGAATGGCAATGCAAAGACGGTGTGCGCTGCTTGGCGACATCCAAGCAGCCAGCAGGTGGGAGGACTCTTCCCCAATGCCTATAGCAACCCCTTCGCTCGACACATCCTTCACGCATGATCAAGACTCAATCGCAATTGCCGCAAGCGGTCCGAGTGACGAGGAGCTTTTGCAAGCAGTCCGCCGAGGTGACATCGAGGCCCTCGGCGTGTTCTATGACCGGCACCTGCGGTGTGCCTTCGCGGTCGCGTTGCGCATTCTTGAAGATGCGTGTGCCGCCGAGGATGCCGTGCACGACGCGTTTCTTGCTGTCTGGCGGCGCAGCGAGACCTTCGATGCCGGTCGTGGAACTGCCCGCGGTTGGCTGCTCGCGATCGTTCGGCACACGGCGATTGATCGCCGGCGCAGCAGGGGCGCACACGCGCAACTCGATGCGTCGGTCGCAAGAAGAGACCTGCAGCCTGACGCACCTGCTGACGAGACCTTTTCCGCTGTAACCGAGCACCTGGAAGCCGAGCGCATCCGCGCTGCTCTCGAAGATTTGCCGTCTGAGCAGCGGGAGGCGATCGAGCTAGCCTACTTCGGCGGCCTGACGCACCAGGAGATCGCGGAACGAACGGGCGCTCCACTTGGAACCGTCAAAGGCCGGCTTCGCTTGGGGCTCCATAAGCTCCGCGCCAGTCTTGCCGATCTCCTGCCACCCGACCGCCCGGCGCGGGCGATGACGGCCGAAAAAAGCGGCACGATCGCTCACGGCGGGCGGTTTCCTTCGCGTCGGTTCAACCAGTTATTGCCGCCTTCGCCCTCGGTGCTCGTGGGCCACCTGCTCCGGTGATCATCTGGCTGGCGAGGTAGCGTGGCCAGGAAGCTCCAGGCATAGCAACACTTCCCAAATTCCAGGCACAATGCTGCAGTGCGATCACGATGCTGCGCGTTGCCTGGAGGGCAAGCATGGGAACGAGCGAACGAGCGGAGTTGATGCACCGGCAGATCCCGCTGCCGACCAAGGTTCGGTTGCATATTGTCGAGCGACATGGCTCTGGCGTACCTGTGCTCTGCTTGCACGGCATTTGGGGCTCCTGGCGAAACTGGCTTCCCCTCCTTGATCCAGATCCCTGCGCGTTTCCCGGGCGTCCGCTGGTGATGCTCGATCTGCGTGGTCACGGCGCATCGGACAAGCCGGCTACCGGATACGCGCTCCGGGATTACGCGGCCGACACGATCGCGCTGATCGAGGCGTTGGGCGCGCCGCGGGTCGTCCTTGCCGGCCACTCGCTGGGCGCATTGGCCGCCATTGCCGCCGCCCGCAATGTCCCAGAGCGCATCGCTGCCTTGCTGCTGGAAGATCCTCCCCTGCCGCTACCGAACGATCCGTTCCATCTCGATCCAT
The DNA here is from genome assembly GCA_042408955.1 of Thermomicrobiales bacterium. Lineage (GTDB taxonomy): Bacteria > Chloroflexota > Chloroflexia > Thermomicrobiales > UBA6265 > CALGSZ01. Next base: position 4,051 of record JBHOQQ010000050.1, read on the forward strand.
TCTGGCGCAGCTTCGCTGAAGTACTGTTCGGCCTTGCTGCGATCAAGCATCGGCCGCTCGAGGAAGTCGTCGCCCAAATTCGCGAATGGCTGCCAGATCTGCCGCTCGATAAGGCACACGAGTATGGGGCCTCTGTCATCGACACGGCAGACGGCGTCTTTGCCGCGATTACCGGCGGCACCTTTGGCGGCAATGATCTGCTCGCGCCGGGACCGTCTGTGTCTATCCCGACACTGCTGTTTCAAGGGGCAATCCCTGAGCAGCGTGGCTTGCAGGACAGCGGTGTCGCCGCCCTCCGGGCGATTTTCCCAAACTTGACCCTCGTCACGATTCCTGATACGGGGCACTCAATTCTCGAGGCTGCGCCAGCGGCCTATCGGCAAGCCGTCGCCGCGTTTTTCGGTGATGCCTAACAATGTGTCTGGCGTGAAGCGCAGCCCCATGGTACTGGCGTGGGGGGACCGGCCTAGGACTGTTGCCTCCAATCAACTCGCCCAAATGACCCATACCACGAGACGAATGCATCCGGTACTGTTGACGTACCCCCGCAGGCAGAGGCGAGGTTCTGGGCGCTGACTGGCCACTCATTGCTCGACCTATGGTGGCCTGTCCTGAACATCGGAACGGGCAGTTCGCCAGTCGCCCGAGACGGAGGCATGGCATGCAGACGCGGGTCATCATTGTTGCGCAGTCTCCAGTTCTACGGATCGGGATCCAAGAAGTCCTCGAGCGAACCGGAGCGTTCACCGTGGTTGGAAGTGCCGAGAATGGACTCGAGGCGGTCACCATGGTCATGATTCACCAGCCGCACGTGGTGATCATCCAGGATGCGCTGCGCGGTGTAGCAGGGGTCATCGTGGCGCGGGCCGTCCGGGAATCGGCTCCTTGTGCCGCTATCGTCGTGCTGACAGAGCAACGCAACGACCTTCGCTTGGTTGCGGCAGTTACTCACGGAGTCGACGCGTTAATGCCCGCCGACATCGAAGGTGCGGAATTGATCACAACGGTCCAGCGCGTTCTCGCTGGCGACAAGCCGCTTGTCGAGCTCGTGCTGAGCCGGCCGGATCTGGCGGCACGCATCTTCGATGAAGTACGAGTGCCGGGGTTACCGTCAGCCAAGGCGCGGGTAGCACGGCGACAACCGCTGCTCACCGGGCGAGAGATCGCCATCCTGGACGGCGTGGTCCGGGGACTTTCCAATCGCGAAATCGCTGATCAGCTCTTCGTTGTCGAGCAGACGATCAAGAATCAGATGACTGTTGTGCTGCGCAAGCTGAGCGCAGCCGACCGCACTGAAGCGGTCGTTTCTGCCGTCAGGACGGGGATGATCGACCTCGTGGCGCAGCTCCCGCCTTCCGTTGACGCCTCGGCCTTCCCCGTGGGCTAGCATGGACGCTTCATAGACTCCGGCACCTCCCAATAGGGTTGCGGCGGGACTGATTTCCTCGCTTCGCATGCTACTTTGGAAATTCCGTAGTCCTAAGCTGCCTACCGAACGTTCCACCTCATGGATGTCCTTGCATCGTGAATAAGGGTGCGGTACATCTTGCACAGACCGTGCCGCTCCGGCGCGGCTGGTGACCGGCATTGAACAGGAGTGAGGGCGTGTTTGACCCCAGGCAGCCAGATATCGTCGAGCAGTCTGCCATGCCGGCCGCTGAGCCGAGTGCCGTCACCGCTTCACGCGAACCGTCTCCCGCGCGGCCCAGCACGCAACGGGTACGCCAGGGAACCTCCGAAGTGTTCAAAACCCTCCTTATCGCCCTGCTCGTCTTTGCTGGGGCACGCACGTTTCTCCTACCGTATGAGGTCGAAGGCGCAAGCATGTCGCCGAATCTTCATGATCACGACCGCGTACTTGTCAATCGGACGGTCTACCTTCACTTTGACCTCAATCGCTGGCTGAACTACCTGCCTGGGATAGAGCGCCACGATCAACTCCTGGTCTTCCCCTTCCATATGCCGGAGCGCGGCGACATCGTCGTCTTGCATCCACCATTTCCATCAAGCCAGCCGTATATCAAGCGCGTCATTGGCCTGCCAGGGGAAACGATCTCGTTTGCCAACGGCTACGTCTACATTAATGGCAAGCGGCTTGATGAGCCGTATATCGCTGGCGCTATCACGCGCTGCGACCCACGCCACGGCTGCCAAGAGGGCACCGTCCCACCCGGCTACGTCTATGTCCTCGGGGATAACCGGACGAATAGCACAGACTCGCGCGTCTTCGGCCCCATCCCGATCGACAACATCATCGGCAAAGCCTGGTTCACCAACTGGCCGCTCGATGCCATCGGGCTCCTCCCGAGCTACGACTACGACACGCCCTAAGGTCTGGCGCGCTGACACGCCGCGATCCTCCTATGGTCGCCAGCGCGCGAGTCGCAGTGCTGGTTAGGACGTCACCATCGCCTCACGCGCACGCATCCGACCCGGCTCCGTCAGCACCAGCAGGCCATGCTGGTTGACCACCAACCCATGGCGCTCGGCAAGACGGACGACGCGGGCCGCAAAGCGCGGATCCCACCGGAGATGGCGGTCGAGATGATCGATGCGATTCTCTTCCATGGCTTCGGGAGACCGCTCGTGATGCAGGAGGTGGATCGTGAGCATCGTCTCGGCGAACGCCCAGCGCTGCTGGGACCGTCGCCGGGCGACGGCGAGCACTCCCTGGCTTGGCGCTCCCAGCAGCGCCAGCAAAAACACGGCGCCCGTCATCGTAGCCATTGATCCCGCGATCGAGGCATCGAGCAGATGGGCGAGCCAGTAGCCGGCAATGGATGATCCGGCGCCGATCACGACACTCAAGACGATCATGATGGAGAGGCGATTTGTCAGCAGGTAGGCAGTTGCCGGTGGTCCGATCATCAAGGCGACCACCAGCACGGAGCCAACCGCATCGAAGGCACCAACCGCCGTGACAGAAACGGCGCTCATCAGGCCGTAGTGGATCAGCGCGGGAGAGAAGCCGAGCGTTGCAGCAAGGCCGGCGTCGAAGGTCGCGAGTTTCAGTTCCTTGGAGAAGAGCGCGAGGAGGACGACGTTCAGGAGCAGGATCGCTCCCATCATGATGAGGCTCTGCGGACCGAGATCGTGGCCCCGAACTTCGAAGCGCTCAAGTGGCGCAAACGCCAGCTCGCCGAGCAGCACGGCATCGACGTCGAGGTGCACGCTTCCTGCGTAGCGTGAGACGAGGATCACGCCAAGGCTGAACAGCAACGGAAAGATCAGCCCAATCGCCGCATCCTCCTTGACCTTCCCTGTCCGGTGCAGCATTTCCACCAGGGTAACGGTTGCGACACCGGTGAGCGCTGCCCCGGCGATCAGAAAGGGGGAGGCAATATTCTCGACAACGAAGAATGCCAGCACAATGCCGAGCAAGATCGAGTGACTGATGGCATCGCTCATCATGGCCATGCGGCGCAAGATGAGAAAGACTCCTGGCAACGCGCAGGCAGCAGCGGTTAGGGCAGCAATGAGTTGAATCTCAATTTGGACGTCGCTCATGATGGTGTCCTGCGTGGCTGCTCAGTACGATCATTGGGATCACCTGGTGGTGCCAGTGCCAGCCAGCGCGGATCGCCGCCAGGCACCTGAGCAGCAAGGCGGCGCGCGGCGGCAGCGCCCTCGCTGGTCAGTGCCCACGTTCCTGGTCCCGTCTGACGAACCCAGCCGCGTCTGGCAAGGTCCTCAAGCGCCTGCTCCACGCCGGCCCGGCCAGGGTTCATCGCCCGAAGCACCGCGGCCGGGTGTCCGTGATACGGATTGGCGTGCTGCGCCGCCAGCATTGCGAGGTCCAGCAATACCGCCTCGGCGCGGAGGCGGCGCCGCGTCTGCCGCTGGGCGATGCGAGACCACAGGATGCCCCGATTCGGTGCGAAGAGCAGCGATCCCAGCACGACCATTGAGACGCAGACGACGATGGTCGGTCCGGTTGGCAGGCGTGCCACGGTGCCGCTTGCGGTCGCTCCCGCGACGCCAGCCAGCGCGCCGAACACCGCCGACAGGACCACCATCAGCCCGAGCCGGTCGGTCCACTGGCGGGCAGCCGCGGCCGGCGCAACGATCATCGCGCTCATCAGCACCACGCCGACCATCTGCAAGCCGACGACGATCGCAATGACGATGAGGGTCGTCAGCACGATGTCGAGAAGCCGGATCGGATAGCCAATGCTTGCGCCGAAATCGGGATCAAAGCTCAGCAGCTTGAACTCTTTCCAGAGGACGAGGATGCCGGCCAGCGAGATTGCGCCAATCGCGGCCATCTGAATCACATCGCGCTCTAGTACCGTCGCGGCTTGGCCGAAGAGGAACTTGTCGAGCCCCGCCTGAGAGGCGTCGGGCCGTCGCTGGATGAAGGTCAGCAGCATCAGGCCAAAGCCGAAAAACACGGAAAGTACCAAGCCAAGCGCGCTATCGAATTTGACGCGGGTCGTCCGGACGATCGCGATCACAAGCAGCGTCGCAATCCAGCCAGCAATCGCTGCCCCCAGAAGAAGCACCGGCTGCGTTTTGCTGCCGGTCACGAGGTATGCCAAAGCGATGCCCGGCAGCGCGGCGTGGGACATTGCATCGCCAACCAGGCTTTGCCGCCGGAGCACGGCGAACGCCCCAAGCGCTCCGCTCACGATGCCGAGCACTGTCGCTCCCAGGGCAACGGTTCGCAAGGTGTAATCGGTAAACAGGTCCCGCAGAATGTCTGGAACGCCAAGCCCCATCATCTCATTCAGCACCATCCGGCCGCGCTGAGCGGGACGATTCGGCCTGGTCTGCGGCGTTGCCAGCAATCACGTCCTCGCTCATGGCTCCTTGGTGATTCAGGAACGCGACACGTCCACCGTAGGTCAGACGCAAGTTGGCATCGGTGAAGACATCAGCAACCGGTCCGCTGGCGATCCGCCGCACATTGAGCAACGTGACCCAGTCGAAGTATTCCGGCACAGTTTGCAAATCGTGATGCACGGCAACCACCGTCTTGCCAGCCGCTCGTAGCTCACGGAGCAGTGCCACAATTGCACGCTCCGTCATCGCATCGACACCCTGAAATGGCTCATCCATGAGGTAGATGGGAGCATCCTGGACGAGCGCTCTGGCCAGGAAGACCCGCTGCTGCTGGCCGCCGGAGAGCTGGCTAATCTGGCGCTGAGCGTACTCACGCATCCCAACCTTTTCGAGCGCGTCGAGCGCCGCTGCCCGCTCTGCCCGGCCCGGTCGCTTGATCCAGCCAAGCGCGCCATAGCGGCCCATCATCGTGACATCCAGCACATTCGTCGGGAAATCCCAGTCGACGCTGCCCCGTTGAGGAACGTATCCGACGAGCGACCGTTGCTCCTGGTATGGCTTCCCGTAGATCTGCACCTGACCAGCGACCGGCCGGATCAAGCCGAGGATCGCTTTGATCAGCGTTGTCTTGCCAGCGCCATTCGGACCAACAATCGCCATCAAGACGCCGGGTGGCACGATCAGGTCCACGTCCCACAAGACGGGCTTGTCCTGGTACGCAACGGTCAGGTCGGTAACCTCAATCGCTGGCAGCGAAGCATCTCGCACAGAGGAGCGCACCTGATCTGATCCGACCCGGTGATCGAGCCTCTCGGCTGGCATCGTCACGTCTGAAGCCATCGTGTCACCGTCCCCCCCGCTGGCACAGTCTCCCCAAGGAGTGCGGAAACGATCGTGTCGATGTTGTGGCGCACCATGCCGGCATACGTCCCCTCAGGAGTCCCAGGATCCCCCATGGCATCCGAATACAGCTGGCCGCCGATCGTGACCGAGAAGCCTCGGTCGCGGACGGCAGCCTGCAGGGCTTCGATCGTGCGAGGGGAGACCGACGACTCGACGAAGATGGCCGGGATCTGGCGTTCGACGATAACGTCGGCCAGGGCGCGCAGATCGCCAGCCCCGGCCTCGGCAACCGTGCTGATGCCCTGCAGGCCGCGGACCTCGAAGCCGTACGCACGGCCAAAGTAGTTGAACGCGTCATGAGCGGTAATGAGCACCCGGCGCTCCTGTGGCACGCGGCCAGCTTGCTCTTTCACGTAGGCATCCAATTGATCAAGCTCGGCGAGGTAGGCAGCCGCCCGCGCCATGTAGCCGGCCGCGTGGGCCGGGTCGATCTCGATGAGCGTATCCCGGACGTGCACGACCGCGTATTGCCACAGCGAGACATCGAACCAGACATGAGGATCGTAGTTGCCCTCGAATTGCTCGGGCTTCAGCAGCAGGTCGCGCGGGATCGCGTCAGTCACCGCGACGACGCGCCGGCGTTTGCTCAGCTTTTCGAGGACGTCGCCAAGCTTTGCTTCGAGATGCAGGCCATTGTAGAAGATAACGTCGGCTTCGATGAGCCGGATGACGTCCCGCTCGCTCGCTTTGTAGAGATGAGGGTCAACGCCTGGCCCCATCAGCCCAGTCACCTTCACGCGCTCGCCGCCGACGATCTGCACGATATCAGTGATCATGCCGATCGTCGTGACCACGCGGAGAGGCGCATCTTCCCCGGCCAGGGATGGCGGTGGACACGCAAGCGACAGTACCAGGCAGAGCATGCCCACATGCGTTGCTGCCCATGACTGCCATCTCATCCGCGCTGCCCTCCTGTGCGCCGTTCCCGCGCGCCACCGGCATCGTAGATCAAGGCACGACTAAGTTCAAGATTAGTGGATACTAAATCTCGCTCGTGGTCAGTCGCGGCTCGCTGCCGCGCTCATGGCCACGGGCACGAGGAGGAGCGGCCGGTGGAACTGAGCAAGGATCTTGGCGCCGACACTGCCCGCCCACATGCCGCGTAGGCCGCTCTGGCCGTGAGTGACAAAGGCAAGCACACCGGCGCCCACGCGCTCTGCCTCGGCCACAATCGCCCGCGCTGACTCGCCCCGGACGACAGCGTGGCTGGCGGACATGCCCTCATGCACGAGTTCATCCGCCACTCGCCGCAAATACGCGCGCATCGCCTCTGCTTCGACTGCCAGGAGTTCCCGGGTCGTGCCAGGTAGGAGCGTGGCGACCGCTGCCCGTTCGGCGGGAAGGGTGGTTGCCGTCGGGATCGCGGCAATGAGGTGAAGGCTGGCGTCGAGTGCTCGTGCCAGGCGCACAGCGGGAGACACCGCCGCCTCTGCCTCGGCGGTACCGCTCAGCGCCAATGCGATCACGTGGCAGACAAAGGGTTGGTCCGGATCATCACCGGTGTCCACCTGAACCATGAGGACTGGCCGGGTTCCACGGCGGACCACTTGCTGCGCCACGCGGCCAAAGAAAAATCCGCGGATGCCACCCGAGCCGTGAGATGCGAGAACGATCAGGTCGGCGTCCAATTCAGACGCGTGCGCGACAATTGCACCCGCCACATCGCGCGCTGGTTCCGCGTGCACGTGAATGCCCACCGGCACGCCAGCCGCTGCAAAGCGCGCCCGGATGCGGTCAAGATAGGCAGCCGCATCGGCGGGAGTGGCAAGGTGTCGCTCGCCGTGGACTGTCCCTGGCGGGGTGGCTTCTATGACGTGGAGGAGTGTCACCGCTGCCCTGGCGCCGCTGGCAACCCGGATGGCTGGCGGAATGGCGGCCTCGGCGAGGCGTGAGCCATCGAGCGGCACGAGCAGCCGCCGGAACGTGGCTGGGGCTGGTGCAAAGGTGGTCGCCGCGGCGTGGTTGTTCATGCCTGTGTCCTTCAGCCGAGCAGCGTCTGATACAGAAGGAATGCGTTAAGCAGGATGATGAGTGCGGTGACCACGATGGCAGCCGCCGTTGTAGGATGGCGATTCACGAGGATTCCCATAAGCCGTTCTTGTCGTGTAAACATCACGAGCGGAATCAGGGCAAAGGGTATGCCAAAGGAGAGCACCACCTGGCTGATGACCAGAGTTCGCGTAGGATCGAAACCGACCGCGATGACGACAAGCGCGGGAAGCATGGTTAGTCCCCGGCGGAGCCAGAGGGGAATGCTCCGATGGATGAAGCCTTGCATAATCGTTTGGCCGGCCAGGGTGCCGACCGTCGATGAGGAAAGCCCGGAGGCAAGCAAGGAGATGGCAAAGACAGTGCTTGCCGCCGGGCCAAGGAGCGGTTGCAGTGTCCGGTGGGCCTCTTCGATCGAGCCGATGTTGCTGAGCCCCTTGGTATGGAAGGTCGCGGCCGCCATGATCAGCATTGCCCCGTTGACGAGACCAGCGAGCCCCATGGCAAGCATGACATCAATGACCTCGAAGTGAAACAGCCGGCGCAGTTGGCTGGCATCACGCGTCACGATACGATGCTGGGTAAGCGCGGAATGCAAGAAAATCACATGCGGCATCACCGTTGCGCCCAGAATGCCCGTTGCCAGGAGCACGCTCTCGGTTCCAGCGAAGCGAGGAGTGACGGCGCTTCGGGCAATTTCTCCCCAATCCGGCCGGTCGAGGATGGTTTCGATGACGTAGCAACCAGCAATGACGCCGACCAGGGCAGTGATCACCGACTCCAGCGGGCGAAAACCGTATCGCTGCAGACCGAGAATGACGAACGTCGTGACGGCAGTGAGGCCCGCTGCCGGGAAGAGCGGGATATGAAACAGCAGGTTGAAGCCGAGGGCGGCTCCGAGAAATTCCGCCAGATCGGTGGCCATCGCCACAACTTCCGCGACCAGCCACATTCCCCAGACGACTGGCCGGGAGAACTCCTGGCGGCAAACCTCTGCCAGATTCAGGCCCGTGGCGATGCCCAGCTTGGCCGAGAGGGCTTGCACCAACATTGCCATCACATTCGAAAGGACGATCACCCAGACGAGGAGGTAACCAAATTCCGCTCCAGACTGGATATTCGTGGCGAAATTCCCTGGGTCGATATAGGCAACGCTGGCAATGAAGGCTGGTCCAAGGAACGGCAGGAGGCGCGCGTACCACGGGCGGGTGCTCCGGCCTTGCAAGACCTCCGTCGCGGCACGGACAGTAGCGGCATCGCGTGGCGCAGGCCCAGCCATCGTGCACTCCACGGCAATTCGGGTGACCCAGGCAAGCAACATCCTGGCTGGGAGGATGCTACCGCATCTATTGCGCGATTGGCGGACCATCGTGCCGCCACTGACCACTGGCATGCCAGGGGTGTGCGAACGTGCGGCATTGCCTGGGACAATACGGGTGGGGGCGCAGACTGGCACAGGGGTTATGAATCATGAGCCGATTGACCGTAGAAATCATCCTCATTATTGCCTTGCTGGTGGTCAATGCATTCCTCGCTGCCTCTGAGATCGCGCTTGTGTCCGTGCGGAAAAGCCGCCTTCGCGCGCTCGCGGACGAAGGAAACCGGGCCGCACGCCGAGTCCTGGCGCTTGCGGAGTCGCCTGCCGCGTTCCTGGCGACGATTCAGGTGGGAATCACGCTCGCTGGCTTCTTCGCGGCGGCTGTCGGCGCAGTGAGTCTTGTCAACGTGGTCCGCGATTGGTTGCAAGACGTGCCTGTCTCGGTCATCGCGCACAATGCCCAAGCGATCGCGCTGATTCTGGTCACCTCGCTCATCTCCTTCGTTACCATCGTCCTTGGCGAGCTTGTGCCGAAGAGCCTGGCAGTCAGCCGGGCGGAAGTAATTGCGCTGCGCGTTGTCCGGCCGATCGAGACACTCGCGGCCATCTCACGGCCGGTTGTTTGGCTGTTGACGGCGACGACGAATCTCTTCCTTAGGCTAGCCGGAGTCAGCGAGCGCAGCCGGATCCCCTCGGTCACCCCCTCCGAAATCCTGGCCATGGTGGAAACGGCAGAAGATGAAGGAGTGGTGGTGGAAGAAGAGGCAGAACTGGTGGAAGAGGCGCTCGGTTTCGGGCAGATCCTCGTCCGCTCGGTGATGGTGCCGCGCGTTGACGTGGTGCTCATCAGCGCCGCCAAGTCGCTGCGCGAGGCCATTGATCTGTTCTTCTCGACTGGTTTTTCCCGATTACCCGTCTACCGTGGCTCGCAAGATGAGGTCATCGGAATCCTGCACGTGAAGGACGCTTTCCGCCTGGTTTGGACCGACCCAGCCGCTGCGGATAAGCCGGTTGCGGAAGCAGTGCGGCCCGCGTATTTCGTGCCCGAGACCAAGCCGATTGATGAATTGCTGGCCGAGCTGCGCGCCCGCCGCACCCATATGGCGATTGTCGTGGATGAATATGGGGGACTTGCCGGGATTGTGACCCTCGAAGACCTGATCGAAGAATTGGTTGGGGATATTGCCGACGAGTTCGATCCTGGATACGAACCGTTCAACGAGATCGCTCCAGGCGTGCTCGAAGTCGATGGCCGGGTTCCGCTGCTCGACCTCCTCGACCGGCTGGATTTGGAGCGGGAAAAGCTCGAGCCACTTGAAGCCGAATCGGTCGGTGGTCTCATCGCTGATCGGCTGGGCCGCATTCCGCAGGAAGGGGACGTCGTCGAAGCCGGTCCGCTCCGCTTTGAGGTGCGGACGATGGATGGCTATCGCGTCGCACGGGTGCGCGTTGAGCTGCTTACCCCTTCGTCCGAAGAGACCGGCGACGAAGCTGGCGAGAGCGACAGCCGCGAACGATAAGCGGGTCAGCTCATGGACCGACCCGCTGAGATTATCCTCTGCTACGTCGTGAAGCTTCAGGGTTAGCGACGCTCCACACCTGCCAGTGATCTCCGACGCCGAACGACGAGAAGGAGCGCTGGCAGCGCCATGGTCATAGCCAGTGCGCTTGGAGCAGCGGGACTCTTGCCCGGCGTGCCCACGCCGGTGGCCGGGAGCGTGCTGATGCGTTTGGCGGAGCAGTTGAAGATGAAGACATCGGTGTTCCCCGCATCGGCGACGATCACTGCCCCTCGGGAGTCGACGCGGTCCGCCTCGGCATGGCACCAGTCGCCACTTGTTTCGTCCAACCCGTAGGATCCGTCGTCCAGCCCGGAAAAGACGAGCTTGCCGGAGCCATCGGTCGTGCCGGTAGCCAGGGTGTTGCCCCGCGCATCGAGGAGCGCGAAGTCTGCTCCTTCGCCCCATAATTGGCACTCATTGAACCAGTCATAGTCATTCGATGATTTGCCCTGGCAGAGATACTTGAAGATCGTGATCGAACCACCTTCAGCTGGCGCTGGTTGCCCTGGTGGCACGTTGTACCAGGCGCAGGTGACCGCATCGCCGGAATCGAGTGTGAGGTCGATCCGCAGGCCCGTCGAATCATCGTACGTGAAGGGGAAGCTGGTGCCGCCGGATGAGCACGAGACGACATAGACGGCAACGTGCACCCCATCGGGTGGCACCTCGGTCACCACATAGTCGCCAGGTGACAGATCGGTGAAGGTAACCTCTCCCGACGCGTCTGTGGCATCGCTCACCGAGCCGCCGGCCCCAGCCACGTCGAATGTCACGGCCTCAAGCGGCTCCGTGCATTGCGCCGCGTAGTTGCTATTCGTTCCGTCCGGGCAGAGGAATTTCTGGATCGTCAGTGAGGCGGGTTCAAATTGCCGGACCGGGATGTTGTACCAGTCGCAGATCACATCCACGCCCTCACCGAGCGGGAGATCAATGCTGCCATCCTCGTTGTACGCAAAGTCGACCTGATCCTCGGCCTCTGCCAGCGAGCAGTAGACATAGATCGTGGTGTCGTGATCGGGTACATCCTCGCTGATGGTATAGGTGCCGGCGGGTAGATCGGTGAACCGGACGATGCCTGGTCCTGGCGAGTCCTCGATCGCCGTCACGGCCGAATCCTCAAATCCATCTGGCCCGTCAATCGTGAAGGTGACGCCCTCCAGGCCGTTGCCGTGGCAATCATTGAAGATCTCGGGGTTCGGCTCATAGCCAGCAGGGCAGACGGCCTTGTGGATCTCGATGGAGCCGGTGCCGGTTTCAGCGCCGGTGATTGGTTGCTCATCCTCAGCAGGAGCCGACGCGTTCGCCGCGTAGAAGAAGTCGCAGGAGATGCGGGTGTCCCCTGCAAGATCGAGGCGCACGAGACCGTCGTTGACGTCCATGCGCTCGATCTTCGTAGGAGCAGGAGCGTCGATAGCATTGGACGAATCGTAAAAGAGACAATACACAACGGGTGTGACGCGCGCATCGAGGTCTTCGATGGTATACGTGCCTGCGTAGAGTCCAACGAGTGGAGCGCGCCCTGGGATCCCGTGCTGCCCTGTGGTTTTGATCCACTCGCCGCTCCCATCCCCGGCGCGGAATCGGATGGCGTGCCCATCAATCGTTTCCCAGCACGTATCGCGCCACGTTGGGTAATCGGTGGCCGAAGCGTCGAAATCATCGGGGCAGACATAGGTGTAGGCAGCAAGCGCGCCGAGGTCGCACCCGTTCTCCAGCGGTACGGCGATCTCGACGGTCGCCTCGTCGCCAGGGGCAAGCTGCTCGATGGTAACGGGATCTGGCGCTGTGCCACAGGCAGGCGGCGTCTCGACCGCGACCTCGTAGCTCAGGTCATCGCCGGTATCCACGGTGAAGGTGACAGATGCATCCGAAGGAGGCGTCTCCAGAGGACCGTAGACCGTACCGTCGGAGGCGACAACCTGGACGCGCACGAACGGCAGCGGCGTGCTGCCATCTTCTCCAAACGTCGTGACCACGATGGATGCCGTCTCTTGCGCGGCGACCTGAGCATTCCTCGGCCATGCCAGCGCAAGCAGCAACACGGCGACGAATACAGCATGAAGCCATCTGCCCATAAGACGTGATTGCTGATGCAAGCTCATGATCCGCCTCCCCCGACCCGCGTGCGTCTGCAACCGCATGCGGTCTCCTGATCTCCCCGCTTGGCCCCGCGCGTGCCATGGCACGGCGCCTGCCCAACGAGCGCCGGGGCAATCACCGCGCTCTGCCCCTCGTCTCTTCGCTTGAACGCGACAGGCGGGCCCACGGTTTCTCCCGGTGAGCACGGTACCGTGAACGATCGCTACCTGGAGCCGTTACCACCTTCGGGGCGTTCGAGCGGGGATAGCGATAGCGTACCACGGGGCGTGGGCGGTGTGAGCCACCAGGTGGTCCCTTTCGGG
>JBHOQQ010000055.1:0-38400 GCA_042408955.1 Thermomicrobiales bacterium
CGGCGCGCACCGCCGAGCGCAGCTCCGTCCGCCCCGACTCCACCGTCCGCCATTCGCCATCCCGCCATAACCGCTCAATCCGGAACCACGTCACCCGCTGCATGCCGATCTCCCGTGTGTCTGCGTGCCCGGCGCCGCGCCTCCATCACCTCCGCCAGCAGGCGCGCCCGGCGCCGCGCCTCATTACGCCGGGCGAGCTCCTCCCGGCTCAGCACCGCCGCGAGCAGCGGCGTGGCCGGCCGCCCCTGCTGAATCGCCCAGACCGCGTAGCGCATCCCCTGCTCGATCTCCCGCTCCATCGGCCAGCCTCACCCGCAGAAACCCATCACCCACCGCGGCCGGGAGCCGGAGCCGGCCACCGGCCAGCCGGGCAAGCCGCAGGCTGCTGAACGCCGCGCCGCCACTGTTCACGCGCGAGAGCGCAAACGCTCCAGCCGGCTCCCGCTCAGCCCGGATCTCAACCTCGCCCTGGATGTGGTAGAGGCTCACGTACCGCGGTTGACCCAGCGCCCGGTACGCGGCCGCGTTCAGAAACACATGGCCGCTCGGGTAGACCGTCACCCTGGGGTACCCGCTCCGCGGCTCGATCCGCTCAATCACCGTCATGCGTCCCTCCTGTTTCTCACAAGACATTATATGCGTCTTTCAAGAAATTGTCAACACACCCTTGACGTGTCATTAGCATCCTGTAAGCTATGAGTTGTGTCTTAGGTGACGCTCAAGGAGTAGCGGATGGCAAAGACGAAGAGCGAATGGGATCACCGGATGTTCCGGGCCTGGCTGCTTGACGAGTTGGATAAGCGTGAGTGGCGGCAGGCGGATCTGGCGCGCGCGATGCGCCCGGACAACCCGCGGGGCATCACGAGCATGATCTCGAAGTGGCTGCGGGGCGAGGCCCAGCCCGATCCCCGGCTCTGCCGCGATCTCGCCGCGGCGCTGGGCGCCGACGTGGACCTTGTGCTCGAACTTGCCGGCCACCGCCCGCCAGAGCCGAGGAATGAGCGCGAGCGGCAAATTGAGAACATCCGCGCCGCCCTGCGGTTGCTGACGCCCGAGCAGCTCAGCTACGTCCAGGCGACAGTGCGCGCCCTGACCGACGAGGCGCGCCGCCGCGGCCAGTCCGGCGCGGGTTCGCCCAGCGCGGACCAGGAGCCGGACGCGCGCGGCGACAACCGGGGTGGCAAGCGCGGACCGGCGCGCCGGACGCCCTGCGTGGGGGCCTCGCCGTGGTTTGCCCCCCTTTCCGATGCCTGGGCGCTCGCAAGCCTCTAGGCAGGATGGCAGGTTGTCGGAAGCGACACCCTGCCGAGCCCATTCGCGTTCGCCATGGATGAGCCATGACTCCCGGAGATTGCGCCACGATCGCTGAGCGTGCCACAGCGCTGCCTGGTCTCTGCCTTCCAAGCAGGTTGTCGCTGGTTCGAGTCCCGTCTCCCGCTCCGTTCCGCAGACGTTCAAGAGTTTTTGCCTCTTCTCCGAACGGTCAGGGAGAGGCCACAGCGCCGAGCGACACCCTGACTGAACAAGTTGCAGTTGTTCACTCAAGTTGTCGCCCGGCTCCAAGAGCGGGCATGTCGCGATCATGCTGGGAAATCCTACCGGTGAGCCGCGGCTCGTGGCTCCCCGGCCCCAGCGAAGGGACTCGCATTGGCGCGCGTCATCGGCGTCGTCCTGATCGCGGCTACCGCCTTTGTTCAGACCATTGGGCCCGCGGCGGCCATTGGCACGACGACGCCCCCTGCTGTGCTCGCCGGAGACCGCCCGCTCGACCCACTCGCGCTCGCCACGCTGGCTAGCCAGCGTCGTCCAGCCCGACGGGTCCTATCACTACATCTATGACCCTGGCACAGATCGCTACGATAACCTCGACTATAACGAGGTTCGCCACGCCGGCACGACCTACGCCCTTTACCAGGTGTACGACCTCACGCGAGATCCGAGTGTGCTCGAAGCGGCGGAACGCGCCACCGGGTGGATCAGCGAGCACACTACTCGGGTCTGCGACCACGGACGCGCATTCATCGATCCATCAAGCACGATGACCAAGCTTGGCGGCCAAGCCCTGGCCATTATTGCACTGCTCGAGCGCCGCCGGGTGACCGGTACCACCGAATCCGATGTGCTCATCAGTGACTTGGCGCGGTTTCTCCTAAAGATGGAAATGCCTGATCACCCTGGCCGATACTTCATGGCCTACACACCGCCGGACGACCGCTTTCGGTTGACTCCCGCCAGCGAGTATTACCCAGGTGAAGCACTCCTCGCGCTGACCCGCCTCGCCGAACACTTTCCCGGTAGCTCATATCAAGAAGCGGCCGGTCGCGCTGCCCGCTATCTAGTCTACGAGCGCGATGGGAACCTTACTGCCCTGCGCGCCGCGCCTCGCGACGACCACTGGCTCACCATCGCCTTGTCTGAGTTGTATCGCTTGGATTCCAACTCAGACTACCAATCGGTGACGTACGTGCAGGCCGAGCGCATGATCGCCAACCAAGCCACCGCCGCGGACGGCTATCCCGACCGGATCGGCGCGGCCAAACGTGATTCGGGCATCAGCTACACCTCCACGGCCACCAAGGGTGAGGCGCTCGTCGCCGCCTGGTCACTCGCCAATCACGTTGGTGATTCCGTGGCGGTCGAGCGCATCTCGACAGCCGCTCTCCGCAACGCCCAGTTCCTCATGCGCGTGCAGTACCTTCCGGATAACTCGCAATTGTTCCCCCGGCCTGACCGCCTCATCGGGGCCTGGCCCGGCAGCGCGATGGATCATACGATCCGAATTGATTATGTGCAGCACAATATCTCCGTCCTCGCCGGAGTGTGGTGCCTCGTCTTCAAAGGGGACCTCCGGTTGCAGTCCAGCAGTGGCTAGACCGATCCGCAAAGCGACGCGAAACGTTCAGGCCCGCCGGCCGAAATCCAGGAGACGCCGTAAAGGCTTTGCGGTTGGCGCGGCCCAAGGGTTCCTCCCTCAGGATCAGCGATGAGCAGCGGCACCGAATCACATTTGGACGTGCTACCATAATGACGTGGCGTCGTAACCGCCGTCACGTCGCACGGAGCGGCCGGCGTACATGGGCCTGTAGCTCAGTGGTAGAGCACGGGGCTCATAACCCCAGGGTCGCGGGTTCGAATCCTGCCGGGCCCACCGCGGCTGCCTTATCCAAGCGGTCGCCATTGCTATACTGCCCATCGACTTGTCCGTACGAAGTGAACGGACAAGAGATTGCCAAGAGGAGGTTATCCAATCGGAGCACCGATGCCACAGATGAAGACCCCGTCACCATCACCAGCTCGCTTGGAAACGAGCCGGGACCTGGCGTTGCGCATCGCCGAAATTCTGACCGACACGCCAGCGGCCAACACACTGGTTTTGGATATTCAGGGGCTATCGTCCTTTGCTGATTTCTTCGTGATCTGCTCAGGCGAAAACGAGCGCCAGCTCCGTGCCATCACCGAGGAGATCACCGAGGGTCTCGCCAAGAGCGGCATTAGGCCTGAGCGAACTGAGGGCAATCCGGCTTCAGGATGGATTGTTCTGGATTTCGGCTCGGCCATCGTGCATGTCTTCGATGCCGATCAGCGAGCGTTTTATCGCCTTGAGGCGTTGTGGGCCGAGGCACCCACGTTGCTGGCAATTCAGTAACCTGGAATCGCGCATGGTGAAGCATCAGCAAGCCGCATCTCGGAACGAAGCGCCAGATCCTATTGTTCCATTTCTTCTTGGAGCCGCTGTTGGCGGCGTTGCTGGTGCAGTGGTTGGCACGCTCCTGAGTCAACACACCATGCATCTCGTCGCGTCCGTCATTACGCTGGTTGACCGCCGGTTGCGCGAATCTGAGCGTGAGCGCCTGCGTTTCGAGCTGCTGCTCCAATAGGGTGCAGCGCTCTATGTAGCGCGATCGCCGCGCCGCACGAGTGCCGGCTGTGTCTTCGGCTCTGCTTCCCGGCGCTCCGGCCGCTTGCCCCGAATAGCCATCCCCCCGACGGTTCCAAGCAGCACCAGTCCCAGGATCAGCATGGCAAGCAGCTTCGCCTCGCGGCTGGGCAGGATCAGCGCGAGCGTGCCAAAGACCGTGGATACACCGGCAACGAAGCCAACGATGCGCGCCTGGCTCCATCCCTGATCGAGCAGGCGATGATGGAGATGGCCCCGGTCCGCGGTCAGTGGCGACCGCCCATGTACGGTGCGGTACACGATTACCCAGGCCACATCCAGAACCGGCAGGCCGAGTGCAAGCAATGCTGTGGCGATTTTCGCGCCGCCGATAATGGACAACACGGCAAGCGCTAGTCCCAAGAAGTTTGCTCCGGCATCGCCAAGGATGATCCTCGCCGGATGCCAGTTGAACGGGAGAAAGCCAATGATCGCGGCTCCAAGCGCTAGAGGCAGCAAGGAGATCGTGAACTGCGGGTCGTTCCGCGGCCAGAAATAGGTGTGCGCAAACAGCACGGCGCAGGCCACGAGAGCAACCGACGAGGCCAGACCGTCGAGCCCATCCAGCCAGTTGACTGTGTTCATCATGCCAACGATCCAGAACACGGTGAAGGCCATGGCGATGCCTACCGGCAGCGTTACCAGGCCAAAGTGCGGCGCGTTGAACTGATCAATCACGATGCCGTGCGCCCGTCCCTGCAATCGAGGCAGCACGACAATCAACGCCACACCGATCTGCACCAGCAGCTTGATCTTCGGTGAGATGCCCAGCGCATCGTCATAGAGCATGAAGCCGACGATGAGTGCACTGGCCCCGAGGAGCAGCGCGATCCGCTCGACCTCACTCGGAAAGCGCTCGACGCCCAGCGAAAAGCTCAGCACCACCCCGAAGACAAAGGCGAGGAACACCGCCACGCCCCCTGAGCGAGGCACTGGCTTGGTGTGCACCCGGCGCGGCCCTGGCAGGTCAATCAGAACCTGGAGCCGCTGGCTCAGGAGAAGGACACGGGAGACGAGCACGCCGGAGACCGCCGCCGTTGCGATGAAGATCGTGATGGCTATGAGTGCCGGCTCCACGGAGTTCGCAACCTCTTGCCCTCAAGGGGGATATGCATCGCCAGTTAACCCTCATCCTCGACACCAGGCAGCGGGAATCGCGAGGTGAGGTCACGCACCTCGTCGCTGACGCGCGCCCGTACCACCTCATTGTCCGGCTCCGCGAGGACGGCAGCGATCATCCGGGCGATCTGCCGCATCTCGTCAGGGCCGAAGCCGCGCGTGGTGACAGCGGGCGTGCCAAGGCGAATGCCACTCCCCTGTGTCGGTGGCCGCGTATCCCCCGGAATGGTGTTCTTATTGACGGTGATACCGACCGCCTCCAGAGCCTTCTCGGCCTGCTTGCCACTCAAACCAATCGCGCCCACGTCCACGAGCATCAGATGCGTGTCGGTGCCGCCGGAGACGATCGGCAGCCCCAGATCCTGGAGCGTTGCGGCGAGCGTTCGCGCATTGTCAATTACCGCCTGAGCATAGAGCTTGAACGACGGCTGCAGCGCCTCGCCAAACGCCACCGCTTTGCCCGCGATGACATGCATCAGTGGCCCACCTTGCAAACCAGGAAAGAGCGTCTTATCCACGGCTTTGGCAAATTCTTCACTCGTCAAAATCATCCCACCGCGGGGACCGCGTAGCGTCTTGTGGGTGGTGGTAGTCGTGATATGAGCGTGACCGATCGGGCTTGGGTGTAATCCAGCGGCGATCAGCCCAGCCGGATGGGCGATATCGGCAATCAAGTACGCGCCAACCTCGTCCGCGATCTGCCGGAACCGAGCGAAATCAATCGTCCGGCTGTAGGCGCTCGCCCCCGCGACGATTGCTTTTGGCCGGACTTCCTTTGCCCTTTGCAGCACCGCGTCATAGTCGATCAGGCCCGTTGACGGGTCAACGCCATATGCGTGTGCCTCGAACAACCTTCCCGAGAAGTTCACGGCCAAGCCGTGCGTCAGGTGGCCGCCCTCCTGAAGGCTCAGACCCAGAATACGGTCACCCGGCTCAAGTATGGCAAGATATGCGGCGAGGTTGGCGTTTGCCCCCGAATGCGGCTGGACGTTGGCATGTTCGGCGCCAAAGAGTTGCTTCGCTCGCTCGATGGCAAGCATCTCGACTTGGTCCATGAATTCGCAGCCGCCATAATACCGCTTGCCGGGATAACCTTCGGCATATTTATTCGTCATGACGCTGCCGACAGCCTCGAGCACCGCCCGGCTCACGAAGTTCTCCGAGGCGATCAATTCGATGCCGTCTCGCTGGCGCCGGATTTCACCCTCAATAGCCGCGGCAACCGCGGGATCAGTGGCATGCAGGGATCGGGCAGCAATCACCATGGGACGTCCTCATCGCAATAAGGCGAACAACTCGGGGCAGCTTCCGTAGGCTAGTGTACCATGGGTATTCACGCCATCGTCGTGGGCGCGGGGCAGAAGCAAGGAAAGAGCGACTGATGCGAGTGCTCGTCACCGGCGGCGCCGGATACATTGGCAGTGTGGCAGTCGAACGTCTGCTTGAGCGGGGCGAGGAGGTCATCGTCCTGGACAATCTCTGGCGTGGGCACGCGGCGGCCGTGCCGCGCGACGTCAGGCTGTGCCAGGTTGATCTGCGCGATGCCGAGGCCGTGCGTGCCGCGGTCTGCTCAGCGCAACCAGAAGCGGTGCTCCATTTCGCTGGGGCCATCATCGTTCCAGAGTCCGTGCGCGATCCGGAAACCTATTTCGCCATCAACACGGTGGGATCGCACAATCTCCTATCCGCCATTCGAGCCGCTGGAGTGCCGATCATCGTGTTTTCTTCCACGGCCGCTGTCTATGGCAATCCAGCACGCTTGCCCCTCACCGAAGATGCGCCGGCCGAGCCAATCAATCCCTATGGTCGCTCGAAGCTCATGGTCGAGCAGATGCTTGCCTGGCACGCTCAAGCTTATGGCCTCCGGTATGTCGCGTTTCGCTATTTCAATGTTGCGGGAGCCACTGCCACTCATGGCGAGCACCACGAGCCGGAAACTCACATCATCCCGCTGGCGCTCCTAACCTTGCTCGGCAAGAACGAGCGCTTCACGGTCTTTGGCACCGATTATCCAACGCGCGACGGCACGGCCGTTCGTGACTACGTTCACGTGGTGGATCTGGTCCAGGCGCATCTCTTGGCGCTCGACGCCTTGGTGGGTGGGCGGCCAAGCCTAGGTCCGGTCAATCTTGGCACACGCGACGGGTTCACCGTGCGCGAGGTTCTGGATGCAGTGGAGCGCGTGACGGGCAAGCCTGTGCCCGTGACGTTCGGACCGCGCAGGGAGGGCGACGCGCCCGTGCTCATCGCTGATAGCTCAAAGGCTCAGACAGAGCTTGGGTGGATCCCACAACACTCGACACTGGATGAAATGATTGGCAGCGCCTGGGAATGGTATCTCCGCTGGCCCAATGGGTATCCGCGTTAGCTCAGGACCTACTCCCGCTCCTCCCGCCCGCGGAAGATCATCCGGATCGGATTGCCAACGAAGCCGAAATGCTCTCGGAGCTGGTTTTCTAGGTACCGGCGGTACGAGAAGTGGACTTGGAGCGGGTCGTTGCAGAAGAACACGAAGGTGGGAGGAGCCACGTCCGCCTGCGTGACATAGTAGAACTTGAGCCATTTTCCAGGCTTGCTTGGCGGCTGGTGTCGCGCGACGGCCTCCCGCAGAACTTTGTTCAATTGAGCGGTCGGAATCCGCTTATTACGCTCCTCGACAACGTGCAGCGCCACCTCAAGCACCTGGTGCACCCGCTGACCATATTTGGCGGAGATGAACGTCAGCGGGACATACGGCATGAAATCGAGCGCCTCCTTCGCCTTGGCACGGTATTCGTCCATCGTTGATGGTCCCTTATCGACAAGGTCCCATTTGTTGACAACGACGACCATTCCCTTCTTTTGCTCTTCGACATACCCGGCGATGTGCAGGTCCTGCGCGGTAAAGCTTTCTGTGGCGTCGATCACGAGCAGAACCACGTCAGATCTGTCGATCGCGCGCATGGACCGGAGCACGCTGAATTGCTCGATTCCCTCTTCAATCCGCCCTTTTCGCCGAATGCCTGCTGTATCGATCAAAGTGAGCGGCTGGCCAGCCCAGACCAACTGTGTGTCAAGCGTATCGCGCGTTGTCCCTGGCACATCACTGACAATCGCGCGCTCTTGGCCGAGGAGTGCGTTGAGCAACCGGCTCTTGCCAACATTGGGCCGGCCGACGATGGCGATGTTCGGCCCCTCAGTCTCTGGCTCTTCCTCAAACTCGGGCAGCGCCTCGACGATGCGATCGAGCAGATCACCCGTGCCAGAGCCGTGAAACGCGGAGATCGCGATTGGCTCGCCAAGACCGAGACTATAGAACTCGACGGCACTTTCCCGGCGCTCCACGTTGTCCGCCTTGTTGGCCACAACGATGGTCGGCTTGTCTGTTCGCCGGAGAAGATCTGCTACCTCGTAATCGCCGCTCGTAATACCCGTCTTGGCGTCAACCATGAAGACGATGACGTCTGCCTCGTCGATCGCGCTCTGCGCCTGCTCGCGCGTTCGCTTCAGGATCTCTGCTTGGGTCGAGCGCAGGATTTCCTGCTCGTCTTGCAGACCAGCCGTGTCGACAACCGTGAATTCGATGCCGCCCCATTCTGCGGTGCCGTACACGCGGTCTCGGGTCGTTCCCGGCAAGTCTTCAACGATTGCGCGCCGCTCACCGATCAGGCGATTGAAGAGCGTCGACTTCCCGACGTTCGGTCGTCCAACAATAGCTACAATGGGCTTTGGCACAGGTTTTTACTCGCCCCCGGTCGTGGCTGAGGTCCACGACCTCCAGATGTCAACCGCATTCGTCGCATGGCAAAAAGGCCGGTGCACACTCGACCGGCGGAAAAGCAGTATAGCAAAGCCGGGGGTAGCTTAGCCGCCGGCTTGCACCAGTCCCTTTAGCACGCTCACCAGCCGGTCGATGCTTTCCCGGTCGTTGAGCTCGGTCGCGCTCAGCAGAAGGTGATGATCGAGCGACGGCACCACCGACGCCAAGTCCAGTCCCCCGAGGATGCCGTGTTCGGCCAGGCGGCGGTTCACCTCGGCTGCGGGTACCGGCGTGGTGACCACGAATTCGTTGAAGAAGGAGCCATCAAGCGCCAGGCGGAAGCCAGGCAGCCGGGTCAATTCGCTGGCGAGATAATGCGCGTTCTGATAACAGCGGCGAGCGACCTCGCGGAATCCCTCCGGGCCAAGCGAGGCCATATACACCGTCGCGGCCGTCGCCATCAAACCCTGATTCGTGCAGATATTGCTTGTCGCCTTTTCCCGCCGGATGTGCTGCTCGCGCGTCTGCACTGTCAACACAAAGCCGCGCTTCCCCTCGGCATCGGTGGTCACACCGGCCAGACGGCCTGGCATCTGCCTGACGAACGCCTGCTTGCTGGCGAGGAGTCCAAGATATGGGCCGCCGTAGCTTTGCGCCACGCCGAGTGACTGCCCTTCCGCGGTGACGACATCGGCCCCTAGCTCGCCTGGCGGAGTCAGCAGCGCCAGTGGCACTGGATAGGTGCTGACCACCAGCGAGGCACCCACAGAATGAGCCATCTCGCCCGCGGCAGCGATATCTTCAATCGCGCCGAAGAAGTTCGGATATTGCACGACCAGGCACGCAAGCTGATCGTCCAAGTACGGTCGAAATGCCTCGTAATCGGCAACAAATCCAGAGGCCGGAACGGGGAGCTCGACGAGCTCAACCGGCAGACCACTCGTATACGTCCGGACGACTGATCGGTAGTGGGGATGAACAGTGCCAGACAGGACGATGCGCCGGCGCTTCTTCGGCAAGGACACGGTCATCAACGTGCCTTCCGCGAGAGCGGTCGCCCCGTCGTAGAGAGACGCATTGGCGACGTCCATCGCGAACAGCGCTGCGATCATCGATTGAAACTCGTAAATGACTTGCAGCGTTCCCTGTGAAACCTCCGGCTGATACGGAGTATAGGCCGTGTAAAATTCTCCCCGGGAGAGAATCTGCCCAACCGTTGCCGGAACGTAATGGCGGTAGCTCCCAGCCCCAAGAAAGCAGTCACTGGCCCGGTAGACCAAATTCCGAGAGGCGAGCTCGGTCAAGCGCTCGGCAGCCTCCATCTCCGTAAGAGCCGGGGGTAAGTTCAGCACAGGATAGCGTACGTGACGAGGAATTGCTGAAAAGAGATCTTCGGCTGATTCAACGCCTATGGCGTCGAGCATGGCTCGGCGATCATCTTCGGTATGCGGGTTAAAGATCATTCTTCGTTCGTTCCCTTCGCACGATCAGGGTTCAACGCCAGCTAGTGCACCGCCTCGGCGGCAAACGCGTCATACTCTTCCGCGTTCATCAGGGAGTCAAGCTCGCTCGGATTGCTCATCCGCACCTTGACAAGCCATGCGTCGTCATAGGGTGACCGGTTGACCAGATCCGGAGACTCGATCACCTGCTCATTGCGCTCGATTACCTCGCCGCTTACCGGCGCGTAGATGTCCGAGGCCGCCTTCACCGATTCGATCACGCCCAGCGGCTCGTTCTGCGTCACCTGACTGCCAACCTCTGGCAACTCAAGGTAGGTGATGTCGCCAAGCTCGTTCTGCGCGTAATCGGTAATCCCGATCGTGGCGACATCGCCCTCGACACGCACCCACTCGTGAGTCTTGGTGTACCGCAGGTCCTTCGGTGAAGTCATTGCTCCGCGTCCTCTCGCTTCTTCGCCGCAGACGGCGCTACCCTTCCCGCTTGTAAAACGGCGTCTTCACTTGTACGCCCTTCACGGGCTTGCCGCGAATGACCACGTCGAGCGGCTTGCCCACTCCCGCGAAGGCCCGTTCGATGAGCGCCAGGCCGATGTTCGCTTGCAACACCGGGGAGTATGCTCCGCTCGTCACATGGCCCACCTCACGCCCGTCGACTTGGACGGGATAGTGAGTACGGGGGATTCCACCACGCTCGATGAGCTTGAAACCGACAAGCTTGCGCGGCGGTCCTGCGGCCTTCATCGCCGCGATCTTGTCCCGCCCGATGAAGTCGCCTTTCTCCAGCTTCACTGCCCAGCCGAGGCCAGCTTCCAGCGGGCTGATGTCATCAGCCAGCTCCTGCCCGTAAAGCGGCATTCGCGCCTCAAGGCGCAAGGTGTCGCGCGCGCCCAGGCCAACAGGAAGCAGACCGTCGGGTGTGCCTACCTCATACAACGCATCCCAAACACGGATAATGTCGCCGATGGCAGTATAGATCTCAAACCCGTCCTCACCGGTATATCCCGTGCGCGCAATCATCGCCTCGACGCCAGCGATCGTGTCCTTGCGCCACGAGAAATCGGCAATGGCCGACAAGTCTCCTCCGGCGAGCTTCTGCGTGATCTGCTCCGCGAGGGGTCCTTGAATCGCGATCATGCCGGTTTCGTCTGAGATGTCTTTCAGCTCAACCGCGAGATCGGAGCGCACGGCGCGGTGCCGGTTGAGCCATGCGACATCCTTGTCGCGATTCGCTGCATTCACGACGACCATGTATCCGACGCCGAAGGGACGGCGGTAGACGATGATGTCGTCAACCACTCCGCCCTGCTCATTGGGCAGAAGCGAGTATTGTGCTTGCCCAGGCTTCAGCGCTGATACGTCGTTCGTTGTGACATATTGCAGGAACACCTCGGCGTCGGGTCCAGCGACATCAACCTGCCCCATATGTCCAAGGTCGAACAACCCGGCGCGCGTCCGCACCGCCAGGTGCTCATTGATGATTCCACTGTATTGCACGGGCATGATCCAGCCAGCGAATTGGATCATCCGCGCGCCGAGCGCAATGTGCCGGTCGTACAGTGGTGTCCGCCGTCCCTCTCCCGCCCCGTGATCCTCTGCCATCCCGAACCCCTTCCCGGATCCTCGCCAAACCGGCGGATTCTCGGGCATTGAGTGAGCGCTCGTCAATCCCCCGCGGTCACCCGCTCGAGCACTTCTTTGTCGATCTCCATCTCGAGCTGCACGGGAACCGGGTATCGGCCGGTGAGACATCCGGTGCAGAACCCGGCGCCTGGCGCATTGATCGCCCGCATCAGCCCTTCGAGAGAAAGGTACCCGATGCTGTCAGCGCCAATAAACTTCCCGATCTCCGGCACGGATAACCGCGCTGCTATCAGCTCATCGCGCTTCGCCAAATCCACGCCAAGGTAGCACGGCCACATCATCGGCGGGGCATGGACGCGCATGTGGACCTCTCGCGCCCCAGCGCTCCTTAGCAGTTGCACGATTGGCTTGCTCGTAGTGCCACGCACGATCGTGTCGTCTACCAGCACCACCCGCTTATCCTCGAGCACCTCGGGAAGCGCGTTGAACTTCAACGAGACGCCAATCTCTCGCAGCCGCTGATCGGGCTGAATGAAGGTACGACCGATATAGCGGTTCTTGATCAGGGCCTCGGTGTATGGCAAGCCCGACGCCCGAGCATACCCAATGGCCGCCGGTGTCGCCGAATCCGGCAACCCGACCACGATGTCCGCGTCAGCAGGATGCTCCCGCGCGAGCTCCTCGCCCATCCGCTGCCGGATCAGATGCAGCCGCTGATTGTGGACCAAGCTATCTGGCCTGGCGAAATAGATCAACTCGAAGAGACACATGGCATGGCGGATGCGATCCTCCGGAGGGTGACTGCGCAGGCCAAAATCACCGATCTCGATGATCTCCCCAGGCTCAACCTCTCGCACGAATTCAGCACCGATGGTCATCAGTGCGCAGCTCTCTGAGGCGACCACCCAATGATCGGCTAGCCTGCCCACACACAGCGGACGCACCCCGCGCGGATCCCGAACGGCCAGTAGCCGGTCAGGAGTCAGAACGGCCAGGCTGTACGCGCCAATCATGCGCGGCATCGCCCGGCGGATCTTCTCTACGATGTCAGTGCCCGGGCTGAGCGCTATCAGGCGTGTCAATACCTCGCTGTCGGTCGTGCTCACGAAACGCTCGCCCAGCTCTTCGAGCTCTCGGCGCAGCGCAAGGGTATTGACGAGGTTGCCATTGTGTGCGACCGCGATGGTTCCAACGTTGCTCTCTGCGACCATCGGCCCAGCATTGGCGGCGTTGCTTTGCCCGGTCGTCGAATAGCGTGTGTGGCCAATTGCAATGAAGCCGGGAAGCTGGCGAAGATCAGCTTCGGTGAACGCCTGATTGACCAGGCCCAAACGCGTCAACACATGAACCTGGTGGCCGTTGGAGGTCGCGATGCCTGCACTCTCCTGACCCCGATGCTGCAAAGCATAGAGACCAAAAAAGGTTAGCCTGGCGACATCCTCTCCGGGACCATAGATCCCGAAGACTCCGCATTCCTCACGCGGCTTATCGTCCATCATCGCTCTCCAGGCCCCCTACCTACCGCCACGCCGTCAACGCTCGTTCCCCGGCACTGTTCGTTATGAAAAGTTTAGCAGGGCCTGGTCGTAGCGCTCGCGGGCATCATGGAGCGCGACGCTGCCGTAGCGGCCAAGATCGAGCCGATCCCCCTCCGCCAGGCCAAGCCAATGGCATGCAACATCCGCCTCCCTGCACCGCAGCTTCAGCCGGTCGGCCTGATCCGGCCGGCAGGCAACAACGACGCGCGTTGCCGCCTCACCGAACCACATCGTATCAGTGCGCCCATCGGGTGCCGGGTTCATGTCCGCCCGCAGGGTAAATCCGACGCCAGCAGCGATCGCCATCTCCGCCAGGGCAATGGCCAATCCGCCTTCCGAGCAGTCGTGCGCCGCGTGAACAACGCGCTCCTCAATAAGCGCCTGCAAGACCTCCTGAAGTCGCCGCTCCGCATCGAGGTCCAGCCGCGGCGGATGACCAGCGACTAAGCCATGCACGAGCGCCAGATACTCGCTGCCACCGAGCGACGGGATGCCATCGCCGATGAGATAAACAAGGCTACCCGCTCGCCATGCCATCGTCGCATGGCAGCGCACGTCGTCCAGCACGCCCACCGCGCCCACCGTCGGGGTCGGCATGACGGCAGTCTCGCCAGTCTCGTTGTAGAGGCTGACATTGCCACTCACCACGGGAATCCCAAGGCCACGGCAGGCTGCCGCCAGGCCATTGACCGCGCGCTCCAGTTGGTAGTACCCGGCTGGCTTCTCAGGGCTGCCGAAATTGAGACAGTTCGTGATTGCCAGTGGGCGCGCCCCAGCGCACGAAACATTCCGCGTCGCTTCGGCAACCGCGTGCATCGCGCCGAGCTCCGGGTCGAGATAGCAATATCGCGAGTTGCAATCGATGGCCGTCGCGATCCCGCGCTGCGTGCCCTTCACGCGCAGCACGGCGGCATCGCCGGCACCCGGCGGAATGACAGTGTTTGTCAGAATCGTGTGGTCATATCGCTCGTAGATCGGCCGCCGGCTCCCGATGTTTGGTGAACCGAGGAGACGGAGCATCGTTGCCGGTACCTCGTCAGCACGCAGGTCCGGAAGAACAGAAAGATCTCGCTCGCGGGCCGCGCGTATGGCGGAAGACTCCTCCGCCGGCCGGACGTACGTTGGGCAGGCATCGGTGAACAACTGAGCGGGGACCTCGGCGACAATTTGGTCGCCATCGCGCACACGGATCAGACCGTCACCGGTGATCCGGCCGATCACCGCCGCCCGAAGCGACCATCGCTCAACGATCGAGCGCACCCGCTCGACCCCCTCGGGTTTGACGACAAGCAGCATGCGCTCTTGGCTCTCGCTGAGCATCACTTCGTACGGTGTCATGCCAGTTTCGCGTCGCGGCACCAATGCCACATCAATCTCGGCACCGACTCCACCGCGGCTGGCGCACTCCACGGTCGAGCTAGTTAGCCCGGCCGCTCCAAGATCTTGCATGGCGACCACATCGTCGCCCTCCAAAAGCTCAAGGCATGCTTCAAGTAGCAATTTTTCGAGGAACGGATTGCCGACTTGGATGACGCCACGGTGCGACGCCTCCGGATCTTCGACCGAGGCAAACGTCGCTCCGTGCAGCCCGTCGCGCCCGGTCTCGGCGCCAATCAGCATGATGACATTGCCGACCCCACTAGCCCTCGCTCGCACGATACCATCATGGCGAGCGATGCCAATGCACATCGCGTTGACCAGGGGATTGCCATTGAACGAGGGATCGAAAAACACCTCCCCACCAACCGTCGGGATGCCCAGGCAGTTGCCGTAGCCGCCGATGCCGCCGACCACATTGTCGAGGAGGTACCGGTTTCGCGCGAGTGTCGGGGGGCCGAAACGCAGCGAATCCAGGAGCGCGATCGGGCGCGCGCCCATCGTGAAAATATCGCGTACGATGCCACCGACCCCGGTCGCCGCCCCTTGATAAGGCTCAACCGCGCTCGGATGGTTGTGTGACTCGACCTTGAAGATGGCCGCGAGGCCGTCGCCGATATCAACGGCGCCAGCGTTTTCGCCCGGCCCCTGCAAGACCCACGGCGCTTCGGTCGGAAGTCGCTTCAGGAGCGGCCGGGAATGCTTGTAGCCGCAGTGCTCGCTCCACATCGCGCCGAACATCCCCAACTCAACAGGAGTCGGCTCCCGGCCAAGAAGCTCGACGATGCGCTCATATTCAGCGTCGCTCAGCGCGACTTCACGCCACGCTCCGACGGCGATAGACAAGGCTCACTCCCTTTCCTACCAGGTATCCCTCTTACCGTCCGGCGCCCACGGGAAGGAACGCCAGAACCGACCGCAACATGCGTAATCCATCATTTCCACCAATCAGTTCGTTCGTCGCTCGCTCGGGATGTGGCATCAGCCCGACGACGTTGCCACGCTCATTTGCGATGCCCGCGATGGCATGCAATGAGCCATTCGGATTGGCCTCCTCAGTGATTGCTCCATCAGGTGTGCAATATCGCGCCACCACCCGCCCGGTCGCCTCAAGGCGTGCTAACGTCTCTGGATCGGCGTAGTACGAGCCGTCGCCGTGCGCGACCGGCAGCCGAATCACTTCACCGGAGATGAATTCCCGTGTCCAGAGCGTATCCGTCTGCTCGATGCGTAGTGGCGTCCAGTGGCAATGGAAGCGAAGCGTCTTATTCCTTAGAAGTGCACCAGGGAGCAAATGCGCCTCGGTCAGGATTTGAAAGCCATTGCAAATTCCGAGCACTGGTCCGCCACGCTCGGCATAGTCGCGCAGCGGATCGACGACTGGCGCAAACCGCGCAATCGCTCCGCACCGGAGATAATCGCCATAGGAAAAGCCACCGGGCAGAATCAGGGCGGCGTACGGCGAGAGGTCTGTCTCCCGGTAGTCAACCAGCCGCGCGGGCACGCCGACATCCTCGACGAGCGCATGCAGCGCGTCGTGATCACCATTGCTTCCTGGAAAGGTAATAACGCCAATGATGTCTCTCATTGCTCACCGCGTCCTCGTGCACCCGGCATCGGCGACACGTGGTCAATGTAAAAGGATTGAATCACCGGATTGGCGAGCAACTGATCGGCCATGCGCGAAGCGCGCGCCTTCGCATCATGCTCATCCTCTGCTTCAATATCCAGCGTAAAGAACCGGCCGGACCGCACGCGGCGCGCCTCGTCGTAACCCAGGCTGCGTAGCCCTCCCAGAATTGCCTCGCCTTCGGGATCG
Source organism: Thermomicrobiales bacterium (assembly GCA_042408955.1). GTDB lineage: Bacteria > Chloroflexota > Chloroflexia > Thermomicrobiales > UBA6265 > CALGSZ01. The sequence continues at coordinate 16,574 of JBHOQQ010000055.1, forward strand.
TTCACCCCTTCCTTTGGCACGACGACAACATCAACACGCCAGAGCAGACGATTGGCTTGGGTAGGGCGATCGATCAGCGGCACGCTCATGCTCTTCCGTCCTCCGTGCAGAGCCAGAGAGGTGTCCCCGTGAGCCGCTTGAACGCCTCGTGATAGCGAGCCGCGGTGCCCGCGACGACATCGAGCGGCAGCTCCGGAGCCGGTGGCTCTTTGTTCCATCCAGATGTAATAAGCCAGTCACGCACAAATTGTTTGTCGAAGCTTGGCTGATCGTGCCCGGGATCATAGGTGGATGCATCCCAGAACCGCGAGCTATCAGGCGTCAGCAGCTCATCAATGACCGCGAGTTCTCCGTCGATCCAGCCGAACTCGAATTTGGTGTCGGCAACGATGATCCCTCGGCGTAGCGCTAGATCCGCGGCAAAACGATAGATCTGCAAGCTCGTCTCAGCGAGGCGGTGGGCGAGATCCTCTCCCACAAGGCGGGCGAGCTCAGCCTGCGAGATGTTCACGTCGTGTCCCGCATCGTTCTTGATCGCTGGCGTGAAAATCGGCTCGGGAAGACGGTCCGCCTGCTGCAGGCCCGGGGGGAGTCGTTCGCTAGCCACCGTCCCGTCACGGCGGTATTCAGCCCATGCCGATCCTGCCAGGTAGCCACGCACCACGCACTCAACGTCGATGCGCTCCGCCTTGCGCACGATCATCGAGCGTCCAGCGATCTCAGCTCGATATGGCCTCAAAGCGGCAGGAAACTCCGCAAATGTCGCGGTCACAAAATGTGTCGGGACGAAATCCCGCACCTGCTCGAACCAAAACCGGGACAACTGCGTGAGCACTGCCCCCTTCGATGGTATTGGCGTGGGCAAGACGACGTCGAAGGCGGAGATTCGATCGGTAGCGACAATCAGGAGGAGATCACCGAGATCATACGTGTCGCGAACCTTCCCCCGCCGGTAGAGGGGGAGATCGCCAAGCGCTGTTTCCATCACCAGGCTGCTCACGCAGGAACTGCCTCCTCCATTGGACGTTGAGCGCCAACCGCTGCTGGCAACCCCAGGCGCTCGAAGATCCGGTCGATTTCTGTTAACTGACGCTCGGGTTCAAAGAGCGCGGCAAGTTCCGCAGGGCTTAGCCTGCTGGCCACCTGTGGGTCCCGAGCAAGCGACTCTCGGAACGAGACCAAGCCGTCACGAGACGCCATCGCGTGCCGCTGTACGAGTTTGTACGCCTCCTGCCGGTCCATGCCGGCATCAACGAGGGCAAGGAGCACTTGCTGCGAGTAGATCAGACCGCCCGTGAGCTCAAGGTTGGCTCGCATGCGCTCTGGGTAAACCACCAGGCCGGCAATCAGCTCCGTCATCAGTCCAAGCATGTAATCCAGCACAATACACGCATCAGGGAAGATCACGCGCTCTGCCGAGCTATGACTGATGTCACGCTCGTGCCACAGCGCCACATTCTCAAGAGCGGTCGTGGCATAGCCGCGCAGGAGGCGAGCCAGCCCGCAGATCCGCTCCGATTCATGAGGATTCCGCTTGTGGGGCATTGCCGATGAGCCCTGGTTCCCCTCATCGAAGGGCTCTTCGGCCTCGCGCACTTCGGTCCGCTGCAGGAGCCGAATCTCTAGGGCCATCTTCTCCAGCGTCGCACCAATACCCGCCAAGGTGCTCAAGAAGAACGCATGCCGGTCCCGCTGGACGATCTGAGTTGACACGGGTTCAGCGCGCAACCCAAGCGCGGCGCAGACCTCTTCCTCGAGATCGAGTGGCACATGAGCATGCGTGCCGACGGCACCAGACAGCTTGCCGACCGCCATGTCAACACGCGCCAGCTCTAACCGGCGCCGGTGTCGCCGCAGCTCGTCGTACCAAACGGCGAGCTTCAGCCCGAAGGTCGTCGGCTCCGCATGCACGCCGTGCGTGCGGCCAATCATCACCGTGTGCTTGTGGACGACGGCCTGCTTGCCGACAGCTTCAATCAACCGCTCCAGCTCGCGGTCCAGAAGCTCTCCTGCCTCCTTGGCCTGCACAGCCAAGCCGGTATCGACAACGTCAGAGCTGGTCAGTCCGAGGTGGATGAATCGGGATGCCTCGCCAACGGTTTCACCGACAGCGCGCAGGAATGCGATCACATCGTGATCCGTCTCGCGCTCGATTTCCCGCATCCGATTGAGATCGCAGCGGGCACGCCGAATCGCTTCCATCGCCCAGCTTGGGATTCGCCCTCGCCGGTGCCACGCCTCGCAGACGGCGATTTCTACCGCTAGCCAGGCGTCAACCTTTCGTTCGTCGCTCCAGACCGCACCCATTTCCGGCCTGGTGTAGCGACCGATCACGAGCTCACATCCTTTCGTAGCATGGAACGCACCTAGTGGGTCGCTTGACCGCGAACGGCCCCGAGGAACCCAAGAAAAGTATATCCCACCCCTGTTGCGCCCGGCGACTCACGTCAGTAGACTGGAGTCGGATGGTTCGGACTTAGGACCACCGGGGGATCGTTTCTGATTCGTTTCCGTTGCGTAGCGCCAGGACTCGCGTGGAGGACGCGAGTTGACGAGGCGGGAGTTGATCGAACATTTCGGCGGATGACTCCCCGGCTCGGCACAGCCGTGATCGTCGGTACAAACGTACCGGGTGACCGGTGCACAAAATCCGACGAACGTGCCATGTACGTTTCCCCCTTGCTTCCTAACTCCTGTGCCATCCTAACGGCATAGCGCCTGCGTCGTGGGGTGCTCCCGTTTCTCCGGAGCTTGCCTTAGGCGGCCGGACGTCGGTTAAGGACGCACGGGCCGCCATGGGCTCTCAATCACCTCGCCCGTGGGCGTTGATTGCGCACCGTGCAGGGCGCCTTGCGCGTGATTGGAGGCATGGCCACATGTGTGGAATCTTCGGCTACGTCGGAGAGCAGATACAGGTTGGAGACGCCGTGCTCCATGCCCTTAAGCGCTTGGAATACCGCGGCTACGATTCCTGGGGTGTCGCGGTCGGTGTCAACGGTCACATCTCGGTTCGGAAGCAACCGGGGAAAATTGCAACCACAACCGTCGATCTTCCCCCGTCTGACATCGGGTTTGGCCATACACGGTGGGCGACGCATGGCGGCGTCACCCAGGAAAACGCTCACCCCCACCTTGACTGCAGCGGCTGCATCGCCGTCATTCACAATGGCATCATCGAAAACTACCGGTCGTTACGAGACGAACTCATTGCGCGCGGACACCGCTTTCGCTCCGAAACGGACACGGAAGTCGTGGCGCATCTGCTCGAAGAGGAAACAAGGAAACCAGATAAGGACATCGCGACCGCGCTCGCTCAGGTCTTTTCCCGGCTGGAGGGGCTCAGCGCGATCATCGCGCTCGATCTCCGCAGCCGGTCGCTGGTGGCGGCGAAGAATGTTTCGCCACTCGTCGTCGGCATAGGACCGCGCGGGTACGCCATCGCGTCCGACGCGCTCGCCCTTTGCGGACACGCTGAGCAAATCGCTTACCTCGAAGATCATCATCTTGTTCGACTACATCGAACGGGACTCGAATGTTTTGACCGCAGGACAATGGAGCCAATCACCCTGAGCTTCATCCCGCTGACCGTGGACAGCCGCGACGTCGACTTGAACGGCTATCCGCACTTCATGGCCAAGGAAATGGCGGAACAGCCGGAGGTGCTGGAACGCATCGCAATCACCAGCGAGCGAGCGATTCGCGCGCTCGCCCAGGCAATTTCCGAGTCGTACGGAACCTTCTTCGTGGGCTGCGGCACCGCGTCGTACGCCGCCCTCAGCGGTGCCTATCTCTTCAGCAGGATCGCGGCCCGGCACGTCAACTTCGTCGTCGGCTCCGAGTTCAAATACCATGAGCATTTCCTGACGCCGCGCAGCTTGGTCGTCGCTCTGTCACAGAGCGGGGAAACCGCTGATGTCATCGAGGCAATGCTTGCGGCAAGGCGCCGTGGAGCGCGGCTTGGTGCTCTTGTCAATGTGCCACAGTCCACGCTCGACCGGATGGTCGATGTGCGGGTCCACTTGAACGCGGGTCCCGAGCAATGCGTGCTGTCGACCAAGGCTTATACGGCGAAGGTCGCCGTACTATTGCTTACAGCACATGCCTTGCGCGGCACGTATGATGACGGCGCGAAGCTTGTTCGGCGTGCTGCCGAGGGGTTGCGCTGGATGCTATCGGATGGCTGGCTTCACCGCTTGCGAGAGGTGGCCCGGACGATTTATCAGGCGGAGCACCTCTATATCATTGGGCGCGGCCTATCCTACCCAACTGCACTCGAAGCCGCGCTCAAGATCAAAGAGGTAAGTTATATTCATGCAGAGGGGTTTGCAGGCGGCGAACTCAAGCACGGTGTCATTGCTCTCATCGCCCCCGGAACGCCGTGCGTCGTCTACGCCCCGAACGATGAAACGCGAGCAGATATCTTGTCAGGAGCAATGGAGCTCAAGAGCCGCGGCGGCTATATCATCGGCATCAGTCCTGCCAGCGATCCGGTCTTCGACGTTCACCTACCGACGCCAGACGTCGGTGACGCGGCCCCGCTCGTCCAAGCGCTCCCGGCCCAAATGCTCGGGTATCACGCGGCTTTGCTCCGTGGCAACGACCCGGACAAGCCCCGGAACCTTGCGAAGAGCGTAACCGTGAAGTGACGACCTCATGCGCTGCACCAGTTTACGTCGATACGCACGCGCACCTCGATGACGGGCAGTTCGATCACGATGTGGACGAGGTGCTGGCCGCGGCGGCAAATGCCGGCGTGAAGCACGTCATCAACATCGGGTATCGCCCCGCCCGCTGGCCGACGACGATCGCGCTGGCGCGGCGTCGCAGCGATATCTCGTTTACGCTCGGCGTGCACCCGCACCACGCCGATGAGTGGTCACCAGAGACCGCGCGGCTCCTTGAAGAAGCCGCCCTCCGTGAGCAGCCAGTCGCGATCGGCGAAATCGGTTTGGATTACTACCGCGACTTTGCCGATCGCTCAGCACAGCGTCGCACGTTTCTCGACCAGCTTGGCATTGCGGCGCGGCTGCGGCTGCCGGTAGTGCTTCACCTTCGTGGAGATGTTGAGCAGGATGTGCGAGCAATCCTCGCCTGCGGTCCTCCGGTTCGCGCAGTGTTCCACAGTTTTGACGGATCGGCTGCGCTGGCGTCGTTCATCATAGAGCGATGCGATATCTTCGGCATCGGCGGGTTGCTGACGCGGCCCACTCACCAGCACCTGCGTGACCTCGTACGTGACCTACCGCTCGACCGGATTGTGCTGGAGACCGACGCTCCCTACCTCACACCGGCAGGAATCCGTGACCGGCGCAATTCACCCATCAATATCCCGTATATCGCCAATGCATTGGCAGCGATCAAAGAGCTACCGGTCGAGGAAATCGCTGCCTGCTCGACAACAACGGCAGTTGATGTATTCGGCCTGCCGGAGGGCCTTATCGCCCAACCGCTCGGAGGAAGCCGATGACGACTGCCGCTCAGATTATCGTGCTGGCGACGAGCAATCCGGGCAAAATCGCGGAGTTTCGGAAGCTTCTTCCCGGCTCGGTTCACGTCGCGTCTCTCGATGAGCTTGGCATCGTGCTCCCTCCGGAAACTGGGCAAACCTTCGCGGAGAATGCGATCGCCAAGGCGCTCTCTGCCGCGCAGCAGTCGGGCATGCTGGCAATCGCCGATGACTCTGGTCTGGAGGTCGATTTCCTCGGCGGCGCGCCGGGTGTTCGCTCGGCTCGGTACGCCGGTGAGGCGGGCAACGATGCTGCCAACCTAGCGCGACTGCTAGCCGAACTCGAAGGAGTGCCTCCGGAACGGCGAACAGCGCGCTTCCGGTGCGTTGTCGCCCTGGCGAGTCCTGACGGCCTCATCGCCTGGGAGGAGGGTGTCTGTGAGGGATCGATCGCCACCGAGCCAGCGGGAACCTTTGGCTTTGGCTACGACCCGGTCTTTTTGTTGCCGGACGGACGGACGATGGCGGAGCTTCCGCCCGACGAGAAGAACACGATCAGTCATCGCGCCCGGGCGTATCAGGCAATTCGCCCGGCGTTGATGCAGGCATTGGAAGACGCGAAAGCAGCCGCAACGTGAGGAATGCTATGGGTCCGCGAATCATCGAGCGCGCGCCCGCGACTCTCAACATCGCAACCTCGTTCACGAACTGGCGCGCCGCGACAACGGATGCCGGCATGCGGCCAATCATCCTCGTCGCTGGCTCGCGCGGCAAGACGACCGTCATCCGCATACTCGACGCGATGTTTCGCGCCGCTGGACTGCGGACTGCCATTTGGACGGATCTTGGGGTAGAGATTGAGGGCGTGCGCCAGCGTGGTGAGCTTGTGCCGTGGTCACGCGTCTGCGCCGCGCTGGATCAAGGCCGCTTGGACGTTGCGCTTCAGGAGATCGACTGGTTCACGATCCCCACGCACGGCTTGCAGCCTGAAGGCTTCCCGGTCGTTGTCGTGACGAACGTCTGTGCCAATCGCGAAGCCTGCTTGATCCATGGTGAAGCGAAGCTCGCCGTACAACTGCTGCCTCAGGTGCTTGCCTCAGCGCACCGGGATGGCCTCGTGATCCTCAACGGGGAGGATTTCGCGGTGGCGGGCGATGAGGTTCCGCGTGAACGCCAGGAGATTCTGACGGCACTGAGCAAGGAAACTCCGCTGGTGCGAAGCCGGTTAGCGGCCGGAGACATCGCCGCCTGGGCGGAGGATGGAACACTCCTCTTCGGCAATGCCACCACGCCCGTGATCCTGTGCCACGCGGCAGATCTTCACTTTGCGCTCGGCGGCGCAGCCGGTTTTCAAGTTCACAACGCTCTTAGCGCCGCCGCCGCTGCCATCGCCTGCGGCCTACCGGCGCGTCTAGTTGGCGAGGCTCTCCGCGCGTATCGCCCTTCACCCTTGCGCACTCCCTCCTCGTTCAATCGAATCGACCTGCAGGGAATCACCATTGTGGTGAGCCGTCCTGAGCCCTCGTGGTTCCTTCGCTCTGTGCTACGCTCGTTCCGCGACTGCAAACGGCTGATCACCATCGTCGGGCGGCTCGACGATGTCCCAATCGAAGATGTGGCCGAGGTTGGCCGCCTCATCGGGCGGGCAAGCACGGCGATGATTCAGCACTCGGAACAGCACGACCCGTCTCGCGCGTCAGCATTGCGCGGTGGTATAGCGCTGAACGAGCTGCCGCCACCCATCGTACATACCACCACCGAGCGCCGCGCTTTGAACCGGGCGCTTGAGCTGGCTCGAACCGGAGATGGCGTGCTCATCCTGGCGGATCGCCCGGTACCGGTGCTTCGCGCACTTCTCCGCGCGGTCGATGCCTCTCGCCAGCCACCAGAGCTTGCAGCCGATTAGGCTGGTGGATACAGATGGCGATGATGGCCCGAGCCACGAACGAGGCGATTGCGGACTTCTTGGAGCGCTATGCCCGACTCCTGGAGATCGGAGGCGAAAATCCGTTTCGCGTTCGCGCGTACCAGCGGGCGGCAGAAGCGATCCGGCACCACCCCGTGCCGGTCTCGGCATTAGCATCAGCAGGAAAATTGCAAGAGATCGAAGGCGTCGGCGAAGGGATCGCCAGCATCATCACCGAGCTCCTGACGACGGGCTCTGTCCAGGCGCTGATCGAGCTTGAGCGTCGTGTTCCACCGACACTGCTCGAGGTCACCGCGGTCCCTGGCGTCGGACCAAAGACCGCCGCCCGTTTGTTCAAAGAGTTAGGTATCGTCGATCTCGCCGGCTTGGAAGCGGCCGTCACAGAAGGACGCATTCGCGCGCTGCCCGGCATGTCGGCCAGAACCGAAGCCAAAATCGCCGCGGGCATCGAGGCGCTGCGGCGCCGGACCGGTCGTCACCGGATTGGCACGGTGCTCCCGCTTGGCAGGCAATTCCTCGCCGACCTCGCTCAGATGCTGCCAGAAGGCACCCCGCTCAGTCTGGCCGGAAGCGTGCGCCGGATGCTAGAAACGGTTGGCGACCTTGATGTCGTGATTGGCACGACCAACCCTGAGCAGACGACGAGCGTGATCGAGCAGCATCCATGGGTGTCGCACGTGCTGCAGCGCTCATCTCAACTGCTTTCCCTTCACCTCGCTCCGGGTCTGAAGGCGGACATCTTGCTCGCCGCACCCGAAGAATTCGGAACAGTTCTTATCAAAGCTACCGGATCCGATGCCCATCTGCGGTTGTTGGGGCCGCTGCCAGTCTGCCCGAACGAAACGAACGTCTATGCCCGGCTCGGACTGCCCTGGATTCCTCCGGAGCTACGACAAGGGCTGGACGAACTTGAACTCGCCCGCTCAGGCCGACTCGCGTCACTCATCACCGTAGCGGATATCCTCGGCGAATTTCATGCTCACACGGAGTGGAGCGACGGAGCGTTGACCGTTCTGGAGATGGCGCAGGCGGCCAAAGAGCGGGGGTACCGGTTCATCGGCATTTCGGATCACACAAAGAGTCTCGGCATCGCGCGTGGATTGAATGTTGAGCGCCTGCGCGCGCAGCGTCGCGAGATCATCCACGCCAACGCCCTGACGGGCATTCGCGTGTTTGCCAGCGCCGAAGTCGAGGTTTCGCGCGATGGCAAACTGGATTTTACCGACGCCGTGTTGGCAGAGCTTGACGTGGCCATTGCCTCACTGCATGTCGGTCTCAATCAGCCCAAAGACGAGCTGACCGCCCGCCTGATCCGCGTCCTTGAGAATCCGCATGTTGATATCATCGCGCATCCGACCGGACGGCTGATCGAGCAACGGGAAGGTGGCGATTTCGACTGGGATCGTGTGTTCGAAACCGCGGCACGCACTGGAACGGCGCTCGAAATCAACGCCGATCCCGCGCGCTTGGATCTCGATGCCGCGCACGCCCGGCAGGCGCTCGCCGCTGGCTGCCTGCTCACGATCAACTGCGATGCCCATCACCCGGACGGATGGTCGATGCTGGAGTATGGCGTTGCCGTCGCCAGGCGGGCAGGAGCCACGCCGGACCGCGTCCTGAATTGCTGGCCTGTTGGGGAGATTGAGGCATGGCTGCGCCAGCGAGGAGCCAACGTCAGCATCCCGCCCGCGTCGTCGTCCTTCTCGTCCCCTTCAGGGGGCTTTGTCGGTTGAGCGCGGGGCTTGAGCCCCGCGCGAGAGCCGGCCCACCAGGCAGCGAAGCATCATCAGCATGAGTACGTGCATGACGACGCGTCTCCAGCTTCGCGCTGCCTCTAAAGACCCGCGCTATCCTCACAGAACTGGCCGATCATGTTACGAGCGGTGCCTGATTCAGCCCTTTTAAGGGGCTTATCTTCGTAAGCCCTGTCCGGAGCGCAGCGAGGCACGAGCCTCGTCCTGAGCTACGCGCGGGAGGAGGGCTGGACCCAAGCAAGGGCACCTCCCTGGCACCTGACGGCTGATGACTGACGGCTGACCGCTGCCGGTTCCTTGATCCTCACGAGTCGCGAATCATTCTGGCTAAGAAGCCAACCGTTCCTCCCGGTCTTCCTGCACCTCGTAATGGTGCGGACCGAGCACCTCGCGCAGCGCAGCCTCAAGCTCGGGACTCCAATCAACCCTGCGGGAGCGGCTGCGAAGCTTGACGACGCCCCGCGAGGTGGGGACATGCAACACCACCTCGTCATCGCCCTCGTAATGCACCAGGATCTCGTACAAGTCGTGCATGATCCGTCGCTCGTGCTCGATCGTTGCCGCCTCCGGCAACCGGAGATGGACGACTCGCCGCGATCTGGGTCGCGCCTTGGCGACAGATAACTCCGCGGATGCGGACTCGCAGATAAGCTGCGTCTGCTCTCCCCGGCGATCGACTTTGGCGATCACTTCCACGATCTGGTCGGCACTCCACAGCTCGGCGTAACGCTCGTAGACATCCGGAAATGCGACGAGCTCGGTTGCGCCGGTGAGATCTTCGATCTCGACGATCGCCATCGTCCGGTTCGTCTTGGTCGGTATCCTTCGGACGCCGGTGATCATCGCCACGATCTTGACTCGCTCTCCCTGAGCCCGCTCTGGCAGAGCTACGATCGGCACGACCCCCTCCATGCCAGCGACTCCCACTTCCGTGAGCGGATGATCGCTGAGATAAAAGCCGATCAGCTCCTTCTCCCAAGCGAGCAATTGCTTTCGCGGGATTTCCCGGGCTTCCGCGATGCGCCGGGGAACCGTCGCAATGGCAGTGGTGCCACCAGCGTCAAACAATCCGATCTGTCCGCGTGCGGCAGCCTTTTGGCGCTGCTGCCCAGCCGCGATCGCGGCATCCAGCGCCGAAACGACCCACGAGCGGGGAGACGGGCCGTGCCCCAGACAATCCAGCGCCCCGCATTTCGCTAAGCACTCCACCGCGCGCTTCGACACGACAGACCAATCTACCGACTCGCAAAACGCTTGCAAGTCGAAAAACCGGCCCTGCGGCTGCTTCGCTCTTGCTTCGAGGATCGCCCGGACGGCACCGTGTCCAACGTTCTTCACGGCCGCAAGCCCAAATCGAACCGCCTCCTTGCCGTCCGGCGTCACCTCCACCGTGAAATCTAGCTCGCTCGTATTGATATCCGGCGGCAGCACATCGATGCCGGCGCGGCGGCACTCAAGAACATTGACCACGATCTTCTCGGTATTCCCGATCTCCGTGGACAAGATCGCGGCCATGAACTCGACGGGGAAGTTCGCCTTGAGGTACGCCGTTTGTGCTGCGATCACCGCGTACGCGGCAGAGTGGGCCTTGTTGAAGCCATATCCAGCAAACCGCTCGATCATGTCCCAGATCTCAGCGGCTAGCTCCTTGGTCAGCCCATGCGCAACACAGCCATCAATGAACCGCCCGCGATATTTGGCCATCTCCTCGGGCAGCTTCTTGCCCATCGCTTTGCGCAGGCCATCGCCCTCGGCCATCGTGAAGCCAGCCAGCACGTTGGCAATCTGCATGATCTGCTCTTGGTACAGCGCGATCCCGTACGTCTCCTTCAGGATCGGCTCCAAGTCGGGATGCATGTACTCAATTGGCGTCCGGCCATGCTTCCGGGATATGTAGTCAGGCGCCATCTCCATCGGTCCAGGCCGGATCAGCGCCATCAACGCAATGAGGTCCTCGAAGCAGCTCGGCGCGACGTCGATGGTCATTCGGGTGGTCATGCCGCCTTCAAGTTGGAAGATCCCCACCGTCTCGCCCCGGCGTAGCAATTCATACGTCTTCGGATCGTCAAGCGGTATGGTCTCCAGCGACAAGTCAGGCTTCTTGCGCCGCGCCAGCTCGACGGCCTTTCCGAGCACCGTCAGCGTGCTCAGCCCGAGGAAGTCCATTTTCAGGAGACCGATTTCCTCAAGCCGGGTCATCGGATACTGGGTCGTAACCTCACCCTCGCTCTTTCCACCCGCCCGTTGCAGGGGAACATGCTCAACCAGCGGATCGCGCGAGATCACCACACCAGCCGCGTGCGTCGACGAATGACGAGCGATACCCTCAACCTTGCGCGCCGAGTCAATGAGCTCCCTCACCACGCTGTCCGACTCATACAGCGCTCGTAGCTCAGGGACCTTTTCGAGAGCGCTGTCGATCGTGACCCCCGGCCCTGAAGGAATCAGCTTGGCAACCCGGTCGGTCTCCGCAAACGACAAACCCATGGCCCTGCCGACGTCGCGCACTGAGGCTTTGGCCGCCATGGTCCCGAAGGTGACGATCTGGGCAACACGGTCATCCCCATATTTGCGAACGACATAGTCAATAACCTCGTTGCGGCGGTCATCGGCGAAGTCAATATCGATGTCGGGCATGGTGATGCGCGACGGATTGAGGAAGCGCTCGAAAATGAGCCCGTACTTCAATGGGTCGAGCGCCGTGATGCCGAGCGCGTACGTCACAATCGAGCCCGCGGCCGAGCCTCGCCCCGGCCCGACGAAAATCCCATGGTCCTTGGCAAACTTCACAAAATCCCACACAACGAGGAAGTAATTCGTAAAGCCCATCCGGCGAATCACATCAAGCTCATACGCCAGCCGCGCCCCCACTTCTCCCTGATCGTGGCCATAGCGCTGCTTGACACCTTCGCGGCACAAGTGCTCGAGGTACGTTTCCGGCGTGAAGCCTTCCGGGACCTCAAAATGCGGCAGGTGATAGCCCTTGAATCCCAAATCGAGCGTGCACATCTCGGCGATGCGGATCGTGTTGCTCAGCGCTTCCGGCACATCGCCAAAGACCAGGCCCATCTCCTCAGGCCCTTTGAAGTAGAGCTGGTTGGTTTCCGACTTGAGGCGCTTCGGGTCGTTGAGTGTGCTATTGGTCTGAATGCAGACGAGAAGATCCTGATAGGGCGCGTCCTCCTGATTGCAGTAGTGCACATCGTTGGTGGCCACGAGGGGCAAATCGAGCCGCCGCGCCAGCGCGATCAGCTCGCGATTCGTCTCCCGCTGCTCCTTCAGTCCGTGATCCTGAATCTCAATGAAAAACCGGCCTGGCCCGAAGATCTCAGCGAGCTTCCCGGCGTACTCGCGCGCCTTCTCTGGCTGATTGGTGAGAAAATTGTTAGCGACAGGCCCGCCGAGGCAGGCAGAAGTGGCGATTAACCCTTCGCGGCATTCCTGAAGCCAGTCGAGGTCAATCCGCGGCCGGTAGTAGTACCCCTTGAGGCTGGCCCACGAGGCCAGCTTCAGCAGATTCCGGTACCCGGCGTCATTCTCCGCGAGGAGCAAGAGGTGGTACGACTTGCGCTCTTTCTCGGTCGCCTTCCCTTCGGCAAGGTACGCCTCCATGCCAATGATGGGATGCATCCCGGCCTTGGTGGCGGCTTTGTACCAGTCCATTGCCGCGTACATCACCCCATGGTCGGTGACCGCCAAGTGCTGCATGCCTAGGGCTTTCGCCTTGGCGATGTATTCGTCAATGCGACCCATGCCATCGAGGAGCGAATACTCCGTATGCAAGTGAAGATGAGCGAACTCCGCCAACGCCCTTCCCTCCGCGGCTTCGCCAGGAATTGATGGCCAACCCAGTGACACGTGGCCGGCCGCCGATCCTACCACAGATGTACGTACATCGCGACGCCGGGGTGACGACGATCCTCATGCTCTTCGCGATGTAGCACAGGTTTTTCCTGATTTGGCCTGGCCCACGCAAGCCTGCGAGCCAGACCCAGCGAGCGGGGAGAGGCGGGGAATCGCTGATCAGGGGATGAGCAAACGATGCTGGAGAAGGTCGCGCGGGGCGATGCGACCGTGCGTCAGGCAGCCACGCCGGAGAAACCGCTGCCGTCGCGGCGCCGGACCATGAACCGCGCCTGCTGTGCGAGCAAGCGCAGCACCTGCCGCATGCTCTCCCGGTATTCAGATGGCACCGCCTCATCCTGGAGCAGGTCGAGCACCTCGCCGATCACCGGCTCGGTCGAGAGGAGATTGGTCACGTCGCGCGGCAGGAATCCAGCCGCGGCCAGGAGCGCATCGAGCTCGGCTTGCGTCAGCCCGAGCGCCGCCCCCAGCCGGTCGACGGCATCGCGCGTCGGCATGCGCGATCCGCTCTCCAACCGGCTGACATAGCTGTGATCGAAGTCAGCCCGCTCGGCAAGCTTGCTTTGGGAGACCCCCCGGCGCTCCCGGAACCCCTTCAACAGTTGACCGAATTCTGACGCAATCTGCTGGGCCACCGCTTTCCCCCTCGTCATGACAGATCGTCACGATCCCCTATCTCGTGCCACCGCGTCACGCGTTATCGTGACTGCCTGACACGATATTACCACGGGGGTGTCCGTACGTCAATCACCTTTCCACATTATCCCCAGCCCGGCCGGGGAACCGGTGTTATGGTAATCCGAAACGACAGCTCCGCCAGTAGCGTACGCATTCCGGCACCAAAAGTGTCGTTAGCTGTCGTTATTGAGCTCGAAGGCCACCGGTGGCACGGGTCACGCGAATAGGGCTTGCTCACTCACGGCGTACTGAGCGGCTCAGGATTGCTATACTCCCGCTGGAGATGGCCTGCCGCCGGGCAGGAGTTTCGACACCAGCCGGGAGCACGCATCATTAGCGCGACCACGACACCTCTGGAAACGGCAAACGGTGCCGCCAGACAGGACACGCTGATTCTCAAAGGCGCCGCGCTCGCCTCCCGGTTGCGCGCGGAGATCCGTGATTCACTCGCGGAACTCATTGCACGAGGCGGGAAGCCACCGCGTCTGGTGACCTTGCTCGCCGGCGCGCATCCATCGGCGCTCGCGTACCGCGGCTCAATTGATCGCACGATGGCCCGCGTTGGCATCACCCATCAGGCGGTTGATCTCCCAGACACCATCGCTCCGGGCGCCTTCGTCCGGGAGCTGCGAAGCCTTAGCAGCGACCCCGATGTGACCGGGATTTTGGTGCTCATGCCCCTCCCTGGGCAGATCCCGCTGACCCTCGTCTACGAGCATCTCTCGCCGCTGAAGGATGTCGATGGGATCACGCCCGTCAATGCGGGGCGGCTGCATCTCGGCCTCCCTTCGCTGCGGCCAAGCACCCCGCAGGGGGGCATCGAGATCCTCGACTTTTATGGCATTCCGATCGAAGGGAAACACGCGGTCGTCATCGGGCGGAGCAACGTGGTCGGCCGGCCATTTGCTGCCCTGTTACTCCAGCGCAACGCTACCGTCACGATCTGCCACCGGCGCACGGTCGATCTGCCGAGCGTGGTCCAGCAAGGCGATCTCATTGGCATCGCTGCCGGTCAGCCACAGCTCGTGACGCGGGAGATGGTCAAACCCGGCGCGGTGATTATCGACTTCGGCGTCAATGTCGTTGACGACCGCATCGTCGGCGATGCCGACTACGAAGCGCTCCTCGGACACGCCGGAGCGATCACCCCAGTTCCGGGCGGAACTGGACCAGTCACCACGCTCGTGCTGGCTCGCAACACCATCGCGGCAGGATTCGCCGCGCTCTCCGGCAGCTTGGATCACGTGGATGTCGCCGCACGGGATCTCCCCTGCTTATGACTCACTTCTCGACGCTGTTGCTGGTCGATGTTTGGCAATCTGCGACAACTCGGGATGGCACGAGCTTCGCAGCACTGGACGTTGCGCACACGGCGTGCTATACTCTCGGTCGAAAAATGATGCGGGTGTAACTCAGTTGGTAGAGTGTCTGCTTCCCAAGCAGAATGTCGTGGGTTCGAGTCCCATCACCCGCTCCACCAATGAGGACCAGCGCGGCCGTTGCTTGGCCGCGTTTATTGGTTTGTCCTCCCGTAACAGGACGGGAGTCACCCGGCATTGACGTAGACGCGGCGCGTCGCCTCCACGAACCCGAGCTTTTCGGCCACGCGCCGCGAGGCAAGATTGTCCACCGACGTGCCCCAGACTGGCACGAACCCTCTCCACAGAAGCTCTGAGCAGACGAGGGCCGCGCACGCGGTCGCCAGACCACGTCCGCGCCAACCTTGGTGTGTGACGACGCCAACATCGGCATACCGGTCGCCCATCCCCGCGGTAAAGGCGACGGCCGCAAGCCGGTCTCCCACGACAGCTCCGGCCACGACGCCTTCCTGAAGCAGAATCAGCGCACTCCCGAATCGCCAATCCCCCATCCCCAAATCGTCACTCGCCATAACGAGGCTCAGATCTTCCTTGGTAAGGAGTCGCACTCCTGCGGGCACCGGAACCGGGCGCAGCCACTCAAGCGTCGAGTAAATCTCCTCGGTCAACAAGCACGCGCGCCCGGTTTCGCCTTCCAGGAGGCGCGCAAACCTCTCACCAACGCTGAGCGGCAGGCATACGGCCGTCCACGCGCCAAGCGTGCTGAGGATCGTCATCAAACTCCGCAGCTCCTCGCCGAATCCAAACGGCTCGCCCGGAAAGCTCGCATGCTGCACGACTGCGGCCCATGTTCGCTCAGACTCGCCGCTCGTCCAGGCCCTGCACCTCCCCCGGCGCAGCGCATGGATCGCCATCACCGTGTCCGGCGTTTCACCGATGATGTTCGCCAGGATCGTCATGCCATGCCGATCAAGCTCGTCCGGATCACAATTGGCCATAGACGGTTCCGTCTTCATGAGAGCCGTGACTGAGCCGCCGGGGCTGCGACCGCGAGGCCCTGGGCAGCGCCTGGTGCTACCACGGTAAGCTGAGCGGCCGCTTGTGGCTGCCCAGGCGCACCGGCAACTACGCGGTAGACGCCCGGAGGCGCCTCCGGAGCTAAAAAGGAGAAGCGCACGACCCCAGACGGATCAGCGGCCTGTTGCGCAACGATACGTGCATCTTGCCCGTTTCCGGCCCATGCCAGATACACCTGCGTGCCGGGACGAAAACCGTATCCAATCGCCGTCACGCTCGTGCCCGCTGGCGCGCGGTCAGGGACCACCGACAGCACGGGTTTCACGTGCGGCGTCTGCGCCGTCTGGTGATCTTGCGGAGGACCTTGCCAGACCGGGAAATGAGCTATCGGGGATCTGTCGCCTGAAGCAGTTGGAACCGGCGTTGCTGGCCACGCAGCTCCCTCGCGCGAAGGCTCGCTGCGCCCCGCCGCTTCGATCCCGTTACCCTGCCCACGGGATAACACGAGACGCACACTTCTCAGCTCGTTCAGCACTGCCACGAATATCTCGTCCTGACCGCGCCGGCGCGTTTACTCTTTGCCTTTCTCGTATGCTCCACCGAACGTCACAGCGCTCACCAGCAAAGCGATACCACCCCAGACGTAGAGATCACCATTCAGTTGTGCTGGCTCCGATGAACCCGGCAATCGCCGCGAGCGCATACGTAGATGCGCCGACGATCGGAACACCGTACGCAAAAGAAGCGCCGACAAGCACCAAGAAAATGAGGATAGCGCCGCTCCACGCTTCTCCGTTCAATTCGTCGCTCACTAACGCTCCACCAACAACCAACGCTGTCTGGATAGATGACGCGACAATCAAGCCAAATCCAAGCAAGACTCCAGCCAGCCGCATGTTCCACCTCACCGCACGCTCTTGAGGACTGCCGCAACGATTTTCGCCCATTGTGCAGGAATTCCTGTCAGACTTCATGTAGAGGTTACACCAAAAAGTACCAAGTCAGCGCAAAAATCCGGAGGTCTCTCCGGAAAGACTACAGTACGTCGCCAGTTTCAATCGCTTCGGAGGATGCTCGCTGTCTTTGCCGTGTCGAACCGTCATCCACGTTGGAACGATCCCCTTCGTCACGCTGCCATTGACTGCGGGTAGGCCGTGGCTCGGATCTTTGGCATGCTCCAATGAGTGGTCATGATGAAGGCGCTGGCTGGCAGCGGGGGCAGAAGTGGCTGCTCCGGCCACTCACCACGATGCAGCGCAGCTCAGCGCTGCATCGTGGGCAGGGCTCTCCCTTTCGCCCACGGCCATAGACGCGCAGATTGGCCTGGTTGGCACCGGGCTTCCCCTGGCCATCACGATAACTGGAGAATGTTGTGCCCCGGTTATCGAGACCTTCCCGCAGCACCGCCTGGATCGCACCATGCAACCGCTCTACCTCGTCCTGGCAGAGGGTGCGTGCGCGCCGCTCCGGATGGATACCCGCGCGGAACAAGGCCTCGTCGGCATAGATGTTGCCGATGCCAGCAATGAGGCGCTGATCGAGCAATACGCTCTTGATCTGGCCCCGCCTGCCACGGACGATGTCAGCCAGCTTGCAGGTCGTAAACGCCGCATCGAGTGGCTCGGCACCAAGCTGGGATTCCAGTCGCCCGAGTCCCGCTCGATCTAGGAGAAGCACCCTGCCGAATTTGCGCTGATCGGCAAAGCGCACATCGAATCCGTTATCGAGCTCGATGGCGAGGTGCTCAAATCGCTCTGCCGGAGCGAGCCGGTCGCGGAGCACGAGCCGTCCTGTCATCCGGAAATGCACCGCGAGCGCTAGGTCACTGTCGAGGTGAATCAGGAGGAATTTGCCGCGCCGGAGGACGGACGTAATCCTCCTTCCGGAAATTTCCCTCGCAACGACGTCGGGTGGAGTGCCTCCGAGGACACCAGGAAAGGAGCCGATGCGCAGGCCGGTAATGGTCCGCCCCGTGATGGCGGGTTCGAGCGTGCGGCGAATGGTTTCAACTTCTGGCAGTTCTGGCATACTGGCACGGATACCTCCCAGGTTGGCTCACCTGGGATGGATGGTAGCATGCAGAGCGTGGAGACAACGGAGATGCGGAACCACGACGGCGAAGCACATTGCGTCTTTTGCAAAATTGTCCGGGGAGAGTTCGGAACGGAGTTCGTAGCCGAGTCGCACAACGCCGTGGCGTTTCGCGACATCCATCCCCAAGCGCCGACACATGTCCTGGTTGTTCCGCGCCGCCATGTCGAGTCGCTCAACGAGCTCGGCGCGGATGATTGGCCGTTGGCGGCTGAGCTCCTCCAGCTTGCCGTCGAGGTTGCCAAGCGTGAAGGCATCAGCGAATCCGGCTATCGTGTGCTGACAAACACCGGTCCGGATGCCGGTCAATCCGTCCCTCATCTCCATTTTCATGTCCTCGGCGGTAAGCCTCTGCGACCAGGGCTTGCCTAGGATTCAGGCCAGGTAGATCATCACGCGCCCGGCAAGGTGCGAGAACTACGGCCAGAACACCGGCAACCCCACGCTACCGGCAGAAAGGATGGCAATGGCTCAGACGTTGCGGGAACGACTCGAATGGGATTTAAAAGAAGCACTTCGCTCGGGCGATACGACTGCGCGCGATACCATCCGCTTTACGCTTGCGGCCTTGAAGAATGCTGAAATCGACAAGGGCGGGCCATTGAACCCCGCTGAGGAACTCGCACTTCTGCAACGAGAGGCAAAGCGGCGCGCCGAGTCGATCGAGCAATTCCGCGCCGGCAAGCGTCAGGACCTCGTCGAGCGAGAAGAGGCACAGCTTGCGGTGCTGCGGCGCTACCTTCCCGCTCCCCTTTCGGATGAAGAGCTTACCAAGATCATCGCGGATACGATCGCAGAGACCGGCGCGCACGGCGCCAAGGATATGGGGAAAGTGATGCCACTGGTGATGGAGCGCGTGGCAGGACGCGCCGATGGCCGGCGCGTCAGTGCCCTCGTACGGGACGCGCTTAGTCAGGCATCGTGATGGCACCGTACGCTCGCGCTCAAGGCAAAAAGATGGGCACGAAGCAAACCGACGGTTGCATCGATTCACCCGATTTAGAGGTGACAGCCGAGACGGTGAATCTCGCAAGGCGCGACCTGTCTGCAGTCGAATCAGATCTTCGCGCGCTGACGCAGTTTGTCCTTGGGCAGGAAGGGCAATGTGGCAGGTGGGTCGTGAGCTTCGCCCTCACGACCGACGAGCACCTCCGCGACCTCCACCGCCAGTTCATGGGCGTCGACGAAGAGACGGACGTGATGACGTTTCCCCTGGACGGGAACAACGAGCGCGGTGGCGATATTGTGATTTCTGTTGACCGCGCAGCGGAGCAAGCCGCCGAGGCAGGCCATAGCTTGTCAGAGGAAATTCGCTTCCTGGCTGTCCACGGTCTCCTCCATCTTTGCGGCTGGGACGACCGCGATGATCCCAGCCGCGAAGCGATGCTGGCGCGACAATCGGCCCTCCTGCAGGCCTATCGGGCCACGGCGAGCGACAGCGATCACACGGCTGAAGAGGGACCCCAAGGGATCCCTGATCGCTTGGAAACCCAACACGAATCCGGGACCCCAAGCGAACTCCCGCGCTGACGCGATCAGGGATCACTTAGGAACCCGGGTTCGTGAGAAGCCTCAGGATCCGTCAAGAAGCCACCGGCGCAGCACATCTGCCGCCATCAATGCGCTTCGCCGCTGTATTTCTTCGTATGCCGACCGCATCGGAAAGTGCTCTTCGATCTCCGGAGAGCCCGCGACACTGATGTGCACCGTCCCTTCCCACACGGGACCATCCGGCCGAGCATCCATCACCATCCCGAGTCCGACCCCAGCGCCGGACCGCTCGCGCGCCAGGCGCGCCAGATCGAGAGCAGGTGTGTCGGCTGAACCTGCGGCGGTACTCTCCAGCAGAACATCGCGGCTCATCGGGTCACTCAGCAAGAGCGAGGCAAAACGGCCGCCAGCACCACGATCGGCGATCGCAAGCGTCAGCCCGCGCTCGCGCAGCAGACCGAGCAGTGCGGCCGGAAGTGTTCTGTCATCGGTCCCGTAGATGTGCCGGGCAAGCCGCCTCCGCACCTCCTGGGCGACCTGGTCGCGTATCGCCTCAGCCTCATCCGGCGCCATCGCAATGGCCGTAATCCGCACGTGGACGCCGTCGTCCTTGGCATACGTCGCCACGACCGGGTTCGTACGCTTGACGAGATCGTCCAGCAATTGCTCGACCGCCGACTCGCCGATGCCGACGGTGCGCAGCGTGATGGAGCGAACGGAGCGATTTGGCAAAAGGCCGGTGAGGCGAGGCACAACTTGCTCGCGCCACATCCGTGTCATCTCGCGCGGGACGCCCGGCATCGCGACGATGATCCGTCCATCGATCCGGACGAACCAGCCGGGGGCGGTACCGACCGGGTTCGGCAGCGGCTCCGCCGATGGGATGAGCCATGCTTGCTTCCGGTTTCGCTCCGGCATTACAAGGCCACGCGCCGCGAAGAACGCTTCGATGGTAGCGAGCAGGTCGTGATCAACGGCAGGCGTTTCCCCGGCGACGTCCGCAATCGCCTCGCGCGTGAGATCATCCTCTGTTGGCCCGACACCACCCGTGCAGATGACAAGGCCGGCTTCGCTCAGAGCGGCGCGGATCGTGCGAGCGATGCGGCTCCGGTCGTCGCCGACTTGAGTGACGTGGAGCAGTTCGATGCCCAATGCAACCAGTTCCTGCGCGAGGAACGTCGCGTTCGTATCCGTTAGATGGCCGAGGATGAGTTCACTACCAATGGAGAGGATATGCGCCCGCATGCCGCAGCCCCGCGCGACGCCATGCAGCCGCCGCGCCTGCGAAAACCTCAATGGTGACAGCGGTACCCTCGGAGGGGATCGAACCCCCAACCTTCTGGTTCGAAGCCAGACGCTCTATCCATTGAGCTACGAGGGCAAAGCCGCACGAGCGGCTCCTGCGCCCAGATTATAGCAGAGCCGGTTCGCGGCGTGGTAGCTCTTTGGGTCTGCCCGGTGCCGGTACCTTGGCCACGGAAACGACGAAGCCGGTCCTCTGGATCAGGACCGGCTCGCTGTGGGGTGCCTTACGGGGCTCGAACCCGTGACCTCTGGTTCCACAGACCAGCGCTCTGCCGATTGAGCTAAAGGCACCGTACCTGAGGAAGAGAACATTGACGGAGAGTAAGCCGAGTTCTGTTCGTGATGGTCATCTCTCTCGGTCGCAAAGACCGGTCGCTGGGATCGCCAGCGACTGCTCCCACCTTCGGCCTCGGCGAGCAACCTGATAGCGGCCGGATCGGGGATTGCTGCGGGGAGGATTGCCCTTTTCACCCGCGACGCGGAGCGGTGTGCGCCCAGCGTCCGGAATGGTCTCTGTTGCTCTCACGCGGAATCCCGCGTGCCAATCTGGACTGTCGGCGCCTGGGACAGCGCCGCCCTGGCTTTCGCCAGGCACCCTCGCTCTGTGCAGCTCGGACTTTCCTCTAGCCCAGAAATTGGGCCAGCGACCATCCTTCCGCCAACGTTCTCGCTTGTCAAAGTCCAGGCCCGCCATTAAACGGGCCCGTTCCCACGGCATCGAGTTGGGAACGTCGGGCTTCGCACCCGGTGCCGAAGGGGAGATTTGAACTCCCACGGGTTTACACCCACTACGCCCTGAACGTAGCGCGTCTGCCAGTTCCGCCACTTCGGCGTGCCGCTCCGAGCCTGGCACCTCAGCGGAGCCGACCCGGGGACTCGAACCCCGGACCTGCTGTTTACGAAACAGCTGCTCTACCAACTGAGCTAGGCCGGCC